>JAUHZF010000397.1 GCA_030426145.1 Polyangia bacterium
ATCGCCATGGCAACGCCGTGAGCTGTACCACCACCACGTCGGCCGCGTTCGGCGCCTGGATCATGATCCCCGGCACCGGCGTCATCATGAGCAACGTGATGGGCGCCTTCTCACCGAGAGGTGTCAACGCGCTGCAGCCCGGCAAGCGACCGTCGAGCTCGATGACGCCCACCATCATCGTGCGTCAGGGGCGCGCGGTTGCGGCCATCGGCTCCCCCGGCGGTGACACCATTCCCAACACCGTGGCTCAAGTCCTGCGCAACCTCGTCGATGGGCACATGACCATCGATGCGGCGATCGAGGCGCCGCGCGTGCACCATCAATACAGACCGGACCAGGTTCGGGTGGAGAAGAAGCGCATGCTGTCGGCCGCCGTCATCGCAGAGCTCACCAGACGGGGCCACCAGATCCAGAAGAGCCCGGTGGGCCTCGGCGACGCCAACGGCGTCACGTTCGACCCCGACACGGGCATGGCCTACGGCTTCGCCGACACGCGCAAAGGCGGCTTGGCCGCCGGGCCCACCAAGGCCCCGCGCTGAACCCGCATCATCACGCGGCGGGGGTCGTGAGGACACGCTCCAGGCGCTGGCGCCCGGCGTCGCCGGGCTCGAGAACCGTCTCCATGGCACGGGCATCGGGGTGGTGCGCGTCGTGCTGGGGGGCGAGCTGGTCGGCGGGCGCGCGTCCGAGCCAACGGGCGGCGAAGCGAGGGTCGGGGGCGAAGCCGTTCACCTCTTCGTGCTGGCGCATGCGCACCTTAGGTGCGAACCGTACGGCTTGCCCGTGCTCGGCCAAGCGACAGGCGAGGTCTGTGAAGGCCCAGCGCGCGGGAAGGCGGCCATCGAGCTCGCCCACGGCGTAGAGTGCCGAGGCACGCAGCGCGAAGGCAGCCAGGCAGGGCACCATCAATCGTGCGGGCTCGCTCATGCGACGGTCGGCAGGCGAGAGCCCCTGACCTCGAGGCATGGCGCGTATCCGTTCCGCAGAGCGATCTTCGATGAGGACGGCGCCTGCGTCTCGCACGGAGCCGCGCGGTGAGACCAGTATGGGGCATACCCCCGCCGCTCCGTCGTCGAAGGCTTCGAGCAGGCCTCCCTGCCATCCGGCCGAGACTTCCACGTCGTCGCGCATCCAGACGATGATATCGCCCTGCGTTCTCTGCGCTCCGAGGCGGCAGGCCTCGGCGTAGCTCGCACCATCGCGGTCGACGACCTGCACGTCACTTCCGAGGGCTTGCAGGAGCGTGTCGTAGCGGGGGTCTTCGGTTTCGACGACCAGCACCACCTCGTAGGCTTCGCTCATCTCGGCGATGGCCGTGAGGCAACGCAGCGAGACCTCGGGCGCGTGCTCGAGCAGGACCACGATGGAGAAGTTGAGCTGAGGCATGCATGAGGCTTGTTCAAGCTCCGTACCAACCCCGCCCGTGGCTTCAGGTACCCGATATCGGGTGAGGGTGGCGCCACCTCGGTGACGGAGCGTCGGGTCCTTGACGGTCTTGGCCCGCCACCCGGTGGAGCAGGCCCGCAAGTAGCCGAGGTCTGGCCGTACACACGGTTGGCATCGCGTCTGCAATGCACACGCACCATGTCTACGTCGCGCGAGGTTCCGCTGGTCTCGATCATCATGCCGACATGCAACCGTCGGGCGCGACTCGCGCGCTCGGTGGCCAGTGTGCTCGCCCAGACCCACGAGCGCATCGAGCTCATCGTTGTGAACGACGCAGGAGAAGACGTGGAGGACGTGATCGCCTCGGTCGATCCCACCGGACGCGTGACCTACCTTCGCCTGCCGCAGAAGCGTGGCCCGGCTGGAGCTCGCAACCTCGGGCTCGCCGTGGCGCGGGGGGACTACCTCGGCTTCCTCGACGACGACGATGCCTTCGACCCCCACCACGTCGCATCCCTCGTCGCCGAGCTCGAGCGTGGTGAGCACGAGATGGTCTACGCCAGCGCGCGCCGCATCGTGCAGGAGGACCGAGGAGAAGAGGTGGTGACACTCGGGGTAGAGGACCCCTGCCATGCGTGGGCCAAGCAGCACCACCCCGATGAGCTCCTCGTCCACAACCCCATCCCCATCATGGCGCCCCTCTTCTCGCGCCGCGTCTACGAGACGATCGGCGGCTTCGACGACACACTCCCGGTGCTCGAGGATTGGGAGTTCTGGATCCGCATGACGCGCCGCTTCTCCATGAAGCACGTCCCCGTGGTCAGCAGCACCGTCAGCGCTCGACCGGACGGCATCACCCACACGCGGCGGCGCGACTTCTACACATGCGCTCAGCGCATCTTCCAGCGCTACCGCGAGGACAGCCAACGTCGCCAGGACGTGCTCGACGCCCAGGCCCGTCTCATCGCCAGCCATCGCCAGCACGAGAAGCAGCCTCCGGGCGCCTCGGTCGTGGTCGCGGCGCATCCAGGACAGGACCCGGAGAGCTTCGACGCCTGCATCACCGCCATCCTCGAGCGCACGCGTGGGGTCGTCTTCGAGTTGCTCGTCGCCGCGCCCTTTGCGCCGCCGCGAGATTACGAGGCGCCGCAGCTCAACTGGCACCACACCGCGCGCGTGGAGGCGCCGGTGACGGCCGTCGAGGCCCTGGTCGAGATCGCCGTCGCCCCCTACGTCGCCGTGGTCGACCCCCGGGCGATCGTTCGCCTCGGGTGGCTCCACCCCCTGGTGGCGCAGGCCCGGGCCGGCGCGGTCGTGGTCGGAGGGCAGAACATCGACCGCGAGGGCCACTTGGTTCACGTGGGGCTCGAGGTCGGTCAGGGAGGAAAGCGCGTGCGCCGCCCCTTCCTGGGAGCCCCCGCGCACCAGGGCGTGTCGGTGGTGACCGGGCTCGACGCCGTCGCGGGCGGAGCTGTGGTCTTCGACGTGGCCGCGTGGCGTCGCGTCGGCGGCTTGTCGCCCAGCCCCAACCTCGCCATGGCCGTGGCCAAGCTGTCCTTCGCGATGAACGGTCAGGTGGCCTTCGCGGCCCAGAGCCAATGCACCCTGGCCGTCGCCCCCGAGGTCGACGACGACGAGCTACTCGCGACCTTCCGCACGCTTCACGAGGAGAGCGATCGTGAGGTCTCCACCGCGCGACGTCTGGCCCGCGAAGGTCGCGCCGAAGAAGCCGAGACGCTGCTCGCGCGACGCTGCGCCAACACACCCGAGGACGGGAACGCGTGGCTGGTGCGGGGATTGATCGCGAGCTACCTGCAACACCAGGACGCAGCCGCGCAGTACCTCATCGAAGCCCGCCAACGGGGCGCCGAACGATTCGCGACCACCGTGGGTGAGCTGATGGTCATGGTGGCTCAGGGCCGCCACGAGGAGGCCTTCCCCCTCGCGCTCAACGAGCTCGATCGCTACCCCGTCGAGAAGGAGCCGCTCCACTTCCTGTACGCCGCGGGCCTCGCCCTCGGGCGCTTCGCCGAGGTGGCCGAGCGCATCGAGCGCTACCTCGAGCATCACCCCGAAGACACCCATCAGCGTTTCGCGCTCGCCAGCCTGTACCTGCAGTCGGGTGAGCTGGTGCGGGCGAGCACCCACGCCGGTCGCTTGGCGGAGCTCGATCCCGACTACGCCGACCTTCCCCTCTTGAAGGAACGCCTCACCGCCGCCGTTCCCGGTCGCCGCAACGCCCCTACGGCGTCGTCGACCGAGGCCGCTCAATAAGTCAGGGGTCGTCGCGTTGAGCCTGTTCGAGCTGCTCAGGGAGACCGATGTCGTGCCAGGACTCATGCATGGGATAGGCGCCAACCCCCAGGTCGCGGTCCAGACAGGCCTGCATGAGGCCGGTCATGGGGTATGGGCCTTCCGGTGGGATCAGGTCGAGCGCCGCGGGCGAGATCGCGTAGATCCCCGCATTGATGTCGTAGGTCAGCTCCGGCTTCTCGGCGATGGACTTCACCCGTGGGCCTTCGACGCGCGCGACGCCGAAGGGAATGTTCATCACGTGCCGCCGCAGCGCCATCGTCGCCGCGAATTCGCCCGACGCGTGGAACGCGAGGAAGCGGCCGAGGTTGATGCTGGTGAGGAGGTCACCATTCATCACGACGATGGGGTGCGAGGGTTTGCCCGGCAGCATGCGGAGCGGGCCCGCGGTACCCAGCGGCTCGGACTCACGGAGGTAGCTTATCTTGCAATAGAAGCGCTCTCCGTCGCCGAAGTAGTCCTCGATCATGTCGGACATGTAGTTGACCGAGAGGAACACGCGGCGAATGCCGTGGCTCACCAGCAACTGAATGATCCGCTCCAGGATGGGTCGGTCGCCGACGGGGATCATCGGCTTGGGAATGGCGCGGGTCAGCTCTCCGAGTCGGGTGCCTTTGCCGCCGGCCATGACCACGGCCCAGCTCGGCGACTCCTGGCTCAGCATGGCGACCCAGAGCGTGTGGAGGTCGACCAGCTTGCCCGCTTCGTCGACCACCGGCAGGCATTTGAAGCCGCTCCGGAACATGATCTGAACCGCCTCGCTCCGTTTCACCTCGGGGCCCACGGCGGTGAACTTCGTATTGGCCGCCTTCGAGATCGGGGCCTCCATGGTGTCGCCCCGGAGCAAGGCACGGCGAATGTCGCCATCGGTGATCACCCCGACCAGGCGTCCGTCCTCTTCGCATACGAGGGCGACCTCGAGCCCCGAGCGATTCAGCGCCTCCATCCCTTCGCGGATGGTGGCGCCGGGCCCGACGACCAGCTCCTCCATGGCGGCTGTGACCTGCAACGTACCCACGATCCTAGGAGAGTCTCTTCGCGCTCTCAAGCAGACGACCCCTCGGAGGAAACATGAGTCTGAGCCTCACCCCGCGCATCGAACGCATCGCCCGCGCCGTGACCGGGAGACCGACGAGCCTGCTCGACGTCGATCTGACCGCCCGAGCCCATGAGCTCGACCAGGCCGTGCGCGGGGCCCGAATCCTCGTCGCGGGTGGGGCGGGCACCATCGGCTCGGCGACCATTCTCGAGCTCGTGGCCCGGCGACCCGCCGCCATCACCGTCTTCGACCCGAGCGAGAACAACCTCGCCGAGCTGGTGCGCACCTTGCGCAGTGCATCGGTGCCTTTCGCGGGCGAGCTCTCGGTGCAGCCTTTCGGCTACGGGTCCGCGCTCGCCGCCCGCTATCTGCGCCGGCAAGCGCCCTTCGACTACGTAATGTCGTTCGCCGCCCTCAAACACGTGCGCAGCGAGCGCGACGGCTACTCGCTGGCGCGCATGCTCGAGGTCAATCTGCTCGAAGCCGACCGATTCCTTCAGGTGTGTCGGCATGCGGGGCATGGCCGGCGCGGCGTCTTCATGGTCTCGACCGACAAGGCCGCGCGTCCGGTCTCGCTCATGGGCGCGAGCAAGCGCGCCATGGAGCTGCTGCTGTGGGCCCACGGGGAGGTGGGGGGTCATGGGCAGGGACCCACCTTCACTCAGCTCTCTGCGGCCCGTTTCGCCAACGTGGCCTTCTCCGATGGAAGTCTCCCGTGGGCCTTCTTGCAGCGCATCGAGAAGCGCCAGCCGCTGGCGCTTCCCGTCGACGTGAAGCGCTACCTCGTCTCACCGCAGGAGGCGGGACAGTTCTGCCTCATCAGCGCCTTGCTCGCCCCGAGTCACACCGTGATGGTTCCCGCCCTCGCCCCCGGGCGCGACGAGTTCGGCTTCGACCGTGTGGCCGAGGCCACCCTGACCGAGCTGGGATTGCGCCCTCGCATCTACGACGATGAGGCGGAAGCTCGGCGGCAGGTCGAGGCGGAGCTCGCTCGAGGGCATTACCCGGTGGTGCTCACTCGATCCGACACCAATGGCGAGAAGCCCCACGAAGAGTTCGTCTGCGAAGGGGAGCGAGCCCGCGACGTCGGTCTGTCGGCCGTGCATGGCATCGAAGCCCGAAGCGGCGACCCCGCCGCCCTGGGCGCGCTCCTGTCGACCATCGCGCGCGCCGTGTCGGAGCCCGAAGCCGACATCGGTCGGAAGGACCTCGTCGGCGCGCTCGGCCGACTGGTGCCCGAGCTGCGCCACATCGACACCGGCAAGTCGCTCGACGCCAAGATGTGACGCACCCTGGCGCTATTTGCGACCGTCGGGGAGCTCTTTGTCGCCGCCGCCGAAGATCCCCCGGAAGAAGCGGCTGATCGCGCGCCCGATCGCCCAGAAGGCGATCCCGAAACCGCTCACCTCCTTGGTCTCTTTTCGCTCCTTGGCCAGGAGCTCCATCTTCTTCGCCGCCGCTTCGGCCCGCTTGCACGCGGCGTCGGCCCGCGCTGCCTCGGCCTCGGCGCGCTTGGCTTCGGCTTCGGCGCGGCGGGCTGCCGACTCGGCCTTCTTCGCCGCCTTCTCACCGCGCTCGAGCAGGTCGCGCAGCTCGGTGAGCGTCTCGTCGTTCACCTCGCTCTTGGCGGCCGCATCCTTGGCGGGCGCCTTGGCCTCGGACGCCTTGGCGGCTTTGGCCTCGGCCTCTTTCTCGGCTGCCTCCGCCTCGGCTTCTTCGCGCTTCTGCTGCTCGAGGGCCTTCTTCGCTTCGTCGGCCGCCTTCTTCGCGGCTTCGGCAGCCTTCTCCGCCGCCTCGGCCGCTTCGCTCGACGCGTCTTCGGCCAAGGCGTGTTCCATGGCCTCCGCGAACTCCTGCGTGAAGCGCCCGGCGACGTCGCCGATCATGCCGCGCCCGAACTGGGCCGCCTTGCCGGCGATCTTCACCGTGCTCGTGATCTCGGCCCGGGTGCCTCCACCGTCCGTTTCGTGAAGCTCAGAGACGATGTCGGCCTTGACCGTGCCTTTGCCCTTGGTCTCGGTGCCGCTCCCCTTCATCACCACGCCGAAGGCGCCTTCGTCTTTCTCGACGATGTTGACCTTGCCCTTGTAGTTCATCGTCACCGGACCGAGCTTGACCTTGGCCTTGACGTGCCAAGTGCCGTCGTCGTCGATCTTGACGAGCTCGGCCCCCGGGATGCAGGGCGTCACCCGCTCGGGGTCGAGCAGGAAGTCCCACGAGCTCTTGCGGGTAGCAGCGACTTCAAACGTGTTCTTGAGTTCCATGGGCTTGTCGTCCGCAGCTTGAGGCTGCCTGTTGGGGGGCGTCTACCCCGGCGAGGCGGGTTCGTTGCAGGGCCTTCTCACGTACCACTTCTGCGAGCACCGCGACGGCGATCTCGGGGTGGTCGACGGGCCCGAGGTCGAGGCCAGCGGGGGCGCGCACGGCTGCGACCCGTTCCGGCCCGAACTGTTCTTCGAAGCGAGACTTGAGCTTGCCCCAGCGGCGTGGGCTGGCCACGAGCGCGACGTAGTGGGCCGGGGTGGCGAGCGCGGATTCGAGGGCGGCGCGGTCCCATTGGCCCATCGTCGCGACGACCACGAAGTCCGCCGCGTCTACGTTGAGGTCGAGGTCGCCGTTGGCGTCGATGACGTGATGGGCCTCTGGCCGCTCTGCAACCGTGGCACGCCGCACCGCGGAGATCTCGAAGCCCACGGCGCGTGCGAGCACACCGAGGGTGCTCGCCACCGGAGCGTCGCCGAAGATGAAGAGCCGGGGCGAAGGGAGCTTCGGCTCGATGAAGATCTCGTACGAGCCGTCGCTCTGGCAGGAGGCCGGCTCGTTGATGCGACCGTCGTCGCGTTCGGGGAACACGTCGTCGTGACCGATGCAGAGCACGCGGGGCTCGCGCTCGGCGAGGGCTTCTTGGCACTGCCGTACGACCTTGCCGAGCGCACAGGCCCCACCGACCCAACCCCGGAGCTTGCCGTCGGCCGTGACGACCGCGCGGTCGCCCGCCTTGCCCGAGCTCAGGCCTTTGGTCCAGACCACGGTGGCGAGGGCGTAGGGCTCTCGCCGCCGCTCGAGCTCGGCGATGGCCACGTCGAGGTCTCCGGGGATCAGGGTCATGCGTGTTTCTCCATCGATCGAGGTCGCGACGACCGGGTTTCGCCTACTCGGCTGCGCTGGCCTTGGCCTTCTGAATGGCTTCCCAGACCTTGGCTGAGGTGACGGGCATGTCGATGTTCTTCACGCCGTAGGGCTTGAGCGCATCGAGCACCGCATTCACGTAGGCTGCCGGCGAGCCCACCGTGGCCGACTCGCCCACGCCCTTGGCCCCGATGGGGTGGTGGGGCGACGGCGTGACCGTCTCGTGGAGCTCGAAGCTCGGGGTCTCCACCGCGGTGGGCAGCAGGTAGTCGATGAAGTTGCTGCCGATGCAGTTTCCTTCTTCGTCGTAGGTGATGAGCTGCATGGCCGCCATGGCGTAGCCCTCGGTGAGGCCCCCATGGATCTGACCATCGACGATCATCGGGTTGATGCGCACCCCACAGTCGTCGACCGCGACCATGCGCAGGACCTTCCACTCGCCCGTGTCCTCGTCCACCTCGACCACCACGATGTAGGAGCCGAAGGGATAGGTCATGTTCGGCGGGTCGTAGTAGTGCACGCCTTCGAGCCCGGGCTCCACGTCCTCGGGCGGGTTGGTGTAGGCGGCAAAGGCGCAGTCCTGAATGGTCTTGAACTTGTCGGTGCCCTTGACCACGAACCGGTCTTCGTCCCACTCGAGGTCCTCTTCGTTGGCCTCCAACAAGTGAGCGGCGATCTTGCGTGCCTTGTCTCGCAAGCGCTGCGCGATGATGGCCGTCGCCGCGCCGCCGGTCGGGGTCGAACGTGAGGCGTAGGTTCCGAGCCCATAGGGCGTGTTGTCGGTGTCACCTT
>JAUHZF010000398.1 GCA_030426145.1 Polyangia bacterium
GTACGCGTGGCCATGGCCGACCGTCTCGACCCGAGGCTCCGCGGAGTTGCGTGCAAAGCGCTCATCGATCGCTTTGTGAGGGTCACCGTCTACGCAGAGGCCCCCAAAGCGATCGTCGATCGCCTTGCGGCGGTTCGTCGTCGACCGTGAGGCGCGGGGGTGTGCAGGGGCGACTTGGTGCGCTTGGTCGTGGCTGACCGTCTCGACCCGAGGCTCCGCGGAGTTGCGTGCAAAGCGCTCATCGATCGCTCTGTGTGGGTCACCGTCTACGCAGAGGCGCCCAAAGCGATCGTCGATCGCCTTGCGGCGGTTCGTCGTCGACCGTGAGGCGCGGGGGTGTGCAGGGGCGACGTGGTGCGCTTGGTCGTGGCTGACCGCCTCGACCCGAGGCTCCGCGGAGTTGCGTGCAAAGCGCTCATCGATCGCTTTGTGTGGGTCACCGTCTACGCAGAGGCACCCAAAGCGATCGTCGATCGCCTTGCGGCGGTTCGTCGTCGAGGCGGCTATTCGGTGTCGCCGACCAGGTCCATGTGGTGGCTTACGCTGCCGCCAGCCCACCCCGTCGGATGATCTCGCCGTCGATGGTCGCGTCGTAGGCGGAGCGCACTGGGTGGGCGGCTCGCGGGCCCAGTCCTTTGTGGCCCAGTCCATTTGGGCCGCCCAGCCCATTTGGGCCCAGCCCATTTGGGCCCAGCCCATTTGGGCCCAGCCCATTTGGGCCCAGTCCTTCTGGGCCCAGTCCATTTGGGGCTCAGTCCTTCTTGTATTTGATCTTCCCCTCATTGATGTCCTTCGCGGCATGCTTGAGGGAGAAGTCCTTGTCGTCTTTGTACTTGGCCGCGAGGGCCTTGGCGCCGGGGTCGGCCTCACCGATGAAGCGAAGGGCCCAGCCTCGCGCCTGACCTGAGTTCTTGTCGTTGGCGAGCAGCGTCTTGGCCGCGGCGAGCGCACGCTTCTTGATCGCGTCGGGGGCGTCCTTCTGCCGGAAGAGGTACTTCAGACCGAACGCGATGCCCGTCTCCTTGACGGTGCCGTCCTTGGCCTTGGTCTCCGCGTGCTTGAGCAGCGCCTCGTACTCGTCCTTGCAGCGCGCCGATGGATTCTGGAACGCGAGCTCGAGGGCCTTGGCCGCGACCTTTGCGCTCTTGTCGGTGGTGGCCACCTTGCGCCAAAGCTCGCAGACCTCGCCGTCCTTCCCGCGCGGGGTACCGGTCCAGAAGCCGCGGATGGCGTTGTACCGCATCTCCTCGTCACTGTGGTTCGCGGCCGCGTCCTTGACGAAGTCGTAGACCTTGGCCGTCTCACGGTTGCGGAAGAGCACCTCGTTGACGATGCTGGGGCCGACTTCTTTGACCGAGTGGGTCTTCGCGATGTCGAGGACCTGGTCGACGAGTCCCGTCTTCTCGAGGCGGATGTCGGCGACGACGGAGGCGAGGGTGTCGGCCACCTTCTCGTCCTTCTCGCGCTTGAGGGCACCCACGACCCGCTTGGCCATGTCCTTGTCCTCTTCGTACTTCTCACCGCGGCTACGCAGCGCTTCGGCGGCCAGACGACGGATGGGCATCTGGGGGTCCTCGAGGAGGTTCACGAGGGTCTTGTCCTTCGCGCCATCTTTGAAGAGCTCACCCTTCGACCAGGTCTCGTAGTCGGTGCACTTCTTACGGTCGTAGCCCCACTGCTTGAGCTCACAACCGTCGGCGATCTTCTTCGCGAGGTCGGCGACTTCTTTGTCGTTGTCCTTGGCCTTGAGGCCGACGTCGCCCTTCGGAGCTTCGTCCTCGTCGTCGCCCTTGGCTTCTTTGGTGTCCTTGCCGTCCTCGTCCTCGTCGTCCTTCTTCTTCTTCTTTTTCTTTTTCTTCTTCTTGCCGCCGTCGTCGTCCTCGGCGGACGAGTCCTTCTCTGCCTTCTCGTCGCCGCCACAGGCGACGAAGGTGGACCCCATGAGGCCCACGAGGACCATGCTCAGCCAACGCTTCCCACTCATGGTGCGGGAGGTTGCGTCGGGACGGCACCCGAGATCAAGCGTGCCGGCTTGGTAGCCCGGTTGCGACGGGGGCCCTCAACGCGACAGATCGTCGACGAGATCGGCCAGCTCGCTCGCGGCTTGCGCGGAGAGAAAGCCACGCGCGCCGAGGCCCCGCGCGTCGAGGTAGGCGGCGCGGAGAGCGGTGAAGCGCTCGCGATCGAGCTTGGCGCCGGCCGCAGCACCACTGGGGAGCGGCTCGTCGAAGAAGCGAGCGGGCAGGGTGTCTTCGTCGAGGGTCCAGCCTTCGCGTTCGTTGAACCAGCGGCGCAGCCGCACCACGCGCGCGGCGACCGCACGAAGGTCGTCGGGGCGGGTGGAGCGGCCCGTGATCGCCTCGAGGGCGGGGGCAGTCTCGGCATAGACGTCGGTGAAGATCCCGCGGAGAAACTTGCAGAGGATGAGCACGTCGAGCAGGGCTGCGCGGTCCTCGGCTTCGATGGCGCCTCGCACGGCGGCCTCGTCGGGGGCAAACCGGTCAGCTTCGGCGCTGAAGTCGACCTCGTAGGCGCCGCTCTTGTTGTGGTCGGCACCCCGGTGCGAGACGCTCAGTCCGAGGGCCATGGTCTGCAGCGCACGTGGGCTGTAGCCGGGGAGCTCGAGGCCCTTCACGTGGGGCGCGAAGTCGGGGGCGGGGCCACCGATGCGCTCTGCAGCGCGACGGCTCCCCTCGGCGAGTAGGTCGCCGAGAGGCGTGCGGCGAAAGGCGATCTCGCCGAGCACCTCCAGCATCACCTCGCCCGCGCCGAAGCGCAGCTCGGGGCGCGCATATGGCGTGCCGTCGAGCAAGCCGCGCTCGCTGCACTCCATGGCGAAGGCGATCGTACCTCCCGCGGAGATGGTGTCGAGGCCGAGCTCGTCGCACGTTCGTGAAGCGGCGAGCGTGATCTCCGGATCGTCGATGCCGCACAGGGGGCCGAGCGCGAAGAGGTTCTCGTACTCGAGCTTCACCTTGCCGCGGCGGCTCCTGAAGAAGTGCTCGCAGCCGATGGTGCAGTTTCGGCAGGCGCTGCGTCCCTCGGCGCGTGTGCGCTGCAACGTCTCACCGCTGAGCGCTTCGGCGCCATCGAAGGTGCTGGCGGTGAAGTTGCGGGTGGGAAGCGCGGCGAGGCGGTTGAAGGCAGCGAGGTTGGCGACGGTGCCGAGGCGGCGGTACTTGGCGGTCTCAGGGCCGAGAGACCGCGTCGCCCAATCCTTCGAGAGAGCGACGAGCCGAGCCGGGTCCGCGGTCTGGGTGCGCGCTCGTCCGCGCACGCCGATCGCCTTGAGGCCCATGCTGCCCATCACGGCGCCGAGTCCTCCCCGCCCGGCGTGGCGTCCACCGTTGGCCACGCAGGCGAAGCGCACGCCGTGCTCCGCCGCGGGGCCGATGGCCGCGAAGTGATGGCCGGGGAAGCGCTCGCGAAGGGTGGCGTCTACGGCGTCGATGGTGGCGCCATCGCCCCACAGGTCCGGACAGGGGTGCAGCTTGGCTCCGTCTTCGGTGACGAGGAGCACCGAGGGCTCGGCGGTGCGCCCCACGAGGGCGATGGCATCGTGGCCGGTGCGTTTGCCGACGATGGCGAAGTCGGACGAGGAGAGCGCGTCCGAAAGGCGTCCCGTGAGGGGAGACTTCGCGACGAGGGCGAGCTTGGCGGAGGTGGTGATCGAGGTCCCGACGAAGGGGCTGAAGGCGAAGACGAGCGCGGCCTCGGGCCCGAGGGGGTCGAAGCCAGGAGAGGTCTCGTGGGCGAGGATGGCGGTGCCGAGACCCACCCCCCCCACGAGGGCCGCGCGCACCTCGGGGCCGAGGTTCGGGCGCGTGGTCTCACCCGTGGCGAGGTCGACCCGCAAGTACCGCCCAAACGCGCCTCGCATCAGCCGCCAGCGTGAGCGGACACGAGCACGAGCACATCGCCGGGGCGGAGCGGTCGCGCGAGGTCGCGGGTGAGGTCGCCGCCGTCGACGGCCACGAGGTAGTGGGGGGATAGAGCGCCGTCGGGCTCGACGACGTCGGGAACGAGGGCGGGAACGCGGATCCCGAGCGCTTTCAGCGCCTCGCCCACGTTGGAGGCGGCGACTTCGACGGCCGTCGTACCCGCTTCCAGCCGCGGGATCCCGTAGAGCTCGACCCGCACCATCTCAGGGCAATCTAGCAGGCGCGGGCCAAACCTCCTCCGCGCAAACCAGGTCGCGCTTGCCTCGACCGCAGGGACCGGCCAAGGCTATGGCCAGCGTGCCGGTCTTTCAGCTCGACCAGAGGCTCGGCTTCCCGCCGCCCCAGCTCGCCGACCCCGACGGACTCTTGGCGGTGGGAGGCGACCTTCGTCCAGAGCGCCTGGTGCTGGCCTACTCCAGTGGCATCTTTCCGTGGCCCACCGAGGGCTTCCCGCTGCTCTGGCACAGCCCCGATCCGCGCTTCGTCCTCTGGGCCCCCGAGCTGCACGTCAGCCGCAGCCTGAAGAAGGTGATCCGCCGACAGCCCTATCGCTACACGCTCGACACCGACTTTCACGGGGTGATCTCCGCCTGCGCGGAGATCCCACGGCCGGGACAGCAGGGGACGTGGATCACCGAGGAGATGATCTCGGCCTACGGCCGCCTCCACCAGCTGGGCTTCGCCCACTCCGTGGAAGCGTGGGACGAAGACGACAACCTCGTCGGTGGCCTCTACGGCGTCTCGCTCGGGGGCGCCTACTTCGGGGAGTCGATGTTCGCCCACAAACCCGACGCATCGAAGATCGGCTTCGTGCTCCTGGTGCAACAGCTCGAACGATGGGGCATCAACCTCATCGACGCCCAGGTCCACACCACCCACCTCGAGCGCTTCGGCGCCCGCCACTGGCCACGGCAGCGATACCTCGAGACGCTGGAGACGTCGCTCCGCGCCCCCACGCGCCGAGGACCCTGGCACTTCGGGGAGTAGGCTACTCGGGCTCGTACTCGTACTCGGGCTCGTACTCGTACTCGTGCTCGTGCTCGTGCTCGGGCTCGTACTCGTGCTCGGGCTCGTACTCGGGCTCGTACTCGTACTCGTACTTGGGCTCGTGCTCGAGGACCTCGAACCTCGAACCTCGAACCTCGAACCTCGAACCTCGAACCTCGAACCTGGAACCTCGAACCTCGAACCTGGAACCTCGAACCTGGAACCTCGAACCTCGAACCTCGAGGACCTCGAACCTCGAAAACCAGCAGAACGCGATCCTGTGGTATCTCCCTCGCCATGCGCTTTGGGCTCGTGGCTGGCATCGGGGTGAGCAGCCTTGCGTTCGTCGGTTGTGCCAACACGGTCTTCGTGGAGGGGACGAGCGGGTGCAGCAGCAGCAGCAGCAGTACGTCCAGCTCCAGCAGCAGTGGGAGCGGGGGGAGCGTGCCGCCACCCCTCGATCTCTGTTCGCTCAGCTGCTCCGAGCCGGTGGCCGAAGGAAAGCTGGCCAACCCCGACGTCTCCGAGACGTCGGGGCTCATCGCGAGCGACCTCTTCGACGGCATCTACTACCTGCACAACGACTCTGGAGATTCGGCGCGGTTCTTCGCCACCGACCTCACCGGGGCCGACCTCGGTACCTTCACCGTCGCGGGTGCAGGGTCGGTCGACTGGGAGGACGCGGCGGCCGGGCCCTGCGGCAATGGCGGCTCATGCCTCTATTGGGGGGACATCGGCGACAACCCCGAGTCCCGCCCCGGGATCACCGTCTACCGCGTTCCCGAGCCGACCCAGGTCGGACCCGGCGCCAACCAGGTCCTCGAGGCCGAGGCTTTCGAGCTCGTCTACGAGGATGGGCCCCACGACGCCGAAGCCATGATCATCGACCCCAGCGGTCCGAGGATCATCATCATCATCAAAGACGCCGTGACCGGTGCCGTGGCCTACGGCTCGCCGTCCCCGATCACGGCTGGCGCCGCCATGGTGATGAGCCCCATCGCGAAGTTCCAGATCCCCGAGGGCCTCAAGCTCATCACCGGTGCTGAGGCCTATGGCGACGATGGCGTTCTCATCCGTACCTATGCCGGCGTCTTCTACTACCCGCGCCCCGCAGAGGGGGTGCTGGTCGATGCTTTCGAACAGCAAGGGTGCACCTTGCCGCGGCCCCTCGAGATGCAAGGCGAGGCTGTGGCGCCCCTCCCGATGGATGTGGGCGGGGGCTTCGTCACCGTGGCCGAAGGATCCGCCCCGGCGGTGAACGTGGTCCGCTGCTCGCCATGAGTCTGTCGCGGCGCTCGGGGTTTCCGCGGCTCCCCAATGCGCTCGCACGGCTCGTGGCCGAAGCGGGACCGTTGCTCGATCTGACCAGCTCCAACCCCACCAAGTGGGGCTTCACCCAACCCAATGCCGTGGCTGGGCTCGCGAACCCCAAAGGCTCGCGCTACGCGCCGGACCCTCGAGGAGCCCTCGACACGCGCGAGGCCATCTCCCGCTATTACGCCCGCCGCGACGTCGCGCTCGGACCCGAACGGTTGGTGCTGTCGGCAAGCAGCAGCGAAGCCTACGGTTGGCTCTTCAAGCTGCTCTGCGACCCAGGGGAGGTCGTGCTCGCGCCCGAGCCGAGCTACCCCCTCTTTCCCTTCCTCGCCGCCCTCGAAGGCGTCAGCCTCACGCCCTATCCACTCGTGCGGGCGGACGGCTTTCGCATCGACCTGCCCGCACTGCGGGCTCGTATCGAAGCGGAGCCGCGTGCGCGCGCCGTCCTCGTCGTGCACCCCGCCAATCCCACTGGCACCCTCGTTGCCGATGACGAGCGCGACGCGCTGCTCGAGCTCTGCCGTGCCCACGACCTGGCCCTCATCGCCGACGAGGTCTTCTTCGACTACCGCACCGGCCACGCATCTAGCTTCGCCGGGACCGATACCGACGTTCTCACCTTCGTGCTGAGCGGGCTGAGCAAGGTGGCCCTGCTTCCCCAGCTCAAGCTCGGGTGGACGGCCGTGTGCGGGCCTGAGGCGCTCCGTGTCGAGGCACTCGATCGGCTCGAGCTCATCGCCGACTGCTACCTCGGCGTGACCACCGCCGTGCAGCTCGCGGCGCCTGCCATCCTCGATGCTGTCGATCCGTGGCAAGACACGCTTCGGGCTCGGCTCCACCACAACCGCGCCCGCCTCTTGGCCCATTGTGCCGACACCGCGCTCACCGTCATGCCCAGCGAAGGTGGCTGGTACGCCCTCGTCGAGCTCCCCCGAACCCGTAGCGATGACGCGTGGATAGAGCTCTTGGTGCGCGAAGAAGCCATCGCGGTGCAGCCCGGCTACTTCTACGACATCGCCGAGCCGGGCACGGTGGTGCTCAGCCTGCTGCTCTCCCCCGAGGTCTTCGACGACGCCGTCGGGCGCCTCGTGGCTTGTGTGACCGCCAACGCCTGACTCAACGGTGCACGTAGAGCAGGGTTGGCTTTCCCCAGTCGACGCCCCTGGTGATGGTGCGCATGGCGTGCCAGCCCTCGGGCAGGCGAGGGTAGGTCCACTCGAAGACGCGCTGGGCGTCGCGGGGGGCGAGGTTGATGCAGCCGCCGCTCTTCTTCTCTCCCCAGCGGTCGTGCCAGTAGGCGCCGTGGAGGGCGTAGGGACCGTTGAAGTTCTGCGTGTATTGCACCTCGGCGTGCACCAGGGTCGAGATCGAGCCACTCACCATGGTCGCGGTGACGAATTTCGCCAGCACGCTGAACACGCCCGTGGGCGTAGAGGCCGTGTCGAGTGTCGGTACACCAGGTTGTGGGATGCCGCCTCGGCCGGGGGAGATGAGCGTCGCGTAGACCGGGGTCGTGTTCTCGTAGGCGACGAGGGTGCCGTCGAGCACCGAAATGTCGAGCCACGTGCGATGGCCGTCGTCCGCATTTCGGATCTGGGGCGGCAGGTCTTCGCTGAGCGCCGTCACCACCACGTCGCTCGCGCGCACCCACCGGTCTGCCTCGCGTGTCTCGAGATAGCGCTCACCCGCGACCTTCTCTTCTTTCCCCGTGAGCCCGACGTGATGAAGACGCGGCCAGGTCTCGCCGTTCTCGACGAAACCGTCCTCGCCACGCACCAGCTTCGGGCGCGCATCGCCCCGGAACCACGCGAGGGGCAGTTGCTCCCCGCTGGCCCCGATGGGCACGCCGTGAAAATCCGAGCGAGGGTAGGGCTTGACCTTGTCGGCAGGCACGAACCCGCGGTCCCACGTCATGAGGAAGGTCCGATCTTCGTGCTCGAAACGACGGACGTAGGCCATGGTCGAGCCGCGCACGACCTGGGTCTGAAGCGCGCGGCCACCTGGCGGCAGGTCGAGGATCATGGGGACCTCGTCCGACCCCGGCGTCAGGTCGACGTCGGCGAAGGCCTTGTCGCGCTTTTCCGGAGCCAGGGCCTTCTGCGCCGCCAGTTTCTCCAAGTGTTGGGGCAAGCCCATCTCGCGGTAGAACTGCTTCCTGGCGTCCGGCAGCCGGTGATAGACGGGCACCTGCAGCGACTCGCCGTAGTCGTATGGCCACGGTGAGCTCCGGTCCGCGGCGTGGCTCCGGAGCGCGACGATCGCGGGGTCTTCCGGGTCGAGGGTCCCGTGCTCGCCCACGCAGACGTACCCCGCCGGCTCGACCTCGTACCAAGCCTCACAGCCCTTGCCGAAGCCCTTGGCCGCGAAGGCTTTCTCGGCGTCGCCGCCCTTCACCCGGATCCCGTCGCCCAACG
>JAUHZF010000035.1 GCA_030426145.1 Polyangia bacterium
AAGCGCTCATGTTCACCGCCACCGACGAGGTACCCCACGACCACGACGCCCGGCAGTTCTTGGCCCCCACCAGCATGCGCGACGTCGAGCCCAACACGCATGTGTGGCTGCGCTTCGCCCAACTCGACGACAGGAGCAACTGATGGCCCGAGGAGGAAAAGGCGGCAAGAAGCGCCAGAAGAAGTGGCCCGACGGCCACATCCGCCAGAGCCAGCTCATCACCACCTTCGGCCCCGGCTCGATGGTCGACCTCGTCGACCGCGCCGTCATCATCGGGGGCCTCGAGCACTGGGGCTACGGAAAGGCGTCCGAAGGCGAGGTGCTCGACGACCCCCGCCTCCGGCGCTCCCTCATCCCGCGCCTCAAGGCCCTCGACCCCGACCTCGACCTCGCCCGCGAGAGCTACTTCCGCAAGGCGCCCGAGGGCGACAACAGCGACCCCTACCCCAACGTGGGTATCCGGGCGCTGGAGTTCCCACGGTGGTTCGTGTGCCAAGGCTGCCACCGCCTGGCGAGTGCCATCGACGCCTTCGAGACCAAGCGGGGCCGCTACCGCCACCAGTGCGGGCGCAACAAGTCGTCCCACGCCGTGCCCGTCCGCTTCGTCGCCGCCTGCAAGAAGGGCCACATCACCGACTGGCCCTGGAAGGCCTTCGCCCACCTCGACCGCGAAGGCGGCGTCTGCGACCGCGCCGAGCTCTACCTCTACGAGGGCGGCACCGGTGACTTCTCGAAGATTCGGGTCCAGTGCAAGAACTGCGACAGCGGCCAGTTCATGAACAAGGCGATGGTCGGCAGCCTCTTCGACTGCAAGGGCCACCGCCCTTGGCTCGGTGGCAAGGCGGCCAACGAAGACTGCGATCAGCAGCTCAAGCTCCTCGTGCGCACCGCCTCCAACGCCTACTTCTCGCAAGTGGTCACAGCGCTGCGTCTGCCCGACCCCGACCCCAATCCGCTGCAGCTCCGCGTCCGGGAGAAGAAGAACTGGGACGTCCTAAAGAATGCCCAGGGCGAGTCGATGGTGCAGATGTTCATGCAATCCATCGACTTCCTCCGTGAGGCGTTCGACGGGCACTCCGCCGCCGACGTCTTCCTCGCGGTGAAGGCCGAGCGAGACGCCGAGGCAGGACAGCAAAGCCGCCCGCTCCGGTCGGCCGAGTTCGAGCGCATCACAACTTCACCGTTGGAACAGAAGGGGCAAATTGCGCCCAAGGACGCCCAGTTCGCCGCCTATCGAGTCCCCGCTGCCCACATCGATCTTCCGCGGGGCGTGTCGCAACTCATCGTCGTCCCCGAGCTCCGCGAGATTCGTGTTCAGGTCAGCTTCAGCCGCTTCGACTCCATCAGCGCCAACCTCCAAGGCGAGTTCGACTACGAGGGCCGGGACGTAAGGCCCGCCCCGCTGACGATGCCCGGCGGCAACCAAAAATGGCTCCCCGCCGCCGAGGTAAGGGGCGAAGGCATCTTCATCCAGCTCGACGAAGACGCCGTCCAAGCCTGGGAGAACTCCAAGCCGGTTGTCGAGCGAAGCAAGAACCTGAAAGACGCCGCCCTCGCCGACGGCCGAGGGGACTTCCACGGCCCCCGCTTCTACATGCTGCACTCCCTGTCGCACCTGCTGATGACCGCCATCAGCCTCGAGTGCGGCTACTCGGCCAGCGCCCTCAAGGAGCGCCTCTACTGCAACCCGCCGGGCCTCGACGAGCCCCCCATGGCCGCCATCCTCATCAGCACCGGCACCACGGGTAGCGAGGGCACGCTGGGTGGACTCGTGGAGGAGGGCCGTCGCCTCCGCCACCACCTCCGCGAAGCCTGGGAGATGGGCCGCCTCTGCTCCAACGACCCCGTCTGCGCCGCCCACGACCCGTCGAGCGAAGGCAGCGACCGCCGCACCGAAGGCGCCGCCTGCCACGGCTGCCTCTACATCGCCGAGTGCTCCTGCGAGCGCTTCAACCGCTACCTCGACCGGGCCTTGGTCGTCCCCACCATCGGCAACGACCCCGACATCGCCTTCTTCAAGGAGCGCCCGTGGTGAGCACCACGAAGCCCGCGGCCCGCTCGACCCTCACCGAGGTCAGCACCACCACCCTCGAGCGCCTCCGCGACGCCATCGACTCCGGCAAGCTCACGACCCCCATCAGTCGGTCCGGACTGGTTAGCTTCGGCATTCGCAACCAGCTCGACGCCATCGACGCCGCACTGACGGGGCACCCTAGGCTGGCGTGCCTATCCATCCTCGATGTCACACTGGCCGAGCGGAAGGAGAACGCGCGGCCTGCCCCGGAGCTGGTGTGGACGGGGCCCGAGGGGCACGGGGCCACGGCTCGAGACACCGCCGTCGTTCTCCGCGAGCTCTTCAAGAGCGCCCGAGAACACGTCATCCTCGGCGGCTGCTACTTCACCAACGCCAAGACGGTCCTCAAGCCGCTCTACGACGCGATGGTCGAGCACGGCGCGCAGGCGACCTTCTTCGTCAACGTCGCCTCCCCCGACAAGGCGACCGACCCACCGGAGAAGCACGCCCAAGACGCGATGGCCGCCTTCCTCGCCGACAACTGGCCCTTCGGCCCGCCGTACCCGACCCTCTACTGCGACAACCGCGTCATCGACCCGAAGCACAACACGCTGCTCCACGCGAAGTGCGTCGTGGTCGACGGCAAGCGAGCCTTCGTCTCCAGCGCCAACTTCACCTTCTCAGGACAAGAGCGGAACATCGAGGTGGGTGTGCTTCTCGACGACCCCATCTTCTCGAGGCACCTGGCCTCGCAGTGGATGTCGCTGGTCGGGGCGGGGCTGACGCTGAAGTCCACCGCGCTGGGGCAGGTGCCATGAGCAACGCGGCACACCCGGGCCTCGCGCGGCGACGAGACACCAACACCCGGTGCCCACACACCATCACCGGCGCGAGCCATCTCCCGTGGATAGTTCGTCAAGCGCCGCAGGCACCGACAAGGATGAACCCGAACCCACGGACTCGAAGGAGCCCGGTTCCGAAGATGTCACGATGATGAGAAGAAGAAGGACACTCAACCCGAAGCTAAACCGCGCCCAAGCCAGTCAGGCCCTTCCTGTCAGGCCCCCCATCCGTCTCTCTTGCACAATCGCAATGCTTGGCCTGGCCCTTGCCATCATGGCGTGCAAAGAGGAGCCCACCAAGGAACCGCCGCCGACAGTGGCAAGTATTGAAGTGGCCGCCATGCCGTCGTCTCTTCGCGCTGGGGCCTCCGTCGCGCTGTCCGCAGTGCCGCTAAGCGAGGCCGGCTCGCCGCTCACAGGCCGCAAGGTGGAGTGGAAGAGCTCCCAACCAGATGTTCTCGCCATCGCCAGTGCGTCCGCCGAAGCGAGAAAACCCGGAAAGGCGACGGTGACTGCTACAGTGGACGGAGTAACCTCCTCGCGAGAGATTCGGGTCATTCATCCCTTGGTTGGATGGTGGCAGGCGACGAACCCGGGTCGCTGGGTGTTCGAGGTCCGTAGCGTTGGTGACACTGATGAAGTTGAGGCCATTCTTCGCGGCTTCAGCCTCGGCGAATGGATGACTGGAATGTCCCGAGTCTACTGGCACAACGACGGGGGCAAAGAATGCATCCTGCGCCACGAAAAGCCCGGGCGCATCTTCTTCAGCAGCATCAAGAAGGTTTCTAAAAACGAGTGGAGGGCGGAGGAGGAGGATCCGCAGTACTCCATCTATCGTGGAGGCCGGCGCTGCACGACCAAAGATTCGGTGCGCAACCAGATTTCCATCCGCCTTGAAGGGCCGGACGCTCTCTTGAAGACGAATCTGACGAAGGGCCATGACCCGACACCATATCGGCGCGTTGACCCCGAAACTGCCCAGGCCATGCTGGCCGGGAAGCCCTCAACGAAGAAGACTCCCGCGGGTGAAGTAACGACACTTCACAGTGTGGTCGAGCTCAAGAAGAACCCCGAAGGCTACAAGGGCAAGACGATTAAAATCGTCTCCCATTACTCGGGCCGCAAACTATCAAACGATGTGGGTCGAAGCACGGGGGCCCCCTTCGAGGCGCACGACTTTGCCGGCAACACAGTCAGGTTCCGCGTTCTTATTCCCGAGGGGTATGACGTGACCAAGCTCACGGCCGACAAGGCCCTTGTTCTTACCTTCACTAGCGAGGAGGGGTCTCTCACGAAAGGTAACAAGCTTGTCTCACTATCAGACTGGGACGACGAATAACCGTCCGAGGGGAACCCACAATGAGGCAGATGCACCACCGCGCGCAACGTGCCGGGAACGACTGGCTTGGTCCGCCCGAGCGAGGGAAGGGGACCCTGGAGTCCCATGCGGCACCATCAACCTCTCGAGACGCACGACAGGTATCTGGCGGACCGTCACTCGCAAGAGCCGGGCGACCGCTTAGGGACACCGGCCAAGAGCAGGTGCCGTGAGGGTGGCAAACGACGAGCAAGCCCTTGCCCAGATGGTGGAGGAGTGGGAGTACATCGAAAGCGCTTCGCTGAATCAGGTCTTGAGTGAATGGAACGTCGCCTTCGAGACGCTGGCGCGAGAGGAGTCTGAGCTCCGCGCTCGGGGTGACTGGGTTCGAGGACCGGCCGACATGTTCGGTGTGCTCGGTCACTCCCGTGCCGAGGTACGGCACACCAAGCTCGTCGCCTGGCTCCTCGACCCCGTCGCTAGGCACGGCCTCGGCACACGCTTCCTCGAGCTGATGCTTGAACGGGTGTACCCGGGCGAGCAGTTCGACGACCTCGACCGGGCAGAGCCGGCATGTGAGGTCGTTCGCGGCCCTTGCCGAGCCGACATCATCGTCTGGGGCCCCGGCTTCACCATCGTCATCGAGGCCAAGGTCGACGCCGAGGAGGGGCGGCGCCAGTGCGACGAGCAGTACGAACAGTTCGCCGATGAGCCAGGAAGCCGCTTCATCTTCCTAACCCCGCGGGGGCGACAGCCCCGAACCGCGACCGGTGACGCGGCCGAGGTCTGGCAGAAGCTCAGCTTCGCCGCTATCCGCGACGACCTGTGCACGGCGATGACAGAGACGACTCCAGGCCCTGCCCGGCGCGTCGCCGAAGACTACCTGGTGACCCTCGAGAGAGAATTCCCATGGCCGAGCTGAGTGACGAAAGAGTCCGCTTCTACCTGCGACACCGCGACCAGATTGAGACCTGGGCCGCCCTACGAAGCGAAGCCGCGGCGGCCATCGACACCGAGCTCGAGCGCATCCGCGACGACATCGAGAGCCTTGCGGCCGACCTGGGCGACGACGTGCTTCTTCTCACGAAGATTGAGGGGGAGGCCTATCCACGCTTCCTGCTTCACCGCGAGAGCTGGAAGCAGAACGCCAACGACCCGGTCGTGAGCATCGCCCTCGAGTGGATGCGCGGGAAGACCTTCCTCAACGGGAACGCCTCCGCCTACGTCGGCATCCGCGTCACTGTGAAGGACCAAGCAACGCGGAAGCTTCGGACCAGCATCAAGGACGCCACCCAGACGCAGCGCTCCGAACGTGGGGACCGGGTCGGTCAGTGGTGGCCGTGTCTTCGGTACTGCCCATGCGTCGAGCCGTTCTGGGATGACTTCGAAACCTACAGGCGGCAGCTCCTCGGGGAGCTTCGCCACGCGTGGGAAGCGTACGACGCGCCGCTGGAGTCGGTTGTCCAGAGCGCGGAGCCACCCGGTGAGTGACAGCGGTAACTCATCTGCGCCGAGGTGGTTGCCGGAGCAATGGGACTTCATCGACTGGGGCGCACTTGTCGGGGCAGCCCGTCGGCAAGACTACTTGAGCTACGCCATTGTCGTCCGAGACCTTGCGGGCGCAGAGGTAGACCCGCAGCGCCAGGCTGCGTTGGAGGTCCTCGCTTCGGTGCTCGAACTGCGGCCCCTTCATGGGCAGGAGTTCACGAACGAGGCACTCGGACCAGCTGACCGCTTCGCCGCACTCGACCGCGACGCTATTGCCGCGCTGGCGAAGCGAGCCAAGACAGTCGACCACCCCGCAATCCGAGCTCGGCTTCTTGACGTGGCGTGGCAGAAGAACCGGGCCTGCAGCCATGACGAGACCCGAGACGGGGTCATCTCGTATCTCGAAGCAGGACAAGCGCGCCTTACTGAGACCAGCTGGCCGTTGACCGTCGAGTTCTACGCTCGCGCGACCAGCATGGCAGCCAGCCTGGGGAAGAACGGTCCTGCTCTCCACGATGCGCTTTCCAAGGTCGAGGAGGCTATCCTCGAGGTTGGCGAAGACGACCCGCTCTTCCTGGTCAGCGGCCTGATGGGGATTCTGCTCCGGTTCCGGGCGGGTGATCCCAAGACCCTTTCCCGGTTGGCGAAGGACATCGCCAAGAAGGCGCTGAAGGGCGGGCCTGACGCAAGGACGCGTATGCCGCCCCCGGACTACGACCGAGCTCGCACCTACCTTCTCAAGGCGGCTCGGTGGCACGAGGTCGCCAACAAGACCAAGAAGGCGCGCGCAACGATGGTGCGCGTCGCGCGGTTGCACGAGGAAGAGGCCAAGGCCTACCGGGAGCAAGGCGGTCATTCTCAGGAGGTCGCCTCTCTGGAGCAGGCAATCGGCACCCTGCGTGGCATGGGCGGACAAGCACAGCGCATCACAACGCTCCGGCGGAAGCTCCAGCGCGCTCAGCGCGCGATGGCCAAGGCGGCGCGGGGAAGCTTCAAATCCACTGTCCAGTCTACCCTGGACCTCTCCGACTCTGTGGCTCAGGCACGCGACCACGTACGCGGCAAGGTTGGACTCGATGCGCTGGTCTCGCTTTGCTCCCTCGTCCCGTCGCCCGACCCGGCCAAGCTGCGCGAGCAGGCCGTAGAGAATCTTCGAGAGAGCCCCTTCTACGCCTGGGTGCCAAAGGTCTCACTGAGCGAGATTGGTCGCCGGGTCCATCGTACCGAAGGGGTCGTCGACGGTACCGACGCCGCACTCGACGGGGAGGTCCACCGCCTGCTGGCGTTCCAACAGCAACTTGTCGCCCTCGGCGCAGTCGTTCCCGCGGCCGCCCAGGTACAACTAGAACTGGGGCTCCGCACGGAGGACTTCTTCGCCCTTGCGAGTGCGAGTTCCTTCGTTCCGGAAGGGCGGGAGATGTCGTTTGCCAACGGCCTCTCTGCCGGCATGAACGGAGACTTCGAAACAGCCGGCCAACTACTCCTCCCTCAGGTCGAAAATGCGGTGCGGCACCTGCTCGAGCGTGGAGGTGCCATCACGACCACGCTTCCTAGTTCTGGCCTCCAGAATGAGCTCGACCTCAACGCGCTCGTCCGGTTGGACGAGTTTGTCGACCTATTCGGTGACGAGACGGCTTTCGAACTTCGAGGCCTGCTCACGGAGAAGGCGGGGACGAACCTGAGAAATGAGTGGGCCCACGGCCTCATCAGTGACGGCCGAGCGCTTCCTTTCTACGTCTACTTCTGGTGGCGAGTGCTCGCGTTTGTGCTGCTTCCAGTCGTGGAGACAAGCGCGAAGGAAAGCACGTGACCCCCTCGACCGTCTTGGACCTTACCGAGGAGCTTCGTCGGGAGGACGTTGACTGGAGCGCGCGGAACCCGGCGTTCTCAAACCAGTTTCCCGAGTGGGTGCGGGACATCCGTGAGGGAGTGTACCTCTCGACGTACTTCAACCCTTCAGCCGCACCAGTTCACGACAACAACCGCAAGGCGAAGGAGGTCATCCCGGGAGGTTGTGGAATGCTGAAGTATGGAAAGTTCGAGAACACCGGTGGCCGCTACGACGGAGCGCTGAAGCGCTTCCGTGAGACCTTCTGGCACATGAGGCGCGGCGGGAGTGCGGAGCCGCAGTGGCTTCAGCACGAACTGCTAGAGCTCGTGCTTGTGATGGACCTGTCAGCCTATCAGTGTGGCTCTTTCAGCATCGCTCGGGCAGTAGAGCCGATTTGGAACGGGACTATCAATGCTTGGCTGAAGGCCAGGGGGTTGCTGGCGACCGGTCAAAAGCAGAGGGTCGAATCGCGGGTGCTCACACGAAAGCCCCCAACGATCTCAGAACTGCAGGACCTACTTGGAGCGCTTGAGCAGGGCATCGCAACCCTCTGCAGCACGGCCTTGGCAGTAGACCAGGGTTTGGGCGCAGCACTGTCGCCCAGTGCGGCGTCCATCGATTGAGGTTTCTGTATTGGCCGACTACGACTGGCGCATGACGACCCCTGCTGAACAGCGAGCCGAACTCCTTAGTCTGCGACAGCTTGAGCAGGCTCTGACCGACGAGTCCCAGGCGAGTGACGTCCCGGCAGCCTCGAAGAAGCGAGCGGCAGTGCATCTCACCATTGTTCAGGCGCGCATTCGGGTGCTCATGGCAGCCGGGACCGCCGCCGGACTAGTAGACCGGTAGGAGGCTGCCCGACTGAGGAGCGACACGGGCCCAGCTGCGAAGCTGAAGCCGACCACGGCTGTTACCGTCCTGTTACCAGAACCAACGCATTCTCCTGTCGCATCGCGTCGCGTCCTGTCGCCTCGCCATCATCGCCAACAGCACCTCAGTCGTCACGCAACCCAGCGAAACCACCTGCTTTTCTCAGTCGTTTCGAGGTGTTGGAGAGGTGCCGTCGGCGACGGCGAGAAGGCGGCGTCTTCGATTTGAAAACCGCCGTAGGGGTGACTCTACCGGGGGTTCGAATCCCTCCTCCTCCGCCACGCATGACTTCGGCGTCGGTCTCTGCTTGCGATGGCTGACACCGAGGGATTCGATCCTTGTTGACTCCGTGGCTGCACCTCTGGAGCGCCACGCTTCGTGTGGCCTTTGAGCCGCCTGCGCCTTGCTGGCCCGTCGCTCTGCCTGCACTCCGTCCACTTCGTGGACTCCGTGCAGCTCGAGTCGAATCCCTCCTCCTCCGCCCAGGATGGCAGTGACGTCGGTCTCTGCGCCTCGCTGGGTATTGCCTTGCTCGACTGCTACCGCGTCGGGATCGTCGCGATGAACGAATCTACGGAGAGCCCGTAGGCCTCCTCGAGGGCGGCGTCGCGGTGCAGCTGTGCGGCGGCCGTGTCGGCGGAGAAGGCGTCGTAGGTGGCTTGGCTGGGCACGTTGTCGATCCAGACCCAGTCCCAGTCACGACCGTCGCCGATGTAGACGCCCTCGACGTCGAGTCTCGCCGCGCGCGTGATCCCCACCTGGGCCTCGGCCGCAGCGATGCTCTCGGCGTAGAGGTCGATGGCCTGCTGCCCGGTTCGGTTGGGCTCGGTCGAGCCCGCGGGGTACTCGGCTTGGTCGCGAAGGCGAAACACGTTCACGACGTTGAAGGCCGGATCGTCGGCGGTCGGGGGGAAGGGCATCTGCGCCGGGGGCGGGTCGCCGACGGACTGCAGGTGCGTGACGATGACGAAGCTCGCTTCGAGCCCCGCTTCCTTGTGTATCCCACGCTCCCGAAACTCGGGATGGGCGGTCATCGCGAACAGCGCGAGCGGGCAGGGATACTCGACGATCGCGACCTGGTCCCAGCTGTCGGGGGATGCCGTCGTCGTGTCCGTCACATCGCCGACGAAAACGACGCTCGCGCCGATCGCGGTCAGGAACTCGATGGGGCTGTAGAGCTCATTGGCCTCGCGCCCCGTGAGATCGGTGACTCGCCCGTCGGGGTACTTCGCCTGCGCACGGAAGCGCATGAGGTTCACCATGTAGAAGGGGCCCGCGGTGGGGTTCATGATCATGCGCTCCACCTGCTGCGGGTTGATCATCCCGTAGGTCGTCTCGTCACGCTCCCCGAGCGCGTGGAGCAGCTCCGTCATGAGGCTCGGGTCGTCGCAGAGATTGGGCGTCAGCTCCACGGGCGGCGCGGCCCCTCCCGATCCACCACCGGAGCCCGTGCCCCCGCTGCCCGTGGTCGTCGGGTTGGCGCTCTCGTCACTGCACCCGAGCAGAGCGCCAGTGAGGAAGAGCGTGGAGACGAGCAACGTCAGGCGGGACCGAAGCATGTCACAGTCTCATTGCCCGCCGGCCGACGTTCAAGGTCGGCTACGTAGCGAAGCGTAGTGATGGGCCGGTCGTCAGCGCCCCGCTATGAGCTGCGGCGCCTCCCCCACCTAGGCACCATCAGGCACACGCCGCGCCCGCAGCTCGGAGACGACGAACCCACCGCTGGCAAGCGCCCCGAGTGCGAACAATAGCGCCATGAACACGCTCCCCCAGAGATTGGGTTCACCGCCCTCGTTCAAGCGCACGAGCGGCTCGCCCATCTCGAGACCACCGAAGTCAAGTTCGCTCTTGGGCGCGAGACCGCTGCGCAACATCCCTCGAACCGACGTGAGCTCGGCTACCTCGCTCGGCCAATTCGAGACCTCGGGCGATGAGAGCGGACCCCAGGTGACCAGCACGTGTACGGGGTTCTTCGCCGTCCAGTCGTTCGCGACGACGGGTGCGGTGATGTACCGGCCGTTCTTGGTCGTCTCATGGCGTGCGTGCTCTACCGCCACACGTCCGATGACCTCGAGCCAGCGCTCGTCGTGGTAGTCGTTGGCGAAGGAGGCGGCGGCGATCTTCGTCGGCGCTCGCTCGGACAGCGCCACGCTGAGCTCACCCCAGGCCAGCCAAAGGGCGAAGGGACTCACGCACGCCAGCATGAGGAGCTTGATTCGCGAGACGAGGTCCATGGCATTCTGCCGCGGGACCTACCGTAGCTGGGATCTCGCGTCGGGAGCACTTCGGCGTGGACCGGTGGTGCCGTATGACGAAGTGCACGGGGAGGAATGGCCGCATGGAGAGATTCTCGATCACCCACCGTCTGGGGGATGGCGAGTGGGACCCACCCCTCGGCGCGCTGGAGGCGCTCTACGACGAGCTTCGGGAGCACCCCGAGGACGAGGAACATGGCGACGTGTCCGTGGGACATCTGGAATCTGAGGAGTCACTGAGTGCGTACCGCAGCGGCCTGCTCGTGCGAGAGAGCATGGCCACCAACGAGACGCGTCACATGGCGAACGTGCCCAAGAGCAAGGTCCTGGATCTGTGGCGTGCCCTCGCGCAGGGAGACATAGCCACGCTCGACCGGGAACCCTGGAAGCCGGGCCACCCAATCGCGCAATGAGGCTCAGGACATCGACCAGGTGCCACCCTCCTAGGCGGGCCAGCGCATTGGCATCACCATGCCGCCGAGCTCGCGGCCGTCGAGGGCTACGACGACGACCGCGTCGTTTCGGTCTCCGAAGACCAACCGGAGGTACTCCGAGTTCAAGGCGTCGAGCAACGGGCCGATGTGGGCCAGCGCCACATGCGCCTCGAACTGACCATCGACCTCGCCTTGCAGCACGGCGCCTTGGCCGAGTTTGGGGCCGACGATCTGCAGGCCCATGGAGTGGGACGAGAGCAACACGCTGGGTTCGCCCGCCCGACGTAGCGTCTTCCGCAGGCCGCCTCGGTTCACCTCCGCCCGCGCTCGGTGCCGGGTGGTGATGCCGTCGGCGTAGGGAGGAAACGGGCCCTCGATCAGGGGCCAGCGCCGCCGCTCACCTCGATGGCCTCCGCCCCAACCTCCACGCGCGGGGTTTGGGCGTGCTGCACGAAGGCGATGAGCTCGAGCACATGCGCCTTGGCCACCACCCCGGCCGGGGTGGCGACGGGTTGGCCTCCTACGGGCAGGCACGTGTGAAACACCTTCACCCCGTCCGTCGACGCCAGGAAGAGGCGCTGGCCGTCGGCCGCGACGTTGACGCCGGCCATGGTGGGCCAGCCGCCTTGGTCGGTCGTGAACCGGGATGCCCTCTCGAAGGCATCGGCCATCAACGCACCTGACAGCTCGGTCATGGCCGCACGGTCCGGCCGTGGATCTCGAAGCCGCGCTTCTTCATGACTCGAGTATACGCGCGTTTCGACCGGTTCTCCCCGCCCGCCGAGCGCCCCGAATGGGACGACCGGCGGGCTGGTTGCCGTCGTGGCCGCATCACTGCGGCCGTGGTTGGTCTACCAGCACTTGACGTAGTTGCCCGTGCTCGCCACGTGGCAGTCCACGTCGATCATGTCTTCGATCCAAGCCACCTTGTGCTGAAGACGAACGGCGCGCTGCTTTCCGTCCTTCGCCGCGCACTTGTTCGATCCCACCTTGTCGCTGTTGACGTGAAGACCGGCGACGGCCCAGAAGCCGGTGGTCGCGACGCCCATGACGGGGCCGCCGGAGTCACCATTGCACGCCCGCGCGTAGCCCGCGTCGCTGATGAAGTAGTTACCATTGGACCAGCTGTCGTTGTACGACATGTACCGGAGGGTGCCGCTTCCGCCGCCGCTGTGCGAGGTTACGCCTCGGCCGTACATCCACATGCTGCCCAGGGTGCTCAGGTATCCCGTCCAGATCCGGAATCGGTCGGACTCGGAGAAGTTGGGGAAGTTGTTCGGCGGGAACAGCTTGACCACCGCGAGGTCGTTCGACGCCGTCCCATTGTAGCTGGGGTGGCGATTGACACGTACGGTTCCGGAGAAGGCCACCGACTTGACGGGAATGGTTCCCTGGTAGTTCCAACGACGGATCGTGAGACTGGTGTTGAAGTTGTCTGCCGACGAGGTTCCACCGAAGCAGTGCGCCGCGGTGAGAATGGCGCGTTCACTGATGAGAACGCCGGTGCAGCCGACGCTGAGCTCGACGACGCCGCCGCGGCCACTCAGCGAGCCATTCATGATGTTCTGTGGTTCGGTCTCCTCTTGCTCTCCGTCGAGGACTTCGCCCTCGCCTTCGAGGCCGTCTTCCCAGGCGTTCTGGTCACGCAAGGATTCCACCATGTCGTCGACTTCGGCCACGGCGTAGGCGGCTTGTTCGAACTGTCGGGCGCGTTCGCACGAGTCGACCACGTCGAATCCCGCCTTGTCGCGAATGAGCTCGTCGACGGCGAGCTCCGCCGTCATTCGTCGAAAGTGAAACTGGCGGTCTTCACACTGAATGAACCCGTCCGGGACTTCTTCGGGGTCGATAGCCTCTGCATTGAACTCCCCGACGGGTACATCTTCGAGAAGCGGTCCCTCCATGTCGTCGGTTTCACTGTCGGCACAGCCGGCGAGGAGCGTTGCAATGGCAATGATAGCTGATAGGTTTCGCATGAATGCGCCTATTGCAGGCGTTGTGCCACCCACCGAATCGCGCCCCGGGGCCCGCAAGTGCGCGAAAGGTCTTGGCCGCAGCGCGTTGCCCCGAAGGCCCATGTCACCTGCGGGTGGCGTTGGCCTTCGAAGCCGTTACCAGCGTCTCCTGCTCGTCGGATTTCTGCCCAGCCGCTCGCCGCATCGCCGACGTGGATGGTCTGCGTTGAAACGCCCATTCCCAGCCGCGCGCAGCCGGTAGAAGATGGTCGAGTGATCGAGATCAAGTCGGCCTTCTGTGCCGAGGTCGAGGTGAACGAGTGGCAGCCCGATGGACAGGAGCAGGTGAACCTGATGCTTCAGGTGGAAATTGGAAGCCGCGGTAGGGAGGCGCGCGACGTCTTCACGCTGTGGGTGACGACTCCCGAGGCGTTGATGACGCTTGCGGGTCGCGGCCTGCTGGTCGAGCGCGCGACGCTCGTTCTCAGTCCGTTCAGCTGGAAGGCACTCTGGGAGGCTATCGACGCGATCCTCGAGCGATGCGACAAGGGGGACGGCTGGGCTCGTATCTCGCAGCGGCTGGAACGCTACTTCCACTACGAGTTCGAGGACTACGTGCCGCCGCCACCACTCGATGGACCGGACCCGGATAGGGAAGACGAACCAGACGACTGATCACGCGCGCCGGCTTTCCCTCGCATCACACCCAGCGCCACTCTGCTCGACACGGCTTTCGCGCGGAGAGCCGGCATGCAACGGTGGTCCTCATGTTGGGCATCCCTCGGGTGGCGGCGGTCCTGGCGCTTACCGCGCTCGCCGCCTGTGGACAGAAAGACTCCGCGCCCGGCCCGACCGCCGCGGCGACGACGACCGCGACGGCGGCAAAGACCAAAGCCGCGTACCGCCAGGTGGCGATCGGTCACCGGCATGCATGCGCGCTCACCGGCGACGGCAAGCTCATCTGTTGGGGGGGCCAAGGCCGGGCTCGGGCAAACCGTCGGTGAGAAGGAGTCGCCCTATCAATTGAAGCCCGCGCCATTGGCCGCGCTGACGAGCGAGACGGTGATGTCGATCGCCACCGAGTTCGACGATACCTGCGTCGTCACCGACAAGAAGGAAGCGTACTGCTGGCAGGGCGGGGTGAGCCCCAAGTCACCTACGAAGGTGAGCGGCGTCTCCGGGATCGCGCAGCTCGACGTGGGGATGAGCCACACGTGCGCGGTGTTGGGCGACGGCACGATGCGCTGCTGGGGCTTCAACTCCGAGGGCAGCCTCGGCGGCGGCGATACCGAGTTCGCTGACGGACCCGTCACGGTCAAGGGCGTGGCCAAGGCGGTCGAAGCCGCAGCCGGCGAAAGCCACAGCTGTGCGCGTCTCGAGACGGGGAAGGTCACGTGTTGGGGCGGCGGTCGCTACGGCCAGCTCGGCCACGGCAAGAAGGACGACAGCCTCGTGCCGGTTGAGGTGTCGGGGATCACCGACGCGACACAGATCAGTGCGCACGGCGACGCGAGCTGCGCCCGCCACACCACCGGCAAGGTCTCGTGCTGGGGACAGCTCGGTGACGACGAAAGCGGCGCCCCGAAAAGGGTCGAGGGACTGCCGGCCGTGGTCGATGTCGACGTGGGCAGCCGGTTCGCCTGCGCGCGCGAAGAGAACGGTACGCTCTGGTGCTGGGGTGACATCGAGACGGGGGCGATCGGCGCCGCCACCGACGGCACCAAGCCGAACGTGGGACCGACCAAGGTCACCACCCTACAGGGCGTGTCCGACGTCGACGCATCGATGACGGGCGCCTGCGCCATTACCGCGTCGGGCCAGTCCGTGCACTGCTGGGGATCGGCCGACGGCGGTCGCCTCGGCGATGGAAGCACCGTGCTGCAGCTGTCACCGGTCGGGGTGAGGGGCCTCGACGACGCTCAGACCTTGGCGCTCCAGGACAACCTCAGCTGCGCCTTGAAGAAAGACGGCACCGTCGCGTGTTGGGGATGCAGGCGCCAGGGGCCTTTCGCCGATGGGAAGCGCTGCGACGTGCCTATGGTTTTGAAGGGGGCGGTGGGGGTCCAGCAGCTCGGGATCTCCGGCGGCTCCGTGTTCGCCATCGATGGCGACGGCAAGGTCACCCGCTGGCTCTGGATGGGCGGAAAGACCGACGCCGGCCAGGTGATCAAAGGACTCGACGATACGGCGCAGGTCGGGGGCTGGGCCGGCCGCGTATCCGCGCGATTGAACGACGGGCGCGCGGCCCAGGTTTGGCTCGGTGCCTTCGATGGCGAAGCGACGGTGCAGCCGTTCTCCAACTTCACCGACTTGACCTCCCTCGACGAGTCCCCCTGCAGCGGTCAGTGTCGTCGGATGTGCGGCGTGCGTAAGGGCGGCACCATTGGTTGCGTGCGCTACCGTCCCTCGCGGGACGCCAAGCCGGCCAAGACGCCCCTGCGCGCCGACGCCGATGCGAAGAACCCACTTAAGGACGTCATCGACATCGCGCTGGGCAAAGACCACAGCTGCGCCGCCACCAAAGACGGCAACGTCCATTGCTGGAAAAACGACCCCGACGAAGGCGACATCACCCCCACCGAGGTCGCGGGCCTGAGCGACGTCGCCGAGGTTCGCGTAGACTACGAAGGCAAGACCCGTTGTGCCCGCAAGACCTCGGGCCAGATCCTCTGCTGGACCAACGACTACGAGCTCGAGGGCAAGCTCGGCATCGGCTATCTCGCCGACCTCAAGACCCCGACGCCCGTGCCCGGCATCACCGACGCCAAGGAGCTGCACATGTCGGGCGACCACGTCTGTGTCGTGCACCAAACCGGCAAGGTCAGCTGCTGGGGCAGCAACGCCCGCGACCAGGTCGGCGCGGAGAAGTCCGCCCGAGCCTACGTGCCGGTGGCGGTGGCGTTCTAATTCCTTCCTGTCATACCGGCTGGGCTTCGAGGCTACGCCGTTCCGGGGGCCCTTTGGCGAGTCGGTACTCCTCGCCCCGCGAGGGCGGTGTCGACTATCCGCGGGCGTTCGAAGACCGCCGACGTCGGCGAATGAGCGCCAGCGCAAGCAGCCCCAGGCCAACCCCTAGGAACGTCCCGTCGGATGGTGTCGAGGCGGTGGTGCAGCCCTTGCGACATCCGCCCGTTTCAGGATCGGGCGGCGGGGTGTAGCCGGTGGGGTCCACCACGACGTCGGCATCGGGCGGAGGCTTGGGGAGATCGGTCGGCGTGCCCCCGGTGGCGGTCGCCGAGGGGATGGGGTCGGGAGGGTCGGGTTTGGGTGATGTCGGCTCGGGGGTCCCCTGTTCGGTGACCTTCGCCTTGGTCTTGCCGATCTGGTCGTTCGGATAGCAGAGCGGCGAGGCGCGGCATTCGGCGGGCGCGGCGCAGGCGCCGTCCTGCCCGCAGATGCTGAGCTGAACCCACGCCCTCTTCGGCGGGCCCGGGGGCGCGGGGCGCGGTGGACCAGCGATGAGGTTGCCGGCCGACACCGGACGCGCAGCGCTCCAGCCCCAGCCGGTCCAATGCAGCTCCCGGTACTCCTGGCAGGTGTCGACGAGCACGCAGCCTTCGCCGGCTTCGCAGTTGTCGTCTCCCCGGCACGTCGCGAGCACGCAGTCCCCGCCGATACGACCGCGGTAGCCCGGCGCACAGTTCTTGGGCGCCTCCGGGACACAGGCCGGTCCCGAATGACTCGTGACGCCGACCTGGCCCGGCGGGCAGCTCTTGGGCGCCGGAGGCACGGCGTCGGCGTGAGCGGCCCCAGGCGCAAAGACGGACAGCGCGATCACGGTCACGGAGGCAAAGCGGCTCGACATGCGCCCACGTTACCTCAGCCTCCTCGCCCTCCGGATCCTCGACCGCCGTCCGGCGCATCGAGGGAAGGCACCATGAGCGCCCCATCGGTGAGGTCGGAGCGGGTACCATCCGGACGTGCCCTCGTCCCCCGGGACAGACAACGGAAACGGACTCTGATTCCATCGGCACAGCGCTCGTAACCTCACAAGCATACGATGAGACACTTCAGCACCATCACGATCGGCGTCGCCCTCGCATCCCTCATTTCCGTGGGCTGTGGTGATGAAGTCCTCCTCGGCACCCCTGTCATGTCCACGAGCGGGACAGGAGGCCAACCCACCACATCTGGTTCTGGGGGGGCCGGCGCTGGTGTTGCTGAAGGCGGCGCGGGTTCGGGTCGCTGGGACACGGATGACCCGGACCTTCAAGAGATTCTCAATCACGCCGAAGAGCTCGACGGCACGGAAGACCTGATCTGCGTTGGCATCTATGGCCAGAACAGGACGCTTCGAGGGGTTGCGTTGCGAAGGTTTGGCAACGACCAAGGTCCCTTCGAGACGTTCGAGATTAGCGCCCTCAGCAGCGACGTTCCGTTTGTGAACGGGAGCTTCGACATACGAGACGGGTACATGTACGGCTGCAACGCCGAGGGCATGTGGCGCGTCCGTCTCGATGGGGAAAGCGACCTCGAGACCCAGGTTGGTCCTCCCTGTCGCTCGTTCGCCTTTGCGAACCAGGGCATCTGGATCCTTCTCTTCAAGCCGCCCTCCTTCACGCTCCAGTTCTACGCCTCCTGGGCCGACCTCAGCTCAGACACGCCTAGCGGAGCCCCCATTACGCTCACCCACGAGATCCACAGCATCGATAGCGAAGACGGTACGAGCGTCTGGATGCAAACGACGGATCCACCATTCGCGGTGTACGACCTCGCCGAAGGTACGACGCCACTGCGCGAGTACGACTACTTTCCAGTGGGTACGCTCTCCAGCGTCTTCGACGCCGTGGCCGATAACCAGACCTTCTACACGACCGTCCTCGACTACGACCGACCGGGACTCCTTGGCTTCAGCCACCAGTCCGGCAGTATCCAGCTCACGGCACAGACCGACGTGTTGCTGCATACGCTTCACTGCTGGACACGCTGAGCATCGGCGCCAGTCCGTTGACCAAAACGAGAACGGCGGAGACCGCCTGAAGTCGAGAGCCCACCCATGAAGCCACGAAGCATCGCCGACATCTGCAAAGAGCTAGGCGTGAATCCGATGCCTCCAAGGCCAGACGAGATTCTCGGACTGGCACGTGTGGCGAGGACTGCCTTTCACATCTGGGGCGACCGAACACGGCCAGAGAACGGAATGTGCGGTTGGCTTATAGGATCGGGCGAGAACACTGGAGCCTTGGACTTCTTCGAGACGACGCATGTGGCGCATCTTGCCGAAACCTGCCCACTTGCCCTTCCGTTTCTGGACCTTCCGCCGGGCTATCGTTTCATCACGGACAAGGATGGCTACGTCGACGTATGGTTCGACGAGGAGCTACTGCGGTATTGACCCAAGAGGGGCCTCGACGCCCGAGAGATGTCGTCAGATGGTCGAGGCCAAGTCGATGCTATCGCGGTGGGGGCAGTTGCTGGTGCCAGGGTCGAGATGAGAAAGGTCGAGGCGCTCGTTTGGGTCATGGGCCTGGGTATCGTTGCTTGCGACCCCTCTGGTTCGCGTGTGAAGGCGCACGAACGGCTGGGGGAAGAGTGGGTTCATGTGCCTCCGAGCCCGTCGGCCTTGGTCGGGTTCAAGGATGTTCCTTTCGCTCGAGTACCGAGCAGCAAGGTGCCAAAGGCAGTTTCCCGGCTCATCAACGAAGCGTCGGTGCCCCTGTCGAGGGAGGATGCGCGTGAGCTACTCGGTCGCGATATCGAGCTGCCACCTGGTACGTCGGCATATCTCGTGAGGGGACTCAGCGTTGGCGAAGGCAGAATGCCCAACTCCGTCCAAGTGCTGCAAGGTGTCGACGGGTCGCTGCTCGTTAGCTCGAACGCGCTCGGCGGGCGGCCCGAATGGTCGAAGTGGCCTCACCCCGTGATTGTGACGCTCCGGGCAAGGCCTGCTTCCGTTTGGGTTGTGGCCAACGGCTACGACTGATGCACACCGCGACCGGCGCTGCATGCGACCCGTGTGAGGCTAGCGCTGCTCGTGGCGAGGTCTACTCGTCACCCCCGCTCCTCATCGACCAGGTCGCGTAGCAGCTCCCGCAACGCATCGGCGTCGCAGGTCTCGAGCACGACGACGGAGAGGACCTTGCGGAGGTTGCGGAGTACGCGTTCGACGACGGGGCCGGGGGTGTCGTCGAGCACGTCGAGGGCGGCTTCGACGAGGGGGCGGTGCCAGCCGAGGTGGCGGGTGAAGAGCAGGGTCGAGAGGGAGCCGTGCTCGAAGAGGCGGCGGGTCAATGAATAGTCGGTGCCGTCGCGGGTGAGCTCGGCGATCCACCACCAGCGGGCGAAGGCGTTGCTGTCGGGGCGGGTGCCGACCGACCAGTAGCGCGGCTTGGCGGCGCGCATGGAGCTGACCTCCCAGCGGTGGCGGACCACGTCGGGGCGGTGCACCACGGCGAGGAAGCGCCACGGGCCGGGGTCGCTGGCCTGGCGACGGCTCAGGGGCAGGTGGCGGTGCACTGCCTCGGCTGCGGCGGGGTCGAAGGCCGGCGATTGGGATGGGATCTGCTCCATCAACGCACTCAGGGTCTCGTCGAGCGCACCTAGAGGTAGGGCCGGGTCGAACGGCTGCACGAGGTCGCTCCAGGCCGTGGCGGGCCAGAAGTCGAGCTGGCCGTGCAGCAGCTCCTCGGTGACGAGGCGGCGGCCGTCGGGGTGGAGGCTTCGCAGCTCGGTCATGTGCCCACCTCGTCGACGAGCCGCACCAGGTGACGGGAGAGCTCCATCTTGCGCTGAAGCGCGGGGTCGAGGCGCGGCATCACACCGGCCAGGCCATCGGCGGCGAGGACGCGTTGCAGGGTGTCGAGGCGCGCGGTGTGGCCGCGCTCTTCGGGGAACACGAGGGGGAGCAGCTCGCGCAGCGCCGTGTCCTGCCAGGGGTAGGTGAGCTCGCCGCCATGGGTGAGGTCGTCGGCCGCGCGCACGAAGAGCTGCACCCAGACGCCGTGGGTGATGAGGTCGAAACAGACCTCGCGCATGCGCGCTTGTTTGCCCGTGCTTCCCTTCGCGTCGAGCACCGGGACCAGGCGTTCGTGGTCGGCGTTGATCCAGAGGATGGGCTCGGGCTGGTCGACCTCGAGGTGGTAGAGGGTGTCGCCGAGCGGCGCGAGCAGGGCGTCGTCGGAGAAACGGCGGTACCGCACGTCGAGGAACTGCCCGGCTTTGGGGGTTTTGGGATCGACCCGCAGATCCCACGCGCGACCCTGACCGAGACGCACCCCCGCGCGGCTCGCGAAGCCCGGCGTGGGCTGGTCGCGGGTGGTGGTGCGCATGAGCAATGGCGTGAAGTGAACGGCGTCGCGCACGTCTTCCCGCGCGATGGTGATCTGCACCCCACCGCCGTCTGCCTTCACCGCACGGCGCAGTCGGGTGGCCGGGCAGCGCACGAGCACCACCACGTTGACCGGAGGCTCGGCGGCCTCGTCGTCGGGCACCACCGGCAGAAGCTCTTCGCTCGCCACCACCACCGGCCAGCGCAAGACGGCCACCTTCCAATCGTCGTCGTCGAGCGAGACCAACGCCTTGTCGGTATCGATCCCCTCCTCGCGAGGTCTTCCGTCGACCACGAGCTCGGGCTCGCCGATCAAGCTCGCTCCGCGCAGCGAGGCGTACGGCAAGAAGCGTTGCTGGCGATGACCTTCGTCGCGCATGCTCACGTGTCCCCCCCAACGTCGAGGGTTCCCGTCACATCGAAGCCGAGCTCGCCCGGGGCGCGGTGTTCCCACTCGGGACGGGTCGCGCTGCGACCGGCAAAAGCTACGGCACGTGTCGAGGCCGGCGCATTGATGGCCGCGATGCCGTCGCCCACCTCGAGGGTCGCTTCGTCGGTGCTGTCGATGGCGGAGACGGCGATGGTGTCGAGGCGGGTGCCGTCGTCGGCCAAAGCATGCAGCGACAGCCGCGCACGCCAGGGTACCCGGGGCCGCTTGGGCTCGATGGTGCCCTCGAAGGACCAATGCGTGCCTTCGAAGCGCGCTTGCATGCCTCGAAAGCGGAATGGCGCGTCATCGCCCGGAGCCTTGCCTCCTCGTTTGCCCAAGGGAAAGCGGCGCTGGAGTCGCTCGGGGCCTTCGGTGCCTTGGGTCGGCCGCGCAATGAGCAGGGCGCGCAGCTCGGCGTCGACACGATCCTCGAGGCGCTTGAGGGCTTTGGCGTAGCCGCGCTGGTACTGCTGTTTGAGCTTTGGCGTCGACTGCCATTGGTCGTGGCCCGGCGGCTCGGCGGCGCGGAGGAAGCGCTCCATCGCGAGGTCTTCCGCCGTGGGTGCCTTGGGGTTGCAGGCTACGCCGCACAGGAGCACCGCGTGAAACCCCCGCATGCCCGTCGCGAGGCGTCGCCGGTCCCAATAGCGCACCACCATGCCCGGCCCCCGCACCAGCGCCACCCGGCCCCGCAGGGCATCCGATCGGCCCTCCGGCGCGAGGCGCACGAGCAACTCGGCGTGACCATAGCGTGCGCCCTCGCCGTCGCGCCGGGCGGGGAGCTCGATACGGATCGTGCGCCGGGCGACCTGCCCCGGCTGCGTCAGCTCGTCGACGGTCTCGTCGCGCGCGCGGTAGGCGTCGACAAAGGGCTGCACCACCCCGGCCGCGCCCACGTCGACACGTTCGTCGTGGCCCTCGCGTGCGAGGCGCACCTTGAGCCGGCGCATGTTCATCATCATCGCCGGCCAGAAGGACTGGAGCGTCGCCTGGCCGATGCGCGCGAGCAGGTCGTCCACCTGGTCTTGCCGCTCGGAGGTGGGGTCGCGGAAGCCGACGATCACGATGCTGGTACCCGGCCGATCCTCCCGCGCGAGGTGCAGGCGCTCGGCCTGCGCCTGCGCCTCTTCGGCCCAGGCGGACTCGGCCCGCTCCCCGCGCCCCTTGCGCACGGGCCGGCCGAACCAACCCGATCCGCTGAACCACTTCACCTTGTTGTGGTCCTTCACGGCGTGCGACGGCAGCTCGACCCGCCCGATGAGCCGCGGCGAACGCTGCCCCTCGAGATGCGTCAGCAGCACCGAGTTGAAGAGCACGGTCGACAAACCCGAGAAGGCCCAGAGCACGCTCTTGCCCAGGCCGTAGCTCCCGCCTGCCGCCTCGGTCGCCTTGTGGCTGTAGAGGGTGTCTTTGGCCAGCGAGCGGAAGTGCGACTCGCCGCTGGCCTCGGCGCCGGTGAGCCCCTCGGTGTTTCGATCTTCCACGCGAAGCAGCAGCAGCCGCCGCTGCGCGCGGGTGGCCTCGAGGAACCCGGCCAGCGCCTCCCCGTGAGGCGTGGCGGCGACGCCTTCGAGGTGGGGCACGAGGCTTTCCCAAGCCACCGCCTCACAGAACTGGTCGTAGGCGGCGTCGCGCAGCTCCACGAACCCGAAGCGCACCTCGGGCCAGCTCACCGCCTGGTCGTTGGCGTTCTGCACCACCTCGCGCACGAAGGTCTCGAGGTCGTGACGAAAGGCATGGCTCGACGGATCCCCTCCACGTCGCGCCCCCGAGGGCGGGAGCTCGTCGAACACCCAACGCACCCGGAACGGCTACCCCAGTCGGACCCGCGAGGGTAGGGGTGGCCGCCAAACTTGCGGACACTCCATTTCGGACCGCTGCCGCGGTCAGGAGCGCTTCTCGAACCCGCGGGGCCGCCGGGCGAACTGGCTCGGGGGTTGCCCGACGTGGCGACGGAAAGCGGTGCTGAAGGTGCTGGCCGAGCCGTAGCCCACCTTCTCGGCCACCTCTTGGATCGGCGCCTTCTCCGCGAGCAGATCTTTGGCGACGGCCATGCGCCACGAGGTGAGGTACTCCATGGGCGCGATGCCCACGGTCTGGCTGAAGCGCGCGAAGAAGGCCGAGCGCGACAGCCCCGCAACCTTGGCGAGCTCGACCACGGTCCATGCCCGGGTCAGTTGGTTGTGCATCTCACGCAACGCGCGGGCGAGGGCGGGGTCGGCCAGTCCACGCACGAGTCCGGGGGGAGCGTCCTCCCCGCTTCCCAGACGCAAGGCCTCCACCAGGAGGATCTCGGCCATTCGCGCGAGCACGAGGTCGCGACCCGCACGCTGTTCGAGCGACTCGGCACCGATCAGGCGCACGAGCATCTGAAGTCGCTCGACGTCGCGCAGATGGATCAGGCCCGGCAACATGGAGACCAGCAGCGGTGCGTTGGGCGAGTCGAACACGAAGTATCCCCCCAACATCGTCACGTCGGCCGGACCGTCCGGCGTGCCGTACCGAACCTCATCGGCGTCGTCCAAAGTCGGTTCCACCCGGGTGGGCGTGACGCGATGAAAGCCGCTCATCACGAACCCCGGCGTCGCCGGCAGGAGCACGAAGTCCCCCGCCTCGAGGGTGATGACCTTCTCCCCATCGACGGCGAGACGACAGCTCCCCTGCAACACCACGCTGAAGCTGGGGTGGTCGAAGGCTTCGTAGCGAACCGCCCACCGACCCGCCCCGCTGATCCGCTTCGACAGCACGGTGCGAGGCTCGAGCATCGCGATGACGCTGGACAGTGGGTCCTGCATTCTGGACGCTCGCAAATGAATCATGGACCATCCGCGATAGCAAGTCCGGCTACGGGGCCTAGGTTGGGTTCTCAACACCGCACCAGCGGAGAAGGAGAACGACCATGAAGACCGTCCTCATCACGGGCTGCTCGTCCGGCTACGGACTCGAAACCGCGCGACACTTCCACGAGCAGGGCTGGAACGTCATCGCCACCATGAGGCGTCCGCGTGCAGACCTGCTGCCCACGTCCGACCGTGCTCGGGTCGTCGCGCTCGACGTGACGAAGCCAGAGAGCATCGCGCGAGCGATCGAGGAGAGCGGGCCGATCGACGTGCTCGTCAACAACGCCGGGATCGGTCTGGTGGGGGCCGTCGAAGCGACCCCCATGTCGACGGTGCGGGAGATCTTCGAGACCAACACGCTCGGTGTCATCGCCATGACCCAGGCCGTGCTGCCGCAGTTTCGCGCACGCCGCTCGGGCGTCGTGGTCAACGTGACGTCGAGCGTGACCTTGGTGCCGATGCCATTGGCCGCGGTTTACACCGCGAGCAAGATGGCCATCGAGGGCTTCACGGCATCGCTCGCGTTCGAGCTGGCCGCCTTCGGACTGAAGGCCAAGCTCGTCGAGCCGGGCTACTGTCCGAACACGCGCCTGGCGCAGAACGGGGCCGACCGATTGCAGGGCCTCATCCCCGAGGCCTACGAAGCCTTCGCGGCGCCCATCTTCGAGGCCTTCGCGACACCGAAGGAGACCACGACCGAAGCCGATGTCGCGGCGCAGATCTGGCAAGCCGCGACCGGCGACACCGACCGCCTTCGCCACCCGGCCGGAGCGGACGCCGTGGCCTTGGCAGAATCGGCGTCCGGGTTCTTCGGCTGATGCCTCGCCTCACCCCGCGGGCGTCGTCCATACGCCCCAGCGGTGGCCGTCGGGATCGGTGAATTCGAAGCGCCGTCCCCCGGGGAAGTCGAAGGGCGGCACGATCACCTCACCCCCTGCCTCTCGCACCGCGCGCTCGCTGGCCTCGAGGTCCTGGCTGTAGACGATGGTGAGCACCCCGCCGGGGACCACGCGCTCGACCTGGGTGAGTCCACCGGCCTCGCGCGCTCCTCGCGCGTGGTCGACGTAGCCGGCGTAGGTCGGCGCGTAGTCGGTGAAGGTCCACCCGAAGGCTGCGCCGTAGAACGCCTTGGCGCGCTCGACGCTGGTGACGGGGATCTCGATGTAGTCGATGCCGTGGTGCACGCCTGATTCACTCATGGCCCACGTCATGCCACAGCGGTGGTGCCAGCGTCGTGTCAGGAGACAGCGATGCCCGTCCCGACGTGGGCCCATGATGGTCGCCCCATGCGAGACGACTCAAGTTTTGACGAGACTCGCCGTTGTATGCTTGGGGGCAGCGCGTAGACCTTTTTTTGGTCGACTCTCATGACCCGCACACCACTTCGCACCCATTCCACGCTCCAGTTCAAGACGCTTGATGAGGGGCCGGCCCGTTTCGTGGTGTTGTGCGGAACCACCGTAGGGCGGTCGTTCGTGCTCGATGGGGACGCCACGATCGGTCGAGGTGAGGATGCGCAGCTCGTCATCGAAGACGGGTCGATCTCTCGAAGCCACGCTCGGGTTAGGAGGCTGGCAAACGGCTATTGGCTCGAGGACCTGGGAAGTCGAAACGGAACCATCCACAACGGGGTTCCGCTCGCTCAGCAGGCCGTGCCTCTGAGTTTTGGCGACCGCGTTCAAGTCGGCCTGAACGTCATTCTGTTGTTTACCCACTACGACGCGGTCGAAGACCAGCTACTCCGGCAGCAGCGCCTCGAGACGTTGGGTCGGATCGCCGCAGGAGTGGCTCATGATTTCAACAACATGCTTGGTGTTGTGCTCGCCACGCTCGAGTACCTCAGCGACTCACCTGGGCATCTGCGGCTCGACGATGAAGACGTGCGGGATTGCTTGACGGAAGCTCGAGCGGCCACAGCGCGAGCGGCGGAGCTGACACCTCGCATGTTGGGCCACGTGCGCGGTCACGACGGACAGCATCGCCCGCTGTGCCTGGGCGAGCTCGCCAATGACGTTCTCGGGGTTGTGCGCCGCACGTTCGATCGCAAGACCAACGTTGAGGGGAAGGTGGAAGGGAGCCTTCCCATCTGCGGTGACAAGGCCGAGCTGTTTCAGATCGTCATGAACCTCTGTCTCAATGCCAGGGATGCAATGCCGGACGGCGGCACCTTGGTTCTCGAGGCGCGGGCCGCCACCCCCGAGGACCTGGCCGCAACAAGCCTAACGCCGGCGCCTTTCGCCCTACTCACGGTTCGCGACACGGGAACCGGGATGGATGCCGAGACCGCCGCTCGAATCTTCGAGCCCTTCTTCTCCACGAAGAGCAACGGTGCGGGTTTCGGCCTCGGCCTCGCCACGGCTCGCCAAATGGTCGCCGTCCACGGGGGCCAAATCTTCGTCGAAAGTGAAATCGGCGTGGGGACCGCATTCCACGTGTTCCTTCCCTTGCGGAGCAAGTCCGGCGGGGCCATCGAAACCAAGGGGAAGAAGCTCGCGCGGATCCGCGATCGCGGCCGGTTCACGGTGCTGCTCGTGGATGACGACGCAATGTGCCGCAAGGCGTACTCCCGCGGACTGAGGCGTGCCGGATTCGAGGTTCTCGAGGCGGAGGACGGACCGACGGCGCTCCGTCGCTTCCGAACGGCAAGCTCCACACCACACGTGGTGGTTCTCGATATCGACATGCCGGAGCTGAGTGGAGACGAGACCTTCCGTATGCTTCGCCTCCTGGAGCCGGGGGTCGCGGCTGTGGTCCTGTCGGGTCATGCGGCCGACCCTCGAATCGACGCCGTGTTGCGTGCGGGGGCCATGGTTCATCTGCGCAAGCCCTGCCCCTTCGACACGCTCGTCGAGGCCATCGAGGAAGCATGTCTACAGAGCGACGAGTTCGAGATGAGTACGGACTTCTGATCAGCTGCTTCGACTTGACCGAAAACGCGTTAGTTGCGACTCACGGGAATCTGAGAATTGGGGCGTCTCTCCCCTCTAGCCTCCCGATCGGCCACCACTACTGCCCTACTTCTTCCGCGCCGCGCGGTGGGCCCGGCGTTGCTTGGCGGCGGCCACGCGGTCTTCGATGGGGATGCCGAAGAGGCTCGAAAGGTCGGCGTTTGCGAGGCGCTTGTGTCGGCCCTCGGGGGTTCTGCTCACCGGGCTCTTCGCGGCCACCTCTTCCACGAGCGGTTTCGGGTCGACGCCTCGCAGGGCGAAGAGCTGCGCAGGATCCCGATCGAGGCGAGCGCCGATGCCGTACAGAACGGCCGCCACGTGCTTGCACATGAACGCCCAATCGGGACACGTGCAGTTGAAGTCGATTTCACGCGGGAAGGGAAAGAGCCCCTCCTTGGGCCGCGTCACGACGGTCATCACCTCTGGCGACAGCTCGCCGCGCAAGAGGCTGAGCAGCGAGCCGATCTGCCCCGAGCAGGCGTCGACGATGGCCGTCCATCGCTTTGCCGGCAGCTTCTCGATGTCGACCGTCACCGTGTACATGTCGCTGCCGAGCACGCGCGCCTCCACGCGGCCAGCCTGCACCTTCAGGTCGACCACGCTGCCGTTGCGCGCATAGCTCCGTCCTCGTGGGAGGCGCGTCTCGTAGTCGCTGTATTGCTCGAGATTGTTGCACCAGGCCTTGCCCCAGAACGTCTCCGCAATGGCCCGACCTTCGATGACGACAGGCTGTGGGTTGCGGCCTGCTTTCCGTTCGCGCGCCAAGTAGCGCTCCGCCTTCGCGCGGCGCTGGGCGACGGATTGGTAGGGACTGTAGCCGCCCCATCCACGACGGCGCGCCATCAGTCGCTCACCTTGTCGACGTCGAGGGAGATGAGCTCGAGGAGGGCTTCATCGCTGAGCTCGGTGAGGTTGACCTCGCCTTCGCCAGCGAGCAGCTCCTTGGCCATCTTGCGCTTGCTGCGGATCATGTCGTCGATGCGCTCTTCGACGGTGCCACGGCACACCATCTTGTGCACCATCACGTTTCGCGTCTGACCGATGCGGAACGCGCGGTCGGTGGCTTGGTCCTCGACGGCAGGGTTCCACCACCGGTCGAAATGGATGACGAGGGACGCCGCGGTGAGATTGAGTCCCGTGCCCCCGGCTTTGAGGGAGAGCACCATGAAAGGCACGTCGTCGTCCTGCTGGAAACGCTCCACCAGCTTGCCGCGGCGCTTCACCGGCGTGTTGCCGTGAAGCACCAAGCCGGTACGCCCGAAGATGGTCGCCAGATGGTCGGCGAGAGGCTGGGTCATCTCTCGAAACTGGGTGAAGACCAACGCCTTCTCCTGGCGCTCTGCAATGGGCCCGCAGAGCTCCTCGAGACGTAGGAGCTTGCCACTCGACTTGGGGTCGTAGTCGTCCTCGCCCAGCCATTGCGCGGGGTGGTTGCAGACCTGCTTGAGCGCCATCAACGTCGACAGAACGATGCCGCGACGCGCGATGCCCTCACGCTTCGAGAGCTCCGCTTCGAGCTGCGCGACCAGGCGCTGATAGAGCGAGGCCTGCTGCGGTGTGAGCAGGCAATGCGCGGTCATCTCCACCTTGTCGGGGAGGTCGGCCACGATGCTCCGATCGACCTTGAGTCGCCGCAAAATGTAGGGAGCGACGAGTCGACGCAGGGGAGCGTAGCCCTGCTCTGAGGTGTTCATCTGTTTGCACATGCGACCGAACGCCGCGCGGCCACCGAGCAGCCCTGGGTTGATGAAGTCGAAGATCGACCACAGGTCGCCCACCCGGTTCTCCACCGGCGTACCCGTGAGCGCGAGTCGCCACCGGGCACGCAAGGCTTTGGCCGCGCGGCTCTGTTGGGTGCCTGGATTCTTGATGGCCTGTGCCTCATCGAGCACGACCGCTCTCCAATGGAAGCTCGCCATCGAACGAAGACGTCCCACGGTGCCGTAGGTGGTGAGCACGAGGTCATGCTTTCGCCAATCGTCGGCGCGCAATGCCTGAAGCTCGCCCCGTGGCATGGCGGAGGTGTGGGCCACGAGCAGCCGAAGATGGGGCGCGAACCGCTCTTGCTCCGCCTGCCAGTTGGCGAGGAGCGACGCTGGCACCACCAACAGATCGGTGCCCCCTTCGCGTCGTTGCCGAAGCAGTGAGAGCAGGGCCAGCACCTGGATGGTCTTGCCCAGCCCCATGTCGTCGGCCAAACACCCACCGAGACCCATGCGGTAGAGGGCCATCAGCCAGGCGACGCCGCGCTGTTGGTAAGCCCGAAGCGTGGCGTCGAGTCCGGCGCCTTTCTCGATGGCCCGGGTCACGTCGGGATCTCGAAGGGCATCCAGCTGCTTCGAGAGCCACTTGCCCGCGACCACCTCCGACCAGTCCGGTCGGTCGTCGAGGTCGATGTTTTGCCGCTCATCGTCGACCCTGGCCCCGGCGATGAGGCGCATGGCCTCGGCCACGGTGAGCCCCTCCGTCTCCATCGAATGGGCGGCGTGCTCCCATTGGTCGAGGACCGATGCGAGGCTCTCTTGGTCTACCTCCACCCATTGGCCCCGAAGCCGGATCAACCCGTCGCCAGCCGCCCTGAGCTTCTCAAGGTCACGCGCGCTGAGCTTCTTTCCGCCCAAGGTGACGGCGATGTCGAAGTCGACAATCGCGCTCGCGCCCAGATCGGAAGGGGGCCGGGTGCCCACCGAGACCTGCACCCGAGGTCGTGGCTTCTGGGCTGGGTTCCACCATGGGGGCGTGCGCACCACGAGGCCCGCGCGCTCGAGGGCCGGAAGCTCCAGCAAGAAGCGGTGGGCGTCTTGGGCGGTCCATGCCAGCGGGTGGTAGACGTCGCCGGCTTCGATCAGCTCGCGCATCAGCTCGCTCTCTTCGGCGGCACGCGACAAGGGCTCGAGCAGCGCCACGAGCTGCGCTTTGCGCCGGGCCCCGGCGTACTCCTCGAGCGCACGTCCGAGCGGGACGTGAACCGGGTCGCCCTTGCGAGCGGAGAGCGCGCGCGTGTAGGTCGCGATGAAGGCGAAGGGGTGGGTCGCGTCGCCCTTGTTCTCGGCGAGGTGACAGCACACCCGACCCACCACGTGCCACGCGCTGTGCTGTTGGGCGAGAAAGCCGGCGACCGTCTCATCCGATTCGTGGACCCGCTCGGTCAGCGCGTCGAGCACCGCCTCCGCGAGTCGCTCGAGCCACGGGTCATCGATGCGCTCGCTCCCGACCATGGGCGGGACCGCGAGGCGGCTGCGCTCGATGTCTTCGTCCTGCAGGGCCACCCTCGGCACCACCACTGGCGCCCGCGGGTCGACTGCGCCGCATACGGCGGAGACGATGCGCTGCCCGAAGTCCCTGAAGAAGCGCGGAGCCGCCTCGAGGTCGGTGCCCACCGCGGTCATGCCCAGGTGCAGCACTCCATGGCCGCTGCCTCGCTCGAAGGCAGCGGCAGCGGCCGGCGGCAGGAGGGACGCATCGTCGACCACCACCGCTCCACTCGCGGCGACGCGCAGCGGGGCGAGCAGCGAGGGTTGCATCATGTCGGCTGCGTGGCCCGACGGTTCGTTCCCGTCAAGGCCGGCACCCACGGGCGAAGCATCACCGTCAGCTGCGGGGTATCTCTCCCCTCGAGCCTTCAGGTGGGCCAACGCTACTTCTTGGTCGCCGGCGCGTATCGTTTGGAGGTCGCCACCGGACCTTCGCCGTCGACGAGGGTCGCCTGACTGTCTTCCTCCAGCCGGGCGGCCAAGGTGCGCGCGAAGCTCTTCATGAGGTCGGCGTCGATGCCCTGGGTGTTGAGGCCTTCGAGACCCTCGACCTTGCTCATGGCCACCGACTTCACCACGTCGCTGTTGCTCGCCTTCACGCTGAAGCGGCACAGGCCCTTCTTCTGAGCGACGTCGACCACGCTGACCCAACCTCCGAGGCTTCCCGGGGAGAAGGTCTTTTCGTCGACGCGCTTGCCGGCTTGGTGCTCGGTGATCTGCACAAAGGCGATGTGGGTGGTCTCCGCAAGGCTGCGCGCGGCCTCCACGTCGCGGAGCATGCGCGGGTACTCCGCGAGCAAAGCGGGCGACATCGTCTGCTCGAAGTAGCGGTGCTTCATCTGCTTGTGGCCAGTGCCGCCCATCACCTCTTGCGCGCCATAGGTGGGCAGCAGGAGCACCTGGGCCTTCTCGAGCGACGGGCACTTTGCCGGCCACTTCTCCTCGCGTGCCTTCCGCATCAGCCCGTAGCCCGTGCGCACCGTCTCCACGAGCTTCGTCTTCTGAGCCGCGAGCTCTTTCGCTTTGGGGTCTACCTTGGGCGCCGGCTTCGGGGCCGGGGTCGACGCGGCGGGCGCGGGTTCGGATTTGGCGCCCCCGTCGTCGCAGGCCACAAGCAGACAAGAGGACAGGACCAAGCCACCTACGAACTTCATGGCTCTTGCCCTAGCGAAGCCACCGTACGGCAGCACGCCCTTTCCCCGCCCACGCGTGGAACGTCTCACGGAACGCTCCGCGTTAGACAACGCGCTCGCCGGCGCCTGGTTTTCTGAGCAGATCGACGCGGCACGAAAGCTGCTTGATACTTCCGTCATGCAGAAGCGCACGCTTGGTTTCATCACGGCCCTGCTCCTTGCAGGCACCGGCTGTGGGTCGACGGTCGAGTTCGATGAACCACAGGTCGAGAGCGTCGGAACCAGGCTTCTCGCCAACGACCCTGGGAACTGCAGCACCCAGTACCGCCTCGACGGAGGGCCTCTCTTTGGCGAGCCGCTGCGGGTGAATACGCTCCGCGTCGTGGCGGACGAGGGCGTGGCCAAGGTCGAGGTCTGGCTCGAAGAGGACTACGACCCCGACGAGGGGTTTGGTTGTCCCGAGCGCGCCGCCGACGACATCGTCCTCTACGACGGCCCGCCGATGACCGACGTGGTCGAGTTCGGCCCCCGCGGCCCCCTTCTCGACGTCGGCACGGCGGTGGTCCTCAACGTCGACCGCGCGCCATGCGACAACGCCGGGTGTGAGCTGCGTGAGCTCGAGGTGGACGTCGAGCTCGAGCTGTTACCTCGATGACTCAGTAGATGAACGCGTCGTCGCCGCTCGTGAGGGTGACGATGACGATGCTGTCGGCTTTGGTATTGGCGTCGATCATCTGCCACGCCGTCGCGAGCGACATCACGTACTGCGGCTCGTAGGCCAGCACGTGCAGGATCTGCTTCTGCCACTGGTCCGAGGTGGAGACGTTCGCGGTGCTGAGCTGGATGTCGCTGAGCTTGCCTTCGAGCAGGGCCTGCGCTTCGGCGACCGTGTAGGGGTCGGTCGGGGGGAAGTGGTAGGCCCGGGTCACGCTGACGCCGATGGTGGCGCCGTCGATCTCCACCAGGAGATCGGTCTTCTTGCCCATGGGATCGGCGTAGGCGATCTCGGCTTCGGTCTTGAGGAGCGTGGCCAGCTCGCACCGGCGCAGCACGTCGAACGAGAACACCTCGCTCCACAACGAGCTGCCGCCGAGGTTGCCGTCGTCGTGCACCTTCTTCGTATCGGGCGGGAGGTCATTCGGATCGGGCGTCATCATCGCCATCATCCCGAAGTCGATCTCGTTCTGAACGATGAAGGCGGCACTGCCCGTCATCAGCTCGGCGGGATCGAGCTCCCCACACATACCCGACAGCATGCCGATGCCCTGCGGGATGCCACCGCCGGCACCTCCAACGCCGCCGCCCCCGACGCCACCGCCACCCACGCTGGCGCTCGAAGACGAGGCCCCGCCTGCAGACGACGAGGACGTCGTCGACGACGTGGTGGGGTCGATGCAGTTCGCGCCCTCGCACGGCTCATCATCGCCGCAGCCCGCGGACAAGACCCCGACGAAGAGGACGGCGCTCAGGAACAGTCGCTTCATCGAGGGCGAGTCTAGCGCACTCGACTCGAGGGCCCGTCCGATTCGAGGTCGTCGGCATCCTCAGCGGGAGGAGCCGCCGAATCCGAGGTCGCGGTGGTGCTTGGTGCCGGTTCGGCGCTGGGCCGGGCCGCCACCGCGCTCGCCGAAGGCGCCGACGATGGTGTCGCGGGGGGGTCGGGTTGCGCGGACGGATCGGGCGCAGGAAGAGGCGCCACGCCAGGCATCATCATCTTTGGCTCACTACAGGCCGCGAGGGCGAGGCTCGTCGCGATGGCCGCCCCTTGCCAGACCCGGAGGCGGTGCCGCTTCTCGGGTACGAACTCGACGCGGTCGTCGCGGGTCGCATAGGTCACACAGACCTTCGTCCCGTTGCGACACAAGAACCGACGCGCATCGAGCTCCGTCATCGACGACAGGTCGTGCACGTGTCGGCCACATCCGCTGCAGTGACGAACGCCGGCGACGGTCTCTCCCGACGATCTCACCTCGGTCATCGATTCCCAGGTGCGTCTTGCGGGGCAGGGCTGAGGCTTCACCCGCCCAGGCTACCAAATCCCCAGCGGATAGGTGCAGCGCGAAGCTCCCTCATCCACACGTCCGAGACTTTCTCTGTCCCCCGGGACATTCAAAAGCCGACCGCGTTGTTATTCGTTTCCCATGTCGAGAACGATCGTGGTTCGCGCCGGGGATTGCATGGCCAGCCTGGCCAAGAGCCACGGGTTTCGCGACTGGCGCACCATCTACGACCATCCCGACAACGACGACCTCCGCGGGAGGCGCCCCAATCCCAACCATCTCCACCCGGGTGACGAGGTGGTGGTGCCCGACAAAGAGCAGCGCGTCGAGGAGCGGTCGACGGGCGCGCGACACGCTTTCGTGGTGCGTGGTGCTCCCACCACGCTGAGGGTTCGCCTTCGCGGGATGCACGCCCTCCGCTACCGGCTCGAGGTCGGGGAGGGCGTCTACGAGGGTGCGGGCACGATGGTCGAGCACGACATCGAGCCAGATGAAGAAGAGGCGATGCTGCACGTGTGGTTGGCCGACACCGAGGCGCCGACCATCACGTGGCGGCTCGCGCTCGGACAGGTCGACCCCATCGAAGAAGACTCTGGGGCCAAGCGGCGCCTCGACAACCTCGGCTTCGGCACCAGCCGTGGCCAGCACATCGACGAAGCTACCGAACGCGCCGCCGCCGCCTTCGAACAGGCCGAGGGCGCGGAGCCCATCGGCGCGCTGACCGACGCGTTGAAGCAGCGACTTCGGCGCGCCCACGACGAGGAGTGACCCATGGCCCGAACCCAACACGCCGCCGCGGCACGCACTGCAGCGGGCACACGCTCGCTGAACACCCTCCAGCTTCCTCCACTCTTCGTGCGCGCTACCTTCACCAACCCCCTCGACGGCAAGCAGCATGCGCTACCGCCACACCGGTGGGTGTTCGAGCAGGTCGACCCGGCGGGGCCGACGGCGATCCTGCCCGGGGCCAAGAGCGATGCAGAAGGGGTGGCGCTCCTTCACGGCGACGCCCTGATGCATGCGCCCAAGACCCGATGGGCCCTCCGCTGGGAGCCGTGGGGGATGAGCCTGCCCGCATCGGGCGCGGTGTGGGTCGACCTCGACCATCACGATTGGGTCGACGACAGGGACATCCAGCCGCTCGAGAAGCGCCGACTGGTGAGGCTGGTCGCGTGGTCGTCGGTAAACAAGGCCACCGCAGGTGGATTCGCACAGCTACCCACGGCGAGCTTCGAGACGGGCAGTTGGCACGCATCCGAGACGGTGGACGTGCTCATGAAGCACCGAAACCATGCGCGCGCCCTTCCCGTCTGCGTCGACCATCATTGGCACCGCACCTTCATCGAACTTCGGTACTTCGACCTCATCCTCAACCAGCACCGACCTGCATCGACGGGGCTGGTGCTCGAGGCGGTCGATCGCACGGGGGCCGTCGTCGGAGGCGGCGTGGCGGTGGAGGTCGGCGGTCTCTACTACGTGCTCCACCAGCGCACGCCCGCGGCATCGGAGGATGTGCACTACCGGTTCGAAGCCCCCAAGCACACCATCGTCGACAACCACATCGATGACGAACCGCAGCGCGTTCGGCTCGAGCCCAATCCTCGTCGTCACCTTCACCACTACCCCCTGCCCGAGCAGTTCCATTCGCTCGGTTGGGACGTGCGCACGAACATGGGCCGCGAGCCGTGGCCCGACCGCGGAGGTGAACTCTGCACGCGCGCCTTCGGCGCAGCGTCTCCCCTCGTCTTCGACCTCGACGACACGATGCTCGTCGACAAGGCCAAGCGCCCCCTTCGCTTCTTCCCCGATACCCAGGTCTCCTCCCTCGACCAGCTCGTCCGGGTCGTCTCCCCCGACGCGCAACGACCACACCTCACCCGCCACGTGCTCCAGCGGAACTACCTAGAAGGCGAACGCTTCATCTACCGAAAGTCAGCGACGCCGTTCGACGCCGAGATCGAACTGCTCCCCGCGCTGCAAACCCTGGTGATAGCCCACGAAGACGATCTCCATCTGCTCGGGCGCCTACGGCACGAAGGCACGCCCGGGATGACGCGGGGATTGGGCCTGCGGACCTGTGCTCCGAACGAGCTCATGCGTGCTCATCCCGACGGCTACCCTCCGATGCGAAACTGCACCAAGGGCTCATACGACCACCACCTCGTTCCAACCAACCTAGAGGCCTTCGCCCTTCGCACGGCGAGTGGCGTCAAGCGGGTCCACGCGCATCAGCTCATCTCCTACACGAGCATCTTCATTCGCGACCCCTTTGGCGTGGCGGAGAAGCTTCTACAGCCAGCCGCAGACGCGCTAGACGAGCTGAGTCCCCGCAATACGGAAGAGCCGGCTGCTTTCGTTCCCCGGGGTGGCGTCCGCGATGGGGATCCCATTGCATTCTCGAACCATTTCTTTGGGCGCCGCAGGCGGGCAGAGCCCGGCCGAGCGTCCTTCTTGGTCGTGGAGAAGCTCGTCACTCCAGGTGCGCGCGGCCATTGGCACCCGAGCAACAAGGGCGTCGTTCTGCTCAAGTCCGACCTCGCGATCCGGAAGCAGTTCGTACTCGCACACGAGCTGGGTCACGGCAACGACCTGCCGGACGAGTATCTAGAATCCGTTCATGGCATTCAGGAAACGTTGCCTCGTGACGGACAGCCCAGCGAGGGGAACACGCGCCTCAGACCCTTCGTCAAGGACACCCTCTGTCTCATGAACGGAGGTGACTGGTGGTCGTCGCAGACGCGACTCAGATACCTTTGGCCCAAAGCACACATGATCAACGCGGACGCAAGGCTGTCCGCCATACTCGGTGGTCAGGAGCTGGTGCCCGAGCACGCTCGCCGGGCGGGGGTGAAAACCTACGTCTTTCCCAATGGGACCGATGCATTGGTTCACGGCGGTGAGGGGCACCCTTGGATGGCGCTGGGGGCGCCAGGGATGGTCGAGCGGCGAGTGCCTTCGGGCCGAGCGCAGGTGGCGGTGTTTCGCCTGGGTCACGACCGGTCGGCCGAAAACATCATGGCGTCGTTTGGTCTCGATGAGGGTGAGCCGTTTCTTCTAGACAAGATTCTGCTCAACGCCATCGCCGTCGTTCGACTCAACGTCGAGATCCTGGGGCGCTCGCGCGAACATCGGAAGAAGGCGGGGCTCGAACTTCTCCAGAAGCTCGGCGGCATTGGCGAGCGGCAATACTTGCTCATCGATCCTCGATCCGAGGCAGACGTTCGCCACGTTGGTGTTCAGCTGCAAGCGCTGTTCGCCATCGATGGTGCTCTCGAGACGCCCCACGCGCGGGTGCTCCTACGTGCATCCCGTGGATCGGAGGTTCACCCGCTTACGTTGCCGCCGAGCGAGCGGCCGGAGCTGCTGTCGTTGACCGAGGCAGAGATGGACCACGCGCTCGTCCGTCACATGTTGGGAGTTCCGACGATGGGGCCGTCGGGGCTTCTTCGCGGGCCCCTGTCGGTGCGTGAGTTGATCGACAGCGGCGTACCGGGTCTGGTGCGGGAGCAGCTGGGCGATGACATCGACCGTGAGGTGCTTGGTCTTGGAGAAGGGCTGCTTTGGCGATGAAGTCGTATCAACACCTTTGGGGCGGTGGCCGTCGGGAGAGCCGGGTCGAAGTTTCCTACCGACCATTGATGGACGAACCCACCTTCATGGATCACGCATGCGCGTCTGCGCGGGGCGTGTTCGTTCGCGATGGTGCCATGGCGGTGGAGGGTGAGGCGGAGGTTTGGTTGTGGCCCGCGCGGGGGGAGAAGCCATTGCGACGAGACCGTTGGGTGCTCGGTGACCCGTGGCTGGCCTCCTCGCTCGCCGCAGGCGGACGCGGCGTGCGCCAGCTGGGCTGGGCGGGGCATGGAGACTACCGCACCGTGCTCTACCAGTCGCGCCCCACCAGGACCTGGGGGGATGGCCTGCATGTCGTCTGTTTGGCGGTGGGCGATGCGCCGACGCTTGGTTGGGCCCTGCGGGTGGAGGAGCTCGGGGTCGGGGTCGTGCACGGGGATGGAACGGTGGTGACCCTTACCGGGCTCGCCCATCACAGAAGCGAGGGACGGGAGCCCTGCCGGCTTCGGCGGTGGGCTCCCCGTGGGGACGAAGGCCTGGCTGGACCCGATGCGCTATCGGAGCTCGATGCGCCGAAGTTGGAGGGAGAGCACTCGTACGAGGACGCGATGGCCTACGACATGTCTGCGGTCGAAGGCGGCTATGTGGTCTCGAGCGCAGCCGAGCCCGTGTTCGGCCCCGAGGACGCGGAGGTGCTCGATGACGACGGCCCATGGGCCCGTCACGCGGCCCGGGTCCGGGGCGATGCGGGGGGCACGCGTTGGTGCACGCGGGTGTGCGGTCTCGATGCGGACTTCGGGACGCAATGGCGCGCCGAGGTGGACTTCGCGGTACGACAGCCTCCCGTCGATGGTGGAGGCGGCACCGTTTACCTCGCCGGGGATGCGGTCGCGGCGGTCGCGAAGGGCGAGGTCCGCTGGCGACGCCCGCTTGTGGGGTGGGCGACGGCCTTTGGTGACGGTGCGCTCGTGGTCGCCGGCGAGCGAAAGGTCACCGTGCTGGGGCCCGACGGTGCCCTCCGGCAGCAATGGGAGCTCGACGTGCCGGTGGCGGGTCCCCCGGCCATCGACGAGGCGGGCAGCGTGCACGTGGTCACGCCGGGGGCCGTGGTCTCGATGGAGGTGGCGTGATGCTCGGGGTCAGCTTCTGGCGCGGCGGCGAGCGGGTGATTTTGATGTGGGCGCGCGACGAAGAGCAGCGACACCGAACCCGTCGCTTCCCCGACCTCGATCACGCGCGCCGCTTCCTCCGCAGCCTCTTCTCCGACCGCGAAGACCTGGCGCGCGCGCGCGGCCTCGTGGCGCGGTCGCACCATGGACTGCGCGACCACAGTCGCGAGCAGATCGTCGAGACCCTCGCGTGGCACCTGGCGCATCGCGAGCTCGTGGTGCTCGACGACACGCCGCAACACGAGCCCGGCGGTGGGGTCGCGCCCGAGCCGCCGGCGCCGCCCTCGCAGCCGGCGCCCAACCAAGCCCGAACCACCTTCATCGAGATCCTGCTCACCGACGAGCGCCGCCACCCGGTAGCCAACGAGCGGTACCGCATCACGCTCCCCGACGGCACCACCCGAACTGGCCGCACCGACCACGAAGGCCTCGCGCGCATCGAGGGGATCCGCCCCGCCGGTCCTTGCGACATCAGCTTCCCCGACATCGACGGTCGCGAATGGAGCTGAGCCGAAGACCGCGGGGCATGCGCTGAAGCCTCGAGCCACAGGCGGGTCCTCGCTCCGTCCCGCGGGCGCGGCTAAGATCGACCCGATGGGGCCGTCCAAGCCAGCGAAGGGGCTCGCCACCGCGGAAGACCTGCGTCGTGTCGCGGATGGTCACGCCGTCGAGTTGGTGGCGGGCGAGATCGTGGAGAAGGCGGCGCCGACGCCCGGCCACGGCATGGCACAGGCCGGCCTCAGCGGAGCGCTCTTCGGTTTTGGAGGCGCGAGCGGAGGTCCGAGAGGGCCGGGCGGATGGTGGCTCATGACCGAGGTGGAGGTGTTCTACGAGGACCACGAGTCCTACCGACACGACATCGCCGGTTGGCGCCGCGAACACGTGCCCGAACGCCCCACGGCTCGACCCATCCAGCAGCGCCCCGACTGGATCTGCGAGATCCTCTCCGCCACCAACGCCGCCAACGACACCGTCCGCAAACCGCGCATCCTTCACCGACACGGCGTACCCCACTACCGGCTCCTCGACCCCGCAGCCGGCACCCTCCGCGTGATGCGCTGGACCGAAGAAGGCTACCTCGAAGCCCTCACCGCCACGGCCGACGAGACCGTTCACGCCGAGCCGTTCGACGCCATCGCCATCCACCTTCGCGACGTCTTCGGTTTGGACTGAGGGCCGCCTCGGGATGGCGAGCGCCGCCCACCGAAGGACGGCGAGAAGACCCGCACCGAGAAGGACGGCGGCAAGGAGATGTTCCTCGAGAAGGATTTCTACCCCTTCCCGGCGGACACAGCCCGCTTGGCGTGACGGTTGTTCCGGAGCTCGCTCCCGTGCAGGCCCCGTGAGCCGAACTCCGCGGAGTTGCGTAGAAAGCGCTCATCGATCGCTTTGCGGGGTTCACCGTCTACGGAGAGGCCCACAAAGCGATCGTCGATCGCTTTGCGGCGGTTCGTCGTCGAAGGGGAGGCGCCGGGGGCGTGTGCCGGCCATGTCGTGCGCCTGGTGGATGCCCACGTGCTGTGCTCGAGCCGAACTCCGCGGAGTTGCGTAGAAAGCGCTCATCGATCGCTTTGCGGGGTTCACCGTCTACGGAGAGGCCCACAAAGCGATCGTCGATCGCTTTGCGGCGGTTCGT
>JAUHZF010000399.1 GCA_030426145.1 Polyangia bacterium
TGCGGCTCAGAAGGGCCGAAACAGTGGCTTGGTCGAGGTGGTTGGTCGGCTCATCGAGGATGAGGATGCGCGGCTGGCGCAGAAGGGCTCTCGCCAGCGCGAGGCGCTGCCGCTGACCGCCCGAGAGGAACGCGCCGCCCTCGCCGACGGGCGTGTCGTAGCCGAGCGGCATCTCCGCGATGAAGGCGTGGGCCGTGGCGAGCGTCGCCGCGTCGATGACCTCGGCGTCGGTGACGTTCGGGTACTCGGCACGCCCGATCGACGCCAGATACGAATGCTCCGGTGCGACACCCGGGTAGTCGAGGCCGGCCGAGATGCTGTGGGCCTCGAGCACCTGACCGTGCTCGTCTTGCAGGAGCAGGCTCCGTGCCCCGTGCAGAACGCCCGGAGTCCCCTGCGTCAGCGCGGCTCCGTGACGCCCGGTGTCGATTCCCTCCCCCGCCGCCTCAGTCCCGATGAGGGCCACCGCTTCATCGGGGACGAAAGCGGTGAAGATCCCTATCGCGTTACTGCCACCTCCCACGCAGGCCACGACCGCATCGGGAAGCCGGTTCTCCGCCTCGAGGATCTGGATGCGCGCCTCGTCTCCGATCACGCGCTGGAAGTCGCGCACCATCGTAGGAAATGGGTGCGGCCCCGCCGCCGTGCCGAGCAGGTAGTGGGTCGAGTCGAAGGTCGCGGCCCAGTCGCGCATGGCCTCGTTGATGGCGTCTTTGAGCGAGCGTGACCCCGTGCTCACGCCCACCACCTCCGCCCCGAACAAGCGCATGCGGTAGACGTTCGGACGCTGCCGTTCCATGTCCTTCTCGCCCATGTAGATGCGCACCGGGAGCCCCAGCACGGCTCCTGCGAGCGCGGTGGCGACCCCGTGCTGGCCCGCCCCCGTCTCCGCGATGAGGCGCGTCTTGCCGAGCCGCTTCGCGAGCAGCCCCTGGGCCAACACCTGATTGGTCTTGTGCGCGCCCCCGTGGAGTAGGTCCTCGCGCTTGAGGTAGATCCGCGCCCGTCGCCCCTCGGCCAGTCGCCGACAGCGATAGAGCGGCGTCGGGCGTCCCGCATAGGTGCGCAGGAGCTCATCGAGCTCGCCGGTGAAGACGCGGTCCTCGCGCGCTTCGAGGAAGGCCTGCTCGAGCTGCTCGAGCGCCGGGACCAAGATCTCCGGGACGTACATCCCTCCCCAGGTTCCGAAGCGCGATGGAAGTGACTCGTTGGGTGCGTTCATGACTCTCTCCGGGATTCGCCGCGCAGCGCGGCGAAGAAGCTATCCAGCTTGGCGGGGTCTTTGCGGCCCGGTGCGGCTTCGAGACCGCTCGATGCGTCGAGGGCCCACGCGCCAACCGCGTCCGCGGCGCCGGCACGCTCGGGGGTGATCCCCCCGCTGAGCACGAGCGAGCGTCGCTCGGGGTGTTCCTCGGCCCGGCGCCAGTCGAAGCGATGACCGGTCCCGCCCCGCTCCCCGGCCACGAAGGCGTCGAGCAGGAGCCGGTCGGCCCCGTGGTCCACTGCCCCTCCGAGGGGCTCCCCCCCGACGCGTAGCGCGCGCCATAACTCCAGGTCGGGTCGCTCGGCCTTGATGGCGCGGGCGACCTCGGGGGTCTCGTCGCCGTGGAGCTGCACCCCGCACAGCCCCAGGGCGTCGGCGGATGCGACCACCGTGGCCACGGGCGCGTTGACGAAGACCCCGACCCATCGCAAGTCGGCCGTCACCACCGACCTCGCGCCGTCGATGTCCATGGCGCGCTTCGAGCCCGGCCACAGCACGAGGCCGCCGTGGGTCGCCCCGGCGCAGGCCGCCGCCTCTGCGTCTCCGAGCTCGGTGAGACCGCACACCTTGGTCCGGCCGTAGATGAGCTCGCGCACCGCAGCCGATAGATCTGCCCGACGCATCATGGCCGTGCCCACCAAGAAGGCGTCGCAGCACGACCGCAAACCCCGCACGTCGGCGTGGTCACGGATCCCCGACTCCCCCACCACCACGCGATCGCTCGGTACACGGGGCGCCAGCCGTCGGGTGGTCTCGAGGTCGACCTCGAGCGTCTTCAGGTCGCGGTTGTTGATGCCGATGATGCGCGCCTCGGTCTCGAGCACGACGTCGAGCTCGGCCTCGTCGTGAACCTCCACCAACGCATCCATGGACAGCTCGTCCGTCGCGCGAAGACACGCGACCAATGCCTCGCGAGAGAGCACCGAAGCCATCAGCAGGATGGCGTCCGCACCATGACGACGCGCCTCGTAGACCTGGTAGGGGTCGACCACGAAGTCTTTACACAGGACCGGGACGGGCACCGCGGCACGCACCCGCGACAGATGCGACAGGTCGCCGCCGAAGTAGGGCCCGTCGCAGAGCACGCTGATGGCGTCGGCGTGGGGCGCGTAGGTGCGGGCGATCACCTCGGGGTCGTAGCTGGCACGCAACACGCCCTGTGACGGCGAAGCTCGTTTGCACTCGAGGATGAAGCTGGTCTGCGGCCGGCGCAGCGCAGCCTCCAAGCTGCGGTCCGACGGAGCGAGCTCGCCGCGAAACCCCTCCAGCGGTCGGACCCGCATCCGCTCGTCCACCGCCACCCGCTTGTCGGCCACGATCTGCTGCAGAACGCTCACGCGCGTCCTCCGGTGATCTGCCGCAGTGCCTCCAACGAAGCGACGGCGGCCCCGTCGTCGATGCGCGCTCCCGCCTCCGAGACCCCGGCTTCGAGGCTCGACGCGCGGCCCGCCAACCAGATGAGCGCCCCTGCGTTGGCGGCCACCGCGTCTCGATGTGCGGGCGCCGCCCGCCCCGACAGGAGGTCGTGCAACCACTGCGCTGCCGCCTCGGGTTCCCCACCGCGCAGCGCTTCGACGGGCGCCTCGCGCAGGCCGAGCGTCGCTGGCGTGAGCGTCGTCGTGGTCACCACGCCGTCCTCCAAATGGGCAGCGGTCGTCGGCGCGTGCAGCGCGATCTCATCGAGACCTCCGCCGTGCACGACCATCGCGCGGCGGCATCCCAGCCGATGCAGCGTGTGTGCGGCCAGGTCGCACAACCTCGGGTCGTAGACGCCCATGAGCTGGAAGGCCGGTTCGGCCGGATTGGCGAGAGGCCCCAGCAGGTTGAACAGGGTGCGCACCCCGAGCCCCCGCCGCACCGGCATCGCGTGGCGAACCCCCGGGTGATACTGGGGGGCGAAGAGAAAGCAGATCCCCGCCTCCTCCAGGGCACGACGCGACACCTCCGGCGCGGCGTCGATGACCACCCCCGCGCGCTCGAGCACGTCGGCCGACCCGCACCGTGAGGAGATGCTGCGATTGCCGTGTTTGGCCACCGGCACCCCGGCCGAAGCGGCCACGAAGGCGGCGGCAGTCGAGATGTTGACCGTGCCCGCCCCATCGCCACCCGTTCCGCACGCGTCGCCAACCTCGCCTTCGACCTCCAGCGGCGTGGCCGCGTCACGCATGGCCCGTGCCGCGCCCGCGATCTCGGCCGCGGTTTCCCCCTTGGCCTTGAGGGCCACGAGCATGCCCGCGAGCACCATCGGTTCGACCTCCCCCGCCATGACGGCCCCGAAGACCGCCTCGCTCTGGGCCGGCGAGAGGTCTTCGCCTCGGCACAACTGCTCGAGCAAGAGCTTCACGACGACGCCTCCTTCGCCCACGCCAAGACCCCGTCGATGAGCTCGCCGCCATGCGGCGTGAGGATCGACTCGGGGTGAAACTGCACGCCGAAGGCAGGCCGGTTCTGGTGGGCGACGGCCATGACCACGTCGCCTTCCGTCTTGGCTACGCTCTTCAGCGTTTCTGGCAGCCGCGTCGCCGCCAGTGAGTGGTAGCGCGCCGCGTAGGTCGGGTTGGGCAGCATCGCGAGCGGCCCCGTTCCGTCATGGACGATGCGCGCCGCCTTTCCGTGCACGACCTCGCCCGCAAACCCCACCTCGCCCCCAAAAGCGGTCACGATGGCCTGATGGCCGAGGCATACCCCGAACACCGGGATCCCCGCCTCGGCCGCGCCCCGCGCGAGGCCCACCGAGCAGCCGGCATCTTCGGGCTTGCCCGGCCCCGGCGAGATGAGCACCAGCCGGGGCGTCGGCAGCGCCCCCGCAAGCGCCAGGGCGCGGTCGACCGGCACGTCGTGCCGCCAGATCTGCACCGCCGCCTCGCGCTTCTCGAGCTCGTCGACCAGGTTGAAGCTGAACGAGTCGAAGTTGTCGATCAAGAGCACGTTCATGCGTCGGCCTCCGTGAGGATGCTCAGGACCGCGGCTGCCTTGCGGCGCGTCTCGTCCGCCTCGGCCAAGGGGTCGGAGTCGTGCACCACGCCCGCGCCGGCCCGCACGTAGCCCACGCCATCCTTCACCACCGCCGACCGGATCACGATGCAGGTGTCCATCACGCCGCGGCTGTCGACGTAGCCGACGGCGCCGCCGTAGGGCCCGCGGCGTTCAGCTTCGTAGCGACGCAGGAGCGTCGCTGCCTCGAGCTTGGGCGCGCCCACGAGGGTGCCCATGTTCATGGTCGCCACGTAGGCGTGGAGCGCGTCGAGGCCATCGCGCAGGGTGCCGGTCACCTCGCTGACGAGGTGCATCACGCGCGAGTAGCGCACCACATCCATCAGTCGCGACACCACCCGTGTGCCCGGCGCGCTCACGCGCGCCACGTCGTTTCGCGCCAGATCGACGAGCATCATGTGCTCGGCGAGCTCCTTCTCGTCGAGCCGCAGCTCGGCCTCGATGCGGCCGTCGAGATCGCGATCGATGCTTTCGTCGCGAAAGCCCCGCCGCCGCGTCCCCGCGATGGGGCTGATGGTGACCCTGCGTCGTTCATCGACCGCGAGGGCGCTCTCCGGCGAGGCTCCGAAGAGCACGCCCGCCTCACCGTGCAGGTAGAACATGTAGGGGCTCGGTTCGATCGCCCGGAGCCGTGCGTAGGCCATGAGGGGGTCGGAACACGGCCGCGAGAAGCGCCGCGAGAGCACGATCTGAAACACGTCTCCGGCCACGATGTGCTCCTTCAGCCGCGTCACCTCTTGCGCGAAGGCCTCGTCGTCGAGGTCCACGGCGGGCTCGCCGCTGGGAGCCGCCACGGGCACCTCGAGCCGCCCGGGCTCTTCGGCTGCGGCCACCGTAGCGGCCAAGTCGGCCACGGCGTCGTGGTAGGTCGCGCGCTCGCCGCCAAAGGCGTAGCTGAGCACACGGATCGAATGCCGGCGCGGCTCGAGCCAGACGAGCTGTTCGGCCAACCAGAGCTCCGCGTCGGGCCACGCGAGCGGATCGACCTTCGCATCGGGCAGCGTCTCGTAAGCGCCGAGCAGATCGTAGGCGAAGCTCCCGACCATCATCGGCGGATGGGCGGTGTCGCCTCCCACGATGTCGAGTCCGTCGAGACAGCTGCGCACCGCATCGAGCACCGCCGGAGCCACGAGGCGGCTCCGCTCGTCTGCGGCCGCGACCGGTGGAAAGCGCGCCACCACTGCCTCGCCTTCGCGGCGGAGCTCGGCCCTGTCCGAGAGCGCTCGTTCCACGACCGGAAGCAAGTTGTGACCACCGGGGCTGAGGGGCACGAGCCGCGCCACGGCCCCGTGCACGGTGACCCGCACGGCCGCCCGGCTCATGACGAGGCTCCGGCTGGCGCCAGGCGCATTGGGCTCGGCCGCTTCGAGAAGCAGCGTGTCGGGACGCCGCTTCGTCAGCCGGTCGTAGAGAGCGATCGGGTCGGCGTGCCCATCGAAGGCGCGCGCGAGCGCAAAGACTTCGCCCGGAGCGAGCTCGGGGCCACTCACGTACCTGCCCCGAGGCTCATGGTCCGTCCCACCGCTTCGGCGATGGTTCGGAGCGACGTCATCAAGCGGGCGAACTGCTCGGGAAAGAGCGACTGCGCACCGTCGCTGAGCGCCTCCGCCGGGGCGTGATGGGTCTCGACCATCACGCCGTCGGCGCCGCAGGCGATGGCGGCCCGCGCCATCGGTTCGACCAGCTCGCGCCGTCCGGTTCCGTGCGAAGGGTCGACGAGCACGGGGAGATGACTGCGCTGTTTGATGAACGGGATGGCGTTGAGATCGAGCGTGTTGCGCGTCGAGGTCTCAAAGGTCCGGATCCCCCGCTCGCACAGGATGACCTGCTCGTTGCCTTCGCTCACGATGTACTCCGCCGCGAGCAACAGGTCTTTCACCGTGGCCGCCATTCCACGTTTGAGCACCACCGGCTTTCCGCACTGGCCCAGCGCCTTGAGCAGCCGGAAGTTCTGCATGTTGCGCGCCCCCACCTGGAGGGCATCGGCGTGGCGACACACCGCCTCGACGTCGGCGACCTCCACGACCTCGGTCACCGCGGGCAGCCCGAGCTCGCCCGCAACGTCCTCCAAGATCTGAAGGCCCTCTTCGCCCAGCCCCTGAAAGCTGTAGGGGCTGGTGCGCGGCTTGAAAGCCCCGCCCCGCAAGGCCTGCGCCCCGGCCGTCTTCACCGCCTCACCGGTCGCCACCATCTGCGCACGGCTCTCCACCGCACAGGGCCCTCCGATGACGAAGATCTCCTGGCCGCCCACGGCGTGCTCACCGACCCGCACCACCGTGTCGTGAGGGTGCATCTCCCGGCTCACGAGCTTGTATTCGGCGAGGATGGGTTTGACGCTCTCCACCAGCGGGTGGCTGTCGAGGTGCAGCTGTCCGAGCACCCGCTCATCGCCGAGCGCCCCGAGCACGGTGCGCTCGGAGCCTGGCATGTAGAGGGATTTGAGGCCGATGCCTTCGATCTTGCCGAGGAGCGCCTTGGCGTCGGCTTCGGTGGTCTCGCGTTTGAGGACGATGATCATGGTGGGGTCTCGAGGGGGCAGGAGGACAAAAACGAAAAGGCCCGCTTTGCAGCGGGCCTTCTTCCTTCTAAGTGCGTCGAGGTTGGCTCATCCGCACGCGCAGGTCGTCCCGCCGCCGAGTTGGCAAAGCCACCACCAGTCGCTGCGGAACGAACGCGTCACGTCGTGGAGTATCGCAAACCGTTCCGTCCCCCGCAACACGTCAGGCCAGCGCCGTCCAAGCCATTCTGACGCACGCGTCGTACCAAACGAGATGAGCACCGACAGAATCGTACCCTTTTGGGGACAAGTCACCCTTCCCAAGTGACAACGTTGCAACACGTCGGAACAATAGGCACCGCATGTCTCACCTCCGCCGCGGAAGCACCATCCAACCGACACACTCCTGGGGGGGAGCCATGCCATGAAACGTCCACCACTGCCCCTGCCGCGAAGACGGCGCAAAACCGACTCGCCTCATCCGCCGATTGCACGGCCACGGCGCGTCGAGACCCAGGGCGCCTTCGGCGACCCCCGCGTCGACCGGGTCGAGCTGGGTTCGTTCAAGATCATTCGGCTGCTCGGTCAGGGCAGCTTCGGCAGCGCTTATCTCGCCGAGCAGCTCAACACCGACCGGAGCGCGGTCGTCAAAATCGCCCACCCCCACCTCGTGAACGGGCTCGCCCAGGACGAGGTCAGGCAGCGCTTCGCCGCAGAGGTCAGAACCACCACCAGGGTCTCCCATCCCAATCTCGTGACCATCTTCACCAGCGGTGAAACCCGTGACGGACTTCCGGCCATCGCCATGGAGTACGTCGATGGTGAGACCCTCTTCGACCTGCTGACCCGCGAGGCTCCGCTGCGGGGCCACATGCTCGCGGTGTTTCAACAGCTGGCATCGGCGCTGCGCACGGTGCACGCCGAAGGCATCCTCCACCGCGACGTGGCCCCGAAGAACGTCATGGTCACCAGTGACAAGTTCGGTGGCATACGCGCGGTACTGCTCGACTTCGGGATGGCCAAGGCCATTCACCAGAGCGGCTCCTATCGCCCGGTAGGCACACCCCACTTCGTGGCCCCCGAACAGGCCCGTTTCGAACCCGTGCCCGCCTCCGACATCTACGGTCTAGGTGCCCTCCTATGGTGGGCGGTGTGCGGAGGCCCGTTGAGGACCAACGTCGATGGCCGCCCCGTGAGAAGTCCACGCCAGCTCAACCAGGAGGTGAGCCCCGAGCTCGAGGAGTTGTTGCTGAAGATGGCGCATGTGCTGCCCGAGGTTCGTCCCTCGGCAGAGGACTTCATGGCGGTTTGGCCTCATTTTGCGGCGGAGCTCGACGAGACACACGAAGCCGGCCGTCGAGCGTCCGTGCTCGTGGTGGAGCCCAACGAGACCCTTCGAAAGATGTTGGGTCGCGTGGCCGGCCGCGCGGGCGTCAAAGCGACGCTCGCGCAGCGCCCACCCGAGGACCTCGACCACTTCGACGGCGTCGTCGTCTCCTCGCGGCTTCCGAGCGACGATCTGATGCAGCTGGCCCAACGAGCGCAGCTCCTCGAGTTGCCGCTTCTGGGTACCGTGCACGGAGGAGAGTCTCGGCGCTCGAAGAGCTTCAGCGCCGTGTTCGGGGTGCCGGGCGAGCTACAGGCGCTCGAGCAGCATCTGGCCAAGATCGAACCGAGACCCGCCCCCTTCGACTTCGAAACCATCCCGCCCTCATCGGCACCACCGTCGTCGACGTCGTTCAACCGGCATCATCTGACGGATCGCTTCGTAGGGGAGATGCCCGAGCTGCTCTCCAGCCTCGGTGAAGCCGTCGCCAATGGGGACACCTTCGCCTTGACCGGCACCCTTCGCCGCATCGAGGGCGCAGCGTCCCAG
>JAUHZF010000400.1 GCA_030426145.1 Polyangia bacterium
CGCTCTCCGACGTCGTTGGCGAAGCGCTGGTAGCAGTTGTTGGTGTCCTCGAGCCAGCTGCAGATGTCCTGCGGCAGGTCCTGTCCACCACAACCCGGGGCGGAGGCGAGGAGTCCGAAGGGAATCGTCAACAGGCCGAAGGCCAACGCGCGTCGCAGCATCGTCGCTCTCAAAGCTCCATGTAGGGGCCGGGGATGACGTAGACGTCGTCCAAGCCGGCGTAAGACATCATCCCCCAGCACACGAGCTTGTACTTCACGGCGAAGCTCACCGCGGTGTCGAGGCTCGCCTTCGGCGCGAGGATGGAGAGGTTGGACCGGCGCAGCCCCCACCAGCCGGGGCCGTGGTCGAGCAGGGCACGGTGAAGCTCGTCGGCCGCCTCTTCCGCGTCGCCGAGCACGGCGAGGCGGAGTCGGACCGAGCCCTCGTCGCCGGGGAATTGGAACCAGTAGAGGTTTCCACGCGCCTTCACCTGCCCGGCTTCCGTCGCCTCGACGGAGACCAAGAAGCGCGCGAGGTCGTCCTGGGCGAGGGGGCGGGTTTCGGTGCCGAACTCGATGCCCTCGCAGACTTCGTCGCGGATCATCAAGCGGTTGAGCGAGATGGAGGGGTCGTCCTGCAACTCGGGTGAGACGAGCGACTTCTCGACCGTGGCGTCGTCCACGTCCGGGTAGCGGCTATCGGACGCGAGGCCGTAGCAGCCGGTGGTTGCTCCCGCGAGGGCGACCACGAAGAGACTCGAGAGGGAGCGACCTTTCACGACGGTGACACTCATGATGCAGGCCTGAGGACCAGGGCGCAAAGCGAGACGCCGCGCCGACCTCAGCTTTACGAACTATCCGATGATCCAGGGGATCGAGGCTAACTTTTTCGTTCTTTTGGTCAACCTGGCGCGGTTTCACTAAATTCATCGTCGTGAGCTACCTCGGGTCTCGAATTGGCCGGGTCGTGCCGGCCCTCGCCCTCAGTGCAGTCGCGGTGACGACGGTGGCTTGCGGCGGTTCGCCGACCGCCCCCGAGCGCGACCAAGTCTACTACCTCCACGAGCGGGGGGTCATCGACGAGCGGTACAGCTGGGAGAGGTACTTCCCCCCGCTCGACCGTGACGAGACCTCGCGCATGCCACGCCGGGTCGGGGTGGCCATCTTCGATGGAGATGTTCGCTTCTCACGGCCGATCGACTGGTACCTGCGCACCGCGGACTACACCGCCGAGGCACGCAAGATCTCCTACCAATCGCCTCGGCAGTTCGTCTTCAACATCTACGAGCGCACCGACCCGCCCCAGGCCACCTGGGAAGAGGTCCTCAAGCGCTACGAGGAAGACGTGGCGAAGTCCGGCGGCGAGATCATCGCCAAGCGCGTGCCGACGGCAACGGCCAACGCTCAAGGTCGGAGCTACCTCGTGAAGACCCCGGTCGAGGCCAAGCCCGCCTTCCAGACCTTTGCCCACGAGATCATCATTCGCAACGGCACGCGGGTCATGCTGGTTCAGATCATCCACGACGAATCGGTGGAGACGTCGATCGACGAGATGACCCAGACCCTCAAGTCCCTGCGCATCTACTGAGCCCCGCTCGGGGCTCGTTGTCGGGCTCGTTCTCGTTCTCGAATTCGTACTCGGGCTCGTTCTCGTTCTCGTTCTCGAATTCGTACTCGGGCTCGTTCTCGAGTTCGTTCTCGAGTTCGTTCTCGAGTTCGTTCTCGAGTTCGTTCTCGAGTTCGTTCTCGAGTTCGTTCTCGAGTTCGTTCTCGAGGGCGGCTCAGGGGAGGGGTGGGGGTTCGCCGCGATCGTCGTCGTCTTCACCTTCGACGATCACTTTGTCCTCGAGAGGGACGGTGATGGCGAACGACTGCTTGCCGCTACCACCGAGCCAGCAGGTCCGGGCCAAGGTGGAGGCGCGAGGGGAGCCGAGCTGGAAGCGGGGGGCGGCATCGAGGTCGACGTGGAGCTCGAGCATCGTGTCGTGGATGCCGGGGGTGAAGGTATCGATGACCGACTTGAGGAACGGCCGACGGTGGCCGCCGGGCAAGAAGGAGAGGTAGTCGTCGTACTCCAGAGGGCCGAGCTTGAGGGTGAAGCGACCGCTGCCGTCGTAGACGTAGCGACCGATGACGAGGCTCTCGCCGAGCTGGTGGTTCGCGATGCCGAGCTTGTTGCGCAGTGGCTTCTCGATGAGCGTCCAGTGACCGACGAACTGCTCGATCTCCACTCCGATGTCGCCGAGCAGCTCGTGCAGAACGACCCCGAGACCCCGCGCCGAGCGCGACTTGCTGGCCAGGAGCGGCGCGAACTTCAGAAAGTAGAAGGGGTTGAGGTTCGTCTTGTGGTCCCCGAACCCGTCGAGCCCCACCGTGCACTTCATGCGGGAGCTGAACTCGTCCTTGCCGAGGTTCAGGTAGCCCACCGTGAGGCGGTACTTCGACCAGGAGCGGTAGCAGAGCGAGTAGAGCCGGTGGTGCAGCACGTCGAGCAGCTCGCGCACTGGCTGCGAGCCGCCCTGATACGCCTCGAGGGCGATCTGCTCCGAGAAGTGTGGCGGCAGTGGCGAAGTGGCGCCGTACAGCCCCATGAACGCCGCCTCGATGCGCGCCCGCTTCTCGTTGTCCGGGTACTTCACGTACTCGAAGTCGAGGACGTCGCTCGAGGCGAAGGCGAGCTCGGTGGTGGCGCGGATCCGAATGCGCTCCTCGGCGGCGGGGCCCGTGTGGCCGAGCCGTGGCTGGTCGGTCCAGAGCCGCTCGAGGAGATAGATGAGGCGGTAGAAGTCGAAAGAAGAAGCCCGGCTCTTGAACTCCGCGAGTCGAGCCGTCAGCTCGTCGCCTGTCGGGGTCTCGGTCGTCGCCAGGTCCGTCGTCATGCCACCTCGGGACTCAGATGAGGGTGCGGTTGCCGCTCTTCGGGTCCCACTCGTAGATCACGTTGGTATTGGTGCCACGGACGCGCAGCTGCGTGAAGCTGTTGAGAGATACGTAGGAGGCGAACATCTCGTTGATCACGCTCGCGAAGAGGTACATCTCGCCTTCACCGGCGAAACCATTCTCATCGAGCTCCAGCTCGGTGCGCACCCCGCGAACCGGCGCCCCGCGGTAGAGGCGGTCGGTGGGGGAGACCTTCACGTCCTTGATCGCGGCCATGCGCAACTGATTGGCGCGCGCGGCCTGCCGGTCGACCACCGCTTGGAGGTTGTAGAGGTCGACGGTCGAGCGCAGAACCTCGAGCTCTGCGATGGAGCGGTAGCTCATGGCCATGTGAGCGAGGACCCGCCATTGCAGCTCCCGTCCCATCGGGGGGGGAAGGGGAGAGGTCACGCCGATGAGGTTCTTGAAGGTCGCCACGGCGGGCGAGGTCGCCGTGGCGACGTGGATGTCGCCCACCTTCAGCTGGGCCGGATACTGGCGGTTGGTGCAGGTCGACTCGACGCTGATGACGTCGAACTCGGGAACGGCGCCGGCGTCCTGCGGCGTGCCGAAGGACAGGTAGATGTCGACCCCCTCGCCGATGGTGGCTGGCTTGAGGTGTGTCTGGTGAAAGACGGGCGGCGCCGACTTGTCGGGGCTGAACTCGTGCTTGAACGAGAAGAACGAGGGGATGTCGACGCGCTGGCTGGTGCGGCGCGCGATGCCGGTCACCTTCTCGATGGAGTAGATCTCGAAGGCCTCTGGGTTGCCGCCAGCCGGTCGCGCCAGGTATTCGAACTTCGTCAGGTCCGGCTTGATGGGGTCGGTGTTGTGGCTGAACAGGTTGACCACCGGGGTGCAGAAGAGCCGGATGGCGTCCTTGCCTACGCGCGTCCCCGACGGGAGACCGTCCTTGAACTGAAGCAGCAACGCGAAGCGCTCGCCGAGCTTCTCGGTGGGCACCTTGTCGAAGCCGAGCACGGCGAAGAAGGCGTACTTCTGCGGGAGCGTGAAGTACTCCTGAAGCAGGCGATAGCCCGGGTAGACGGTCTCGGGGTAGGGGATGAGCGCCTCGTCCTCCTCGAACCCGGCCAGCTTCACGTTCCGCGCCGGGAAGGTGGAGATGACGTTGTCGTGGTCTCGTTCGACCGACGCGAAGGCCACGTTCTCGAGGTGGGCGCCCAACCAAAGCCGCAGGTCGTCCTGCATTCGGCGCTCGCCGTGGATGTAGAAGCGGACTTTGCTCAGCTCGAGGGCCGACAGCGAAGCGCCGCCCGTGACCCGCAGCTCGATGCGGAGGGTCTCGGACAGCTGAGCGGTGTCGATGCGAACGTCCTCGACCGCGAGCGGCAACAGCTCGACGTCCTGGGTCGTGCGGAAGCGGCACGGGGTGTCTTCTACTGGGACCGAGCCCACCTCCGCGCCCCGACCCACGAGCACGCGCTCGCGCACCACGTTCGGCAGTGGCGTGAACTCCACCACCGAAGTCGCCGGGACCTGACGCAGGTAGTGCGGAAACAAGAGCGCGGCCACCGAGTGGATGACCTCGGGGAGCTCGTCGTCGATCTTCTGCCGGAGCTTTCCGGTGAGGAAGGCGACGCCCTCGAGGAGGCGCTCGACGTCGGGGTCGGCACCGCTCTCGGCCAGCATGGGCGCGATGGCGGGATAGGCAGCGGCGAACTCGCGCCCGAGCTCACGAAGGTAGGAGAGCTCGTCCTGGTAGTACTTGTTGAACATCCCCCCTCCGGCATACCGCTCCCGGCGGGCGGGTGATACCCTCGGTGTACGATGTCGTTGATGAAGCGCCTCCGGTCCAACGCCGACGCGGTCGCGGCCGGGCGGACCCGCTACCGGGCCGACGACGTCGAGGCCGAGGTGGCCAAGCACCTTCAGGAGATGCTCAACACGCGAGCGGGGGCCTCATTGAGCGCGCCGGAGTACGGCATGGTCGAGATTTCCGACATGCTGCACGACTTCCCCGACGCGATGGGGGTGATGCAGCGGGCGATCAAGAACTCCATCACGAAGTACGAACCTCGCCTCAGGAACGTGCAGGTGCGGCTCGTGCAGCCCGACGAGGACGAGCAACAGCTCTACGTGCACTTCGAGATCAGCGCTCAGCTCGTGCACCCCAACGGCGACCGTCAGCCGGTTCGGTTCAGCACCAGCGTGGACGAGAGCAGCAACGTCCGGGTCTCCTGAACGAAGTCGACGGAGCGCGGTCGACGTCTCGGGCGTCCAAGAAAAGCTCAGGCCGCAAGAGCAAAGGCCACAAAAGCAAAGCCGCCGAGCGGCGCATTTCGCGCGACTCGGCGGCACATGACAACAGGTCCGAGGTCAGACGACGGGGGTTTCCCAGTCGTCCTCGGAGGTGATACCGCCGTCCTCCCACGTCCAGATGATCTTCTGGTACGTGAAGGAGACGTGCTCACGCTCCTTGTGGTTGAGGTTCTCGGGGTACTTGTTGTTGAGCGACTCGGTGCGAATTTCGGAAACGGTCGCGTTGACCATCTCCACGGTGTAGTGCTGCTCCTCGACACCCGTGGCGCTAGGACGCCAGCATCGGAGCTCCCATGCGTTCACGTTCTCATTGTTGACCATGACGTTCATGAGAAGTGGGGTGCTCTTGTCGAGTTCCTTGGTGACCGTCAGCGGAAGGTGCTGACGCTTACCAGTGGCCTGACCGCTACCTACGTCGCGCGGGGACCGCACGCCGTGGTTCCAGCCGATGATCATGATGGAGTCCTCGCGGCCAGCCTGAGTGACGCTGCCCTTGATTTCTCCCTGAGTGTCGCCGGTGAGTCGCATGTATGCGTTGAGAGCCATCTCGTATGTCCTTTCCCCGCCCGGTCTTCAGCTTCCTCACCCCCGAGAATCGGGGCCAAGACGGATGTAGACCGAATCAGGTTTTCTGTTTTTTGCTGACCGAAGTCAGCGTACCGAAAGCCCCATCAGGATAAGTTGGACCGAGCACGCGTCAAGGGTGAAACGAGCCATTTTTCTTGACAATTTCCTGCGATCCACGCCCCCCGTAGGCGGATCAATGGACATTGATTGATCCACTGTTCGCTCGACCGGATGACCCCCGATTCTCGCCTCTGCGCGGCCTCGTCGGGGCGAGGGCGCCCAAATCGGGCTTTCGACCCGCGCGCAGGGTCGACGGAGGCCGACCGCGCGGGACCGAGTCGTCCGGTCGACCAGACGAAATGTCGCGCTCACCGTCTCGCGAGAAATTCTGGCGCCGCGATGAGAAATTCTATGGGGCACGTCAAATTCGCCTCGCCACCGGCGGCTGTGACAAACTCTCCGGGTCATGCGAAGCCCCTTCCGGAGCCCGTTCGCCCCCGCCGTCCTACAATCCGCCCTGATGGCGGCCCTCGGGGTGGTCTCGAGCGGGTGCGTCGATAACCAACGGCCGGTCTATGAAGCCCAGGCCCGGCAGACGACGCCGATCTCGGTATGTGCGCAGGGCATCGCGCCCCCCGCCCGCCAGGCCGAGGGCAAGGCCATCGTTCGCGACCTCGAACCCGAGCAGTGGCTCGAGATCATGATGCCCGAGTACGCATCCAACGATGGGCTGCAGCCGACCCTCACCGACTGCACCGGCCACTACGTCTTCGCCAACGAGACCCTCCGCTACGGCGTGTCGCTCGACGGCTGGCCCCACCTCGTCAAACCCGACGACCTCGACGTCCGCTCGGGCCCGAAGGGCGTGAAGGCGCTGCGTCTGCGCGCGGTGAACTTCGAGAACGGCGATCAGGGCGGACCCATCGCGCTCGTGCGCGCCGTCAACGATCGCGCCGAGGTGTTCGGGGTGGGCGTCTACCGCGGGCCCGAGGACGCCAAGCTCACGCCGGTACGGCTCGGCAACGAGACGATGTTGGTGGCCGAGGCGCGTCGCTGCCCCGACGAGTTCAACTGCCGCAAGGTCGCGGACCTCTACCTGCTTCGTCGCGGTCGCCTCATCAACGCGGCCCAGGTCGACCTCGAGCGGGTCCTTCGCGTGCCCAGCGTGACGGAGAAGGGGCTCTACGCCGAGTACAAGATGACGACGGACATCGAGTACACGCCGGAGGGCGTGCAGCTCCTGGAGCAGATCCGGGTCAAGATCATCCCCTACGAGACGCAGGGGGACCGCGACTCTGACCGGGTCCTGCGCAAGGTCGAGTTCCGCCGACTGCTCCGCGTCGAGCGCGACACCTTGTTCAGCTCCAACGAGTCGCTCTGGGAGCGCGTCGTCGGTCAGGACTGAGCGGGCTTGCCTCTCCCTGCGCATCGAGCGCACGTTGAAAAGCCCCGCAGGCCTGAGGCCGGCGGGGCTTTTTCGTGGGCCCGACGGTAGGGCCTACCAGCAGAAGACGAAGCCGCCGTAGCCGCAGTCGGGCTCCTGCAGCATCGAGTAGCCGAGGCCGAGGAGAGCGCCGATTCCGAGCCCGGGGAGGGCGCCCGCGACGATCTGGCCTGCGCTCTCGTGCTGCACGCCGGCGCCGTCCTGGCCTCGCGCCACGCTCGCCATGATGGCCGCGGCAAAAGGAAAGACCATGTCGCCGACGAAGGCGCCGCCGTGGAATTCGCCGTCGCTGTACTTGAGCGTGTCGACGAGGAAGACCGTGGTGCCGTAGCCGAACGCGCCCCAGCTCGCGAAGGCGTGGGCCGAGGGGCCGCCGAAGCTCTCACAGCCACTGTCGTCCAGGCGGGCCAGGGTCTGGTCCACCGAGCAGTCGGGCCGCGGGCTCTGAATGGCCTCCTTGATCGGCTGGTCTACGAGGAGGGTGGTGCCCACCATGCTCATGACCGGCGCGAGGCTGGAGAAGTGCCAGCGGGCCTTCCAACCCACGGTGGCATCGGGGCTGGAGTAGTAGACCCGAGGCATCAAGGCGACGGAGGCGACGCCGAGGCCCATGGAGACGTTGGATACGGTCGCCCAGTTGGCGTCCCGCTCCACGAGGGGCGGGATACCGCTCTGGGTCTGCGCCATGGCTTCGTCCCCGAAGGCGAGGACGGCGGCTGCGACCAAAACTCCCGCTGCGACTGACTTGGCTTGCATGCTGTTCTGACGACTGCGGGCTGACGCCCTAAGGGCCCTGGTCACCCAGGCCCCGCATCACCGGCGGGTTGGATGCGCCATGGTGGACAGACGCCCGGAGCTCCCGGACGCATCGGCCGAGGACTGATAGGCCTCGCCCGTGGTCGCAGCGTAGGCGCGGGAGAACTGTGGGCCAAAGATAATGAGGAAAGTCTCCTTGTCTTCGCCCTGATAGTCGCCGTGCACCGTTTGGTAGGTCTCCCAGAGACCTTCGTACTTGTTGGAGAAGAGGCCTCCCTTTTTCCCCTTCTGTTCGTAGGCGCGCTCGATGGCTTGCGGCGCCAGGGTATCGAGCAGCTGCTTGACGCCTTCCATGACGCCGTTGAGCAGGGCGACCTGGTGGGTCATGACCTCGACGAAGATCTCGTGGAGCTGGTGGGTGTGGACCTGGCTGTTGGCCTCCGGTCCGAAGAGGACCCGGCCCAGGGCTTCGTGGTCCTTGGCCGTGCCCACCTTGTTCCCCTGTTGTTCGAACCGCTCCTTCCGGAGCACCTCTGCTTCGAACTCCTGGTAGCCATCGCGCAGCGACACGAAGCCCTTGAGGAAGACTTCCATGGCGTCGCGGATGCGGCGGGCGAACCCGAGGACCTTCATCGGATCGTCGGGCACGGGTGTCTCGGGGGCGAGCTGGCGCGCC
>JAUHZF010000401.1 GCA_030426145.1 Polyangia bacterium
TCGCCGCGGCCGAGATCCACGAGGCCGAAACCGATCCCCTCGAGGCCCACGCACCGACCGCAGCCGCCGTCATCGTCACCGCCTCCACCGAAGGGCGCGCCATGGAGTGGCTCGACACCCTCACCCGTCGAGGTGTGCCCGCGCGCGTGCTTCGGGTTCACGCCCCCGGCTTTCTGTCTCGAAAGCCCGCGCCGCCTTCGCGTCACCCGCGCGAAGAAGTGGTCGAGGCGGAGGACATCGAGAAAGGCCGATGGCTGGCGCTATGAGTCGAACGGCGAAGCCCCCCCGGCAGATCTGGTTCGAGCAGCGTGCGGCCGCCATGCCCCTCTTGGTCGCGACGGTGCTCTTCGCGATCGTGGGGCCCACCGTGCTCGCCGGGGTCATCTTCATCCTCATCGTCGCCGCCGTCGCCATCGGACCTCGGGTGGCGTCGGGTCGGGTGGCCCAGGTGCTGTTCCTGCTTCCCACCTTCTTGCTCCTGTTGGTGTTCATCAGCGCCGCCTTCCCCCAGCCCGCGGGGGCCATCCTCCAGCTCAGAACCCCGTGGCGGGCCTTCGGCGGCGCCGTCCTCCTGGTGGGCACCCTGCGCCTGTTCTTCGCGCGCCCGATGGGCGGGGCGACCGCCACCATCGGTCTCGCCCTCATGGCGCTCACCGCCTGCGGCGGGGTCAATCGAGGACTGCTCTACCCCTTCTTCGTACTGCTCTTCCTGGTGAGCGCCATCCTCGGCCGTCGCTATAGCGACCCCGGCCACGGTCCTCTCACGGGACTGCTACGCCACCGTGCCTGGGCCCTCGCCTCCATCGTCGTCGTCACCGCGGTCGTCGCGGGGGGACTCATCGAGGGCATCCCCCGCGCCCACGAATGGGCGGTGCGGCAGGTGATGCAGCGCGTGTCGGTGCGCACCGGGTTCAGCGATCGGCTCGACCTCGGCGACCTCAGAGGCTTGCTCACGTCCGACGAGCGCATCCTTCGGGTGCGCGGTAAGCCGCCGCCTCTGCTCCGCGGGGTCGTCTACAACAGCTACAAGTTCGGGCGCTGGAGCCACCCCGAACGACTGCGCAGCATCAACCCGCCCAAGCTCCCGACGAGCAGCGACGTCGTCGAGATCGAGAACATCGAAGAGGAGCCGAAGCGCTACTTCCTGCCCTACGGGGCCTCCGACGTCTCCGTCTCCACCGGCTATGCCCTCGTCGATCGACTCGGCGTGCTGGTGCCGGTCGCCGCCGAGCCCGCGACCCGCATCTGGTATCGCCCCTCGGGCGAACCCTCCTACCCCGTCGATCCCCCAGCGCCGCAGGACCTGCGCATGCCGGTCTCGGTCTTCTACGCCCTCAAGCCCTACGCAGAGGCTTGGACCCGCGACGCCACCAACACCACCGAGCAGCTACGCGCCTTGCAAGCCAGACTCGTGAGCCGGCACGCCTATTCGCTCGACAACGACGTGCCGTTCGGCGTCGACCCGGTGATCACCTTCATTCGAAAGAAGCGGTCCGGTCATTGCGAGCACTTCGCCTCCAGCTTCGCCCTGTTGGCGCGCACGATCGGCATCCCCACCCGCGTGGTGGGCGGCTATCGCGTGGTCGAATACAACCCGGTCGGGGGCTACGCGCTCGTGCGGGAGCGCGATGCGCACGCTTGGGTCGAAGCCTGGAACGGCGAGCGCTGGGTGACCTACGACCCCACCCCGGCCTCAGCTGCCCTCGCCGACCGCGGGCGCACCCCGCTCTTCGCGGCACTCGCAGACGCAGCCGGCAGCGTGTGGCTCGCGTTCCTCGACTGGCTCGATCGACGCACCCCGGAGGAGATGCTGGTCCCGCCCTCCCTCCTCATCCTGCTCTTCCTCGCCATCCGCAGCTGGCGACGCCGCAGCCAGACCACGGAGGTGAAGCAAGAAGGCCCCCTCCCCTGCTTCGATGAGCTGACCGAGACCCTGTCGACGGCTGGAATCGTGCGCCGACCGGGCGAGACCCCACTTCAGTGGGCAGCGCGCATCCTCGACGAAAAGAGGCTCCCCGCCGAGCAGGCGGAGGGCGCGGCCGAGCTGCTCACACGCTACGCAGCCCTCCGCTACGGGGGCCTCGGCCAGGAGGACGACCTCGGCCGCGACATCTCGGCCTTCCGCGAGCAACTCGCGCGGTGACCGTGGCATCATCGCGCCATGACGATCCTCGTCGTGGCCATCGCGGTGGTGCTGGTCCTCATCGCGGTGGTGGTCGCGCTGGTGCGGCACGAGAAGAAGAGCGGGCGACGCACGGCTGAGGTGGTGGCGGCCTTCGAAGCCGCGATGGACCGGCTCGGCGAACGGTGGGCGCTGGAGGACAAACCCGACGTGCGCCTTCCCCGCTGGACCCTCACTCGAGGAGGCCGGGTCTGGGAGGCCGGCTACAGCGCGGGGCGGGGTCCGGCCCAGTTCTGGATCACCACCGAGCTCGAGGTGGCAGAAGCAGGAGGGGGCGCACCGTTTCGCGCGCAGGGAGAGGCCCCGCTACCGCATCCGCCGCGCATGAGGCTGCGGCGTGAGCACGCGCGCGACAGGCTCGGCAAGAAGCTTCGCCTCAACCGTGAGCTTCAGCTGGACGACCCGGCCTTCGACGAAGCCGTGTACATCGAGTCCGACGACGACGATGCGCTCCTGCGGAGCGTGCTCGCGCCTCGCCCGTTGCGCGAATCGGTGCTCGCGCTCCTCGAGACCGGCTGCGAGCACATCGCCGTGAGCGGTGACCACGGTCCTCTCGAGCTGCGGTGGTCCGGGCATCATCGCAGCAACCCGTTTCGCGATGGGCAGCTCGACGATGTGATGAACGCGCTCGATCGGGTCGCCGCCGAGCTCCCTGCCTTCGCGGAGCCGGAGCCCACGACGAGCTGGCCGCGTGGGGCACGCGAGCTGGGTCTCACCGTGGCGGCGGGCGTGGCCGGCATGGCGCTCATGGCCCTGGGGATGAACGCCTATCGGCCCCTCGAGCTGTCGCAGCTCGCCGGGCGCGGCATCCCCGTCGGGCTCGTCCTCGCGACGCTGGTCACCCTCATCGTGTTCCTCCGCGCTCGGGGGACCTCGCGTGCGCTTCGCATGCTGAGCTGGACGGCCGGTCTCGGGGTGCTCACGTGGCCCCTCTTCGCCGCCGGCGCCATGCTCACCGCGAACGGCGTCTTCGATGGCCCCCCTGTGCGACGCAACGTCTTCGTGGTTCGAACCTACGCCAATCGATCACGCAGCAGCACGAACCACTACGCCGAGCTCCGCCCCTGGCCGCCCCACGATGAGATCGACATCCCCCTCTCCGCCGACGAGGCCCACCGCGTGACCATCGGCCCGCGCATCATCCACGTGGGACAAGGCGCGTTCGGTATCGCGTGGTACGCCGGCCTCGAGTGACCCTGAGCCACGCCGGGGTCGGGGCACGCCGAGACCGAAGACAACGAGGCACACGCCGTATCAAGTGCTGGCGACACGGCCGGACGATCCTCCGGGGTTTACGTAGGCACGACGCTCGTCAACGATGGCGATGTGGCCCCCACGCCGTCCTCGAGCATCGAAGCCCACACGCGTGCGTTCCAGCGTCGCTTCGTGCTCGCCGTGACCGCCTTCGCCATCGCCGCGATCGGCGTCGCCCTGGTGGTCACCCTCGCCTTTGCCGCGATCCGCGACCTGGCGCCGGTCTTCGTGGTGGGTCTCGTCGTGGTCGGTGGGTGTCATGCGCTCGCACGCTCGGGGCAGATCGAGCGCGCGACCTACGCACTTCTCGCGGTTGCGGTCGTGACCGTGACCATGGGCTCCGCCATCGTGCCCATGCCCACGTCGATCTCGGGCTCTATCGTCGGCTTCATGGTCATGGGTGCCCTCGCCGCCTTCCTGATCGACCTGCGGGGCCTCCTCATCTACGCCCTGGCAGCGACCGTGGGAGCCGGCCTCGTCACGGCGCGGGTTCTGCTCGCCGAAGCGCTCGCCCCCGACCTCGCGTGGCCCGCGGTCCTGAGCGGGCTGGTCATGTTCTACCTCTCGCTTGCCACGCTACGACTCTTCAAGCGGCACAACCGCGAGAGCCTCGACCTGCTCCAGGCCCGCATGGACGACATCGACCGCGTGATGGTGAGCGCGCGCCGCATCGCGGACGGCGACCTCGCCATCGACGTCGAAGGCGACAGCGAGGTATCGGAGACGATACGGCGCATGCTGAAGGGCCTGCGCCGCATGGTGTTGGAGATTCGACGGAACGTCGCCGATCTCACCGCCGCCGCGACGGAGATCGCGGCCATGGCACGCTCGCAACAGGAGGGTTCCGTAGCCCAGGCCAGCGCGGCCGACGAAGTGAATGCCACGCTGGCCGCGCTTCGAAAAGCCTCGGCCGGCGTGAGCCAGATCGCAGATGAAGTGCACGAGGCGATCGAGGCCACCGAGAACAGCAGCCAGACCGCGGCCGTGCGACTCAGCGAGCTCGCGGGGCAAGCTCGCCGCATCGACGAGATCGCCGAGATGATCCGCGAGATCGCCTCCAAGTCCGAGGTCCTCGCCCTCAACGCGGCCCTCGAGGGCGTGCGCGCGGGCGAGCGAGGGCGCGGCTTCTCCCTGGTGGCAGAGGAGATGCAGGGTCTGGCGGAGCGCGTGACGCGCTCGGTGGCCGACGTGCAGAAGCTCACGCGCGACATCGACGATGCCAGCAAAGGCACCGTCGAAGCCACCCAGCAAGGCGCGGCGCGCGCCGCGTCCGCGACGGCCTCCTCTCGTCGCATTCGCGCCGTCGCCCACCAGCAGCAGGAGAGCGTGGGCCAGGCCGCGGCGGCCATGGCGGAGGTGGCGCAGGCGGCAGCCTCGACCTCGGCGAGCAGCCGACAGACCCTGGAAGCCACCAACGGTCTTGCACGCCTCGCGGGCACGCTCGAGGCCCTCGTGGCCGAGTTCGAGCTCGGCGACGAGTGACTACTCCAGCAGAGCAGCCGTGAACGCCACCACCGGCGCCGCGGTCGGGCGGCCGTGTTGCCAGTCGCCCCCCACGACGCCGCTGCCCGCGATGTCGACGTGGACGAACGGGAGCGGTGGCACCGCATCGCGATGGCAATGCGGTTCGAGCCCAGAAGCGATCAGCAGGAAGGCAGCCGGGAACTGATGCCCGCGCGGGGTCGCCGAAGAGGGACCGTTGTTGCAGTTGATCACGTCGTCGGCCTTGGTGCGGGGCCGAATGAAGTCCCAGTCCTCGCGCCGGAGGCGCGAATTCTCGAAGGGGTCGCCCCACTGCTCCCCCGCCTCTGCGATGCGTCGACCCAACCCCTGCTCACGCGCGGGGCGGTTCTCCACGCAGATGCTGTAGGGTCCCACCGCGAGGGCGGCGTGGCCGGTGAGGGTGGCGCAGGTGAAGATGACCGGCGACGGAGCGTCGAGGGCCTCGACCCGAAGGTGACTCAGGAGGTCGGCCATGACCAAGCGCCCCTCGGCGTCGGTGTTGCCGATGCGAACTCGGACTCCGGCGTGGCTGGTGATGATCTCGTCGGCGACGAGCGCCTCGGCGCCAATGCTGTTGCGCACCAGTCCGAGCTCGGCCACCACGGCCACGCCCTCGGGCTTCAGCTCCGCCACCGTACGCAGGAAGCCGGCGATGGCCGCCGCGCCGCCCTTGTCACGGCTCATGCCGGCCATGTGGCCACCGGTCTTCAGGTCGGCACCGCCGGTGTCGTAGGTCACCCCCTTGCCGGCAAACAAGAGCGTGCGCTTCACGTCGCCCCCGGGCGTGTAGCGGAGGCGGACGATGCGCGGACGGTGCCGTTCCACCGGAAAAGAAGCCCGCGCCACCGAAGACAACACGGGGTAGTCGCGCACGATGGTGTCGAGATCGGAGACGACCTCGACGCTCACCGCCGTCCCGGCGAAAGCTTCGACACAGGTCTTGGCAAAACCCGCCGGCGCCATTCGCTCCGGCTCGGTACCCGCGAGGTCACGGGCGAGGCGACGCCCCTGTTCGACGGCGCGCAGCCAGCTCGCGGTCGCTTCTTCGACATCTCCGTCGAGGGACGCGATCCCCATGGCGACCACCGGCTCGACGTCGGCCGGGTCACCGTGCTGACGGGCTTCGAGCGGCTCCCAGAGTCCCCCAGCCGCCGCCAACGCGGCCACCGACACCGCCTGCGCGAGGTCGGCCCGACCGTCGTGCGGCCCGACGACGAGCAGCGGCCGCTTCGCGCCTGCGTCCCGGGCGCGGCGCATCGCATCCGTCGCCGCGTCGGCGTAACGACGCACGTCGTCGTACTCTTTCGCCAGGGCTCCAACCGAGGCGAAGACGAGGCGCCCACCGGCCAACGCTTCGTCGGCGACGAGGCGCGGCGCGCCCTCGTCGAAGGCGGCGTCGGCCGCGCGCCCCCGACGCAGCGCCTCCGCCAACGCGGGAAGGTCGGTTTCGGTGCCGCTCGGCGCGACGAGCACCACGGCATCCCAATCCCCCCCGGATTGTACCCCCTTCGGGAGGTCGTTGACGACGGTCAGCTCCATCATGCGGGGGACCCTAGACGCGCACCACGCGCGCGGAAAGCGCGTCGCGATACGGCGCTGTGACGTAAGGGCTGGTGTCGAGGCGCCCTAGGCGCGATGATCGCCGCCGGCACGCCCGCCCCCGCACCTCGTGGACCGTAACCAGCAGCTCGAGACCCACTTCCAGACCGTCATCGCGACGATGGACGAGCTGGTTCAGCTCGACGACATCTTCGAGCTCGGCCGGGCCATCGCCCGAGGTTTCTGCGATCTCGGGGCGGTGATGAACTGGGTGTTGTTGCGGGAGGACAACCGCCTGCGCGCCCTCGCGCGTTGGCCCGAAGCCCCTACCGATGCCCTCTTCGCCACCGTGAAGCCCGGCCGGCTGATGGACTTCGCCATCTCGCTCGACGCGCGAACCCACCCCTACGTGGTGGCGATGGAGGACGGAGTCCCGCGAAAGATCCGGGGTGCGGAGAACATCGCCGCCCATCTCTCGACGGTCTTCGACGTTCCGGCTCAGCTCATCCCTGCCGTTCAGCAGTCGCTGAACGGCAAGTCGAGCGTGGTTCTGCCGCTCATGGCCGGTGACGAGCCGATGGGTGTCGCGGCCCTGAACCACGCCGAGGACCTCGCCGAAACCCAGCTCGACGCCTTCGACATCTTCGCGCGGAGCGCGGCCACGCTGCTGCGCTTCAAGCGTGAGGTCATCGGGCGGGAGCGCCTCGTGGCCGAGTTGGAGACGGCGCTCGAGAAAGAGCGACAGACGAGGGTCGAGCTCGCACGGGCCGAACGCCTCGCCGCACTCGGCGAGATGGCGGCGGTCGTGGCCCACGAGATCCGCAATCCACTCGCCATCATGCAGAACAGCCTCACCTCGCTGAGGCGTCACATCAACGAGAGCCCGGAGTCCGAGCTCCTGCAGCAGATCCTCGTGGAGGAGACGCGCAGGGTGGAACGGATCATCGACGAGATGCTCGCCTTCGCGTCGCCGAAACAAGCCAAGCGGCAGGTGGTCGACATGCGAGAGGTGCTGACGCGCGCGGTCTTCGCGGCTCGGGAGCAGTGCCGTCCGGACGGCGCCAAGCTGATCTGTGAGCAGCTCGAGGGCCCGATCCCCCGCGTGCTCGGGGATGCGCACAGCCTCGGGCAGGCGATGGTGAACCTCATCGTGAACGCGTACCAGGCCACCGGGGGCAACGGGCGTGTCGCCGTCGCGGCCGAGGCCATCGCCCGCGACGGCCAGCAGCACGTATGCGCACGCATCAGCGACGAAGGGCCGGGCATGGACGCGGAGACGCTCGCCCAGATCTGGGAGCCCTTCTTCACCACCAAAGCGCGGGGAACCGGCCTCGGCCTCGCCATCGTGAAGCGTATCGTGGAGGCCCATGGCGGCACGATCGACATCGTCTCCAGCCCCGACGCGGGCACGACGGTCACCCTCGAGCTCCCCGCGTTGAATGACGACGAGAGTGCTTAATTCGGAAGCGTCTCGGATCGGCGCGTGCGCGACCCCGCTCGGCGCGATAGCCTGTCGCGGAAGGGGCGTGGGAAACCCGTGCTCCGTTCACGACACCACCTGAACGAGGCGAAGATGCCCCGCACCTTACGCCGCGTGGGACCCTGGCTCCAACGTGGCATCACCATCGCTTGCTTGTCGACGCCGTTCATCGTGGCGTCGCCGGCCCTGGCTCAAACGCAGCCGACGACCCCGGCACCGTCCACGCCCCCCCAGCCGGGCTATCACCAACACGGTTACCCTCAACCAGGGTACCCGCAGCCGGGCTACCCTCAGCCTGGGCACCCGCAGCAGGGCGCGCAGCCACAGCCCGGACACCCGCAGCAGGGCTACTACCCTCCAGGCGACCCGAGGCGACCTCAGCCCCAGCCGGGCTACCCACAACCTGGCTACCCCAGGGGTTACCCCCAGCCGGGCTATCCGCAGGGATACCCACAGCCAGGCCAAGCGCCGGGTTACCCACAACCTGGCTATCCGCAGCCGGGCTATCCGCAGGGATACCCGCAGCCCGGCTATCCGCAGCCGGGCTATCCGCAGGGATACCCGCAGCCCGGCTATCCGCAGCCGGGCTATCCGCAGGGATACCCGCAGCCCGGCTATCCGCAGGGATACCCGCAACCCGGTGATACGCCCACGGAAGACAC
>JAUHZF010000402.1 GCA_030426145.1 Polyangia bacterium
CCGCGACGTCGCGACCTCGTGCAGACGGCGCGAGTCTGAAGAAGCCACCATCGGCTCCCCGCCGTCGGGCGAGCGTGAGGTGTTCGGCTGCGACCGTCACGTCGGGCTGGGCGAAAACGGGCAGCGAGCGAGGCGTGGCGGGCTCGGAGGTGCCGCCGCGCAGGTAGGGGCTCACGCCGGGGGGCGACCAGGCCTCCGGGGTCGCGTCGTACAGCGGTTCGATGGTCAGGCCCCCGAGGGCTCGATGGACCAGAGCACGCTCGAAGTCCTGGCCTTTCAGCTCTTCGATGACCCGCTGTCGCCAGGTCTCGGCGTCGACCGTCGCAAACTCGCTCACGAGTCGAGTCCTACCGCGATGTGGCCGTCCTGTCAGGCGGGCGGAGCAGCCGAGCTCAGAGATGGACGGCCGCGAAGAAGATGGCTGCGCTCACGAGTATGATGACGCCCTGCAGGGCGCCCCGAACGGCAGGCGAGCTCTTGCGCGCCGTGATCGTGTGCCCGCCTGCGACGAGCACGACCAGGAGCACGAGCCCCATCTTCACGTGGAGGGGCCCATAGGTCCACGGGAGGTGAGAGAGGTGGACCTGGGCGAAGCCGGTCGCGATGGCGAGCGCCATGGCCACCCACGACACGCGGCCGAACTGCCGCGCCACGGCCCGCAGGGTGTCGCGCGAGACGCCTTCCTTGCGAAGCACCACCACCGTCGCGGCGAGCACGATGAGGCCCCCGGTCCAGGTGGCGGCGGCCATCAGGTGGATCCAGCGGACGACGAGCAGCATGGCGCCTGCCGTAACGCGACTACCCCGCGTCGTCGAACTCGGCCTTGTAGTCGGCCGGATCGAAGCCGTGCTCCTTCAACGGCTTGATGAGGCGACTGCGCGTGATGCGAGCATTGGAGAGGATGTAGCCCCGCACGACCTCGTCGTTGGTCACGAGGTTGGTGTGCTCGGCGAGCTCTTCGATGACCCGGGTGCACTTGCGGCGGGCGAGGCCGCGGAACATCGACGGCACGTGCTTGAGCAGCGACTTGAGCAGAGCCTCGGCATCGGGCTGCCACGTCATCTCCTTCGGGAGGTCGGGCTCGAAGCCGAACTCGTCTTCGGTGAGCGGCCGCCACAAGACCAGTCGGTGCCCATCCGGGTCGAGGGCAGCCGCCATCCACTCCAGCGATTCGGTGCGCGCCTTGCCGTAGAGCTGCCGACAACCCGCTTTGCGCAGTGCGGTCAGCGCTTCATCCACGTCGCGGACATGAACCCGCAAGCTGACTTGACGCTCGATCTCGTGCACTTCGAGCAACCGAAGGGTGAAGCCCCCCGCGTCTACATCCACGAAACCCTCGCCCTCGGCCCCCACCGTGAACCCCATCCGATCGCAGTAGAAGGCCTGCGACGACGCCAGGTTGGTGACCTGCACGTCCACGTGACTCACCCCATAGAACATGTCGACCATGGGACCCCATCGAAGGGGAAGCGCACAATCACCCCATCTGGGCGATGTCCGCCTGAGGTGACGAGGGCGCCAACTGACTTGGCGTACTCGGTCTCGGTCTCGACCTCGACCTCGACCTCGGTCTCGACCTCGACCTCGGTCTCGACCTCGACCTCGGTCTCGACCTCGACCTCGGTCTCGACCTCGACCTCGACCTCGTGCTCGACCTCGACCTCGTGCTCGAGCGTCCTCGAACCTGGAACCTCGAACCTGGAACCTCGAACCTGGAACCTCGAACCTGGAACCTCGAACCTGGAACCTCGAACCTGGAACCTCGAACCTCGAACCCGGAACCCGGAACCTCGAACCTGGCCCACCACGTGCATCCAACACGCCCATATGCAACGCACCATGCTTCGTCGCGCTTCTCTCCTAGGTGCCTGGGCCTTCCTCGCCGGGTCGGGCGCGGCTTGCGCAACCATCGAGCCTCAGACCACGGCGGCCAGCGGTGCCACGTGGGAGGACGTGCGGACCGAGTCGACGCGGGCAGAGGTGGTGGTGGTGCTCACCGTCGACCCTTCGACGGAGGCGGCCGCGCTACGGGCGGAGGTGGGGGATGCTCTCGATGCCACCTTCGCGCGCATGCTGGAGGGCACGTCGTCCGCGCTCGACCCTGCGGGGTGGCGCCACGTCGACTGGTCGATCTGGGTGACCCAGCCTCACGCCGAGGGATCCGACCGGTGGTTGGAGCCGATTTCGCTTCGCACCGAGCAACCCACGCCGGCGCAGATTGCCGCTCTGGCTGACACCGTCGCGGAGCGACTGATGAGCCCCACGGCGGGGGCCTCCCTCTACCGTCCCATGCGCGTGACCCATGACGCCGTCACACTCCTCACCGGCGCCCGCGCGCCCGAGGACGCGCTGGAGCAAGAGCTTCTCGCTTCGCTCGGAGCCAATGACGGTCCCCTGCAAGCCTCTCGCTTGGTGTCGGCAGTCATCGTCAGCGCGCGCGACGACGAAGGCACGACCGACCCAACCGAGCTCGCACTCGCGTTCGACGACGAGCGCCCCGTGGTCCTGACCGTGGTGGTGCCGTCCAAGGCGACCTCATGCGGAGCAGGGGTGTTCCCGGACGACGCCGATCTTCCTCGACTCGCGGCTTGGAGAGAGGCTTCTTACGCCGTCGCGCACGGCTGGCCCTGTGGCCGGGAAGGGTTCCAGCAGGGAGGCCTCTTCTCCGCCGCCGGGGGCAACACCTTCTGCGCGTCGCGGCCGCTGGGGGCCGAGCCCGAGGGGGAGGTCCTCTGTCGGGCCTGGGTCGAGTTCCTGCCCGAAGGGCTCGCATGTGAGGACTACGGCCGCGGTTGGACCGAGCCTGGGCCGGGGGCACCCGATACCGCGGACTGCGAGGTCCCTCAGCTCACGGGGAGGGCGCTGGAGGCTTGTCGACAGGACGTCGCTTGCGAGGGGTGCGGAGATGGCTTCTGCCAGGCTGACCCCGTCACTTGGCGTGAGATCCACCCCGACGAGCACTGCGCTGGTCGTGTGCCCGCGCGGCTCCGTTTCGTGGGCGGCTCCTTCGCGAGCAGGGTTCGTGTGCGCTGTGCCCTCGGAACCCCATGAACGAGGACCCGGCGATCACATGTTGCGGCGGTACTGGCCGCCGACGTCGTAGAGGGCGCCGCTGATCTGGCCCAGGGAGCAGACCTTGGTCGTCTCGAGCAGGGTCTCGAAGACGTTGCCGTGCTCGATGGCGGTCTTCTTCAGCTGACGGAGGGCTTCGCCACTCGTGGCTTCGTTCCGCTTCTGGAAGGCCTGCACGCTGGAGATGGCGTAGTTCTTCTCGTCTTCGCGGGAGCGGATGACCTCGGCCGGGATCACCGTCGGCGAGCCCTTGGGATCGAGGAAGGTGTTCACCCCCACGATGGGCAGCTCGCCCGTGTGCTTCTTCGACTCGTAGAAGAGCGACTCTTCCTGGATCTTGGTGCGCTGGTACATGCGCTCCATGGCCCCGAGCACGCCTCCGCGGTCGGAGATGCGGCGGAACTCGGCGAGCACGGCCGCCTCGACCAAGTCGGTGAGCTCCTCGACGATGAACGAGCCCTGGAGCGGGTTCTCGTTCTTGGCGAGGCCCAGCTCTTTGTTGATGATGAGCTGGATGGCCACCGCGCGCCGCACGCTCTCTTCGGTGGGGGTGGTGATCGCCTCGTCGTAGGCGTTGGTGTGGAGCGAGTTGCAGTTGTCGTAGATGGCCGTCAGCGCCTGTAGGGTGGTGCGGATGTCGTTGAAGGCGATCTCCTGGGCGTGGAGCGAGCGGCCCGACGTTTGGATGTGGTACTTCAGCTTCTGCGAGCGCGCGTTGGCCCCGTAGAGTCGCTTCATCGCGGTGGCCCAAATCCGACGCGCCACGCGGCCGATGACCGTGTACTCGGGGTCGAGGCCGTTGCTGAAGAAGAAGCTCAGGTTGGGGGCGAAGTCGTCGACGTTGAGCCCGCGGCTCTTGTAGTACTCGACGAAGGTGAATCCGTTGGCCAGCGTGAAGGCGAGCTGGCTGATGGGGTTCGCTCCGGCTTCGGCGATGTGGTAGCCGCTGATGCTCACCGAGTAGAAGTTCCGCACGCCGTGCTCGGTGAAGTAGGCCTGGATGTCACCCATCATCCTGAGGCCGAACTCGGTGGAGAAGATGCAGGTGTTCTGGGCCTGGTCCTCCTTGAGGATGTCGGCTTGAACGGTGCCGCGAACACGTTTCATCGTGTCGGCCTTGATGCGGTCGTAGACCTCGCGCTCGAGGACCTCGTCACCGCTGACGCCGAGCAGCATCAGCCCGAGGCCGTCGCTGCCGGATGGTAGGTCGCCCTGATAGCGCGGTCGGGGCAGGCCGCGCTTCGCATAGAGGGCGTCGATCTTCTCGTCGACCGCTTGGGTCTGACCCTGCTCGCGGATGTAGCGCTCACATTGCTGGTCGATGGCGGCGTTCATGAAGAAGCCGAGGAGCATGGGGGCCGGCCCGTTGATGGTCATCGAAACGCTCGTCGTGGGCGCCGCGAGGTCGAAGCCGCTGTAGAGCTTCTTGGCGTCGTCCACGGTGGCGATGCTCACCCCCGAGTTGCCGATCTTGCCGTAGATGTCGGGCCGCTGGGCGGGGTCTTCGCCGTAGAGGGTGACCGAGTCGAAGGCGGTGCTCAGCCGCTTGGCCGGCATGTCGGTCGACACGTAGTGGAAGCGCTTGTTCGTGCGCTCGGGCCCCCCTTCGCCGGCGAACATGCGTGTGGGGTCTTCGCCCTGACGCTTGAGCGGGAACACCCCTGCCGTGTACGGGTAGGCCCCGGGCACGTTCTCCATCAGCTGCCAGCGCAGGATCTCCCCCCAGTCTTCGAAGCCGGGGAGGATGACGCGTGGCACGCTCAGTCCCGAGAGGCTGGTGTGACGCAGGTTCTGCTCGATGACCTTGTCGCGCACCTTGAACTGGTAGGTCTCAGCTGCGTATCGCGCCTTCATCTCGGGCCAACCGTCGACGAGCGCCTTGCAGGTGGGGTCGAGCTGCTTCTCGAGGGCGGCGTAGCGACGCCGAAGCGCCTCGACGGCGGCGGCATCGTCGACGCCTTCGGTGGCCGCGGGCAGGCCGGCATCTTCGGCCTGCATCTCCTGGCCGAGCGTGTCGAGCGCGCCGTGGAGTTGAAACAGACGCCGGGCCAGGCCCGACTGCTGCTCCGCAAAGCGGTGGTGACCGTCGACCGCATCGGCGATCTCGGCGAGGTAACGCGTGCGCTCGGGCGGGATGATGAACCGCTTCTCGCTCATGCGCTCGGTCACCTCGAAGGTGGACCGGAGGTTCTCGGCCGTGGTCTTGTCGACCAGGGTGTCCATCAGACGCCGGTAGAGGACGTGGGTGCCGGGGTCGTTGAACTGGGAGGCGATGGTGCCGAACACGAGCAGCTCGTCGTCGGTCGCGTCGAAGCGCTGCTGGTTGCGCTTCACTTGCTTGCGCACATCACGCAGTGCGTCTTGGCTACCGGGCTTGTCGAATTTGTTGATGGCGACCACGTCGGCGAAGTCGAGCATGTCGATCTTCTCGAGCTGGGTGGCGGCGCCATACTCGGCCGTCATCACGTAGAGCGAGACGTCGGAGTGCTCGGTGATCTCGGTGTCGCTCTGACCGATGCCCGAGGTCTCGACGATGACGAGGTCGAAACCGGCCGCCTTGCAGATCTCGATGCTCGCCTTGACGTGGGGGCTGAGGGCGAGGTTCGACTGGCGGGTTGCGAGCGAGCGCATGTAGACGCGGTCGTCGTGGATCGAGTTCATGCGGATCCGGTCCCCGAGGAGGGCGCCGCCGCTCTTGCGCTTGGAGGGGTCGACGCTGATCACCGCCACGGTGCGGTCGTCGAAGTCGATCAGGAAGCGGCGTACGAGCTCGTCGACGAGCGACGACTTGCCCGAGCCTCCGGTTCCGGTGATGCCGAGCACGGGGATGTTTCGATCGTCGATGAGCGCGCGAACCTGGTCCATGAGCTCGCCGGCCTGCTCGGGGTGGTTCTCCACCGTGGTGATGAGCTTGGCGATGGTCTTGGGGTCGCGCGCCTTCAGCTGGTCGAGGGCGCCCGGGAGGTCGGGGCGCGTGGGCTCGAAGTCACACTGCTCGAGCACGTCGTTGATCATGCCCTGAAGACCGAGCGCGCGGCCGTCGTCCGGCGAGTAGATCCGGGTGATGCCGTGCGCGTGCAGCTGCTCGATCTCGGTCGGCAGAATCGTGCCCCCGCCGCCGGCGAAGATCTTCGTGTCGGCCCCCGCGTCTTTGAGGAGGTCGTGCATGTACTCGAGGTATTCGACGTGTCCGCCCTGGTAGCTCGTGAGGGCGATGCCTTGCGCGTCTTCCTGAATGGCGCAGTCGACGATCTCCGCCACCGACCGGTTGTGACCGAGGTGGATCACCTCTGCCCCGGACGCCTGGAGGATGCGGCGCATGATGTTGATGGCGGCATCGTGACCGTCGAACAACGACGCGGCGCTGACGATCCGGACGTGGTGGTTCGGGCGGTAGGGCGGGGTGCGGTTCTCGGTCATGACCAATCTCGTGAAGTTTGGCGGATCTCGGCCGTTCCACCGGTAGGGAGCGATGCAGGCCGAAGCCGACCATACGCCCCTTCGGTGGCACGACGGTACTTTCTCCGGTCGTGACCCGCGGTCAAGAGCACACGATGCGTCGACGCCGTGCTGACACAGATTATTCGACGTACTATAGACAAAGTATAGACAGACGCAGGTTGAGGCCTCTGGCCGGTATCCTGCATACACCGACACCTGAGGAGTTGTCATGAGGCGTGCCACATATCCATCCACAACTTGGAGCAGCATGACTGAGCCGCTGGCGATCCAGGTTCTGGCCGCGCTCACGCAGCATCACCGCCTCGGCACGCTTCCAGATCTCCAGGGGTTGGCAAAGAGCTGTCATGTTTCGGTGACGGACGTCGAAACGGCGCTCGCCGCGCTCGACGATGACGGTTTCGTCGATCGCAGCGAGTTGCGCGTCACCATCGCCGGCATCGCCGTCGGCTTGCGTCTCCGCGCCGCAGCGGTCGTCGACGCCCGGCTGGCCGCCTGACGCCTTGCACTCAGGGGCGGGATTGACTCTGCTGCGGGCGTGACTCGACGCGCCCTCTCGCCGTGCTCGCCAACCGGTCTCCTGCTGGGGCTGGCCACCCTCGCACTCACGGGGGCCTGCACGGGCAACCCGACCCCGCAGCCTCCACCGCCAACCCCAGGTCCGGTCGCGACCACGGATGCGCCTGCAGCCGTCGCGCCAGACACCGAGCGCGGGGGGCGGCTGTTCGACAAGTGGTGGGCCGAGCGACCCTACAAGACCGGCTTCACGCCCGACGACCCCACGACGGCCGACACTCCTGATGGTAGCGGTGGCCCCAACGACGACGGGACCCTCGGCCAGCCGGGCGACCGACCGGTGCTCAATACGGGTCACGACTACCGCCTCGAGAACCTCTTCGGGTGGGATCTGCGTGGCCAGAATGGCATCTACGGACCGAGCTACCAGAACAAGCCCTACGTGCTCTCCTTCGACCTTCTCGACCCCCAGGGACTCGACCCCGAGGCGCTGAAGGCCAAGCTCACCCAAGGCGGCGATGGCGTGCCGGCCTTTGGAGGCGTGCTCTCCCCGGACGACATGAACCATCTCGTGGCGTTCATCCTCGCCGTTCGGGGTCGTGAGCTCGCCCACCCCGACATGGTCTTCACCCTCGATGCGAGCGCCCCCAGCAACTACCGGCTCAACGACGGAGCCGACCCCGCCGTCGGTGCGGCGCATTACGACGACGCATGCGCGGGCTGTCACGGCGACGACGGCACCAAGATCACCCTCGAAGGGGGCGCTCACAGCTTGGGTAGCCACAGCCGCACCCAAGGCTACGAGGCATGGCTGAAGATCCTCAACGGCCACCCGGGCACGGGCATGAAACGCCAGGTTCCCGAGGGGCTCGACGGGGCGGCGCAAGGCAAGTGGATCCTCGATGTGCTCGCCGCACTCTGCGACCGCAGCACCTTCCCAAAGGGAGAGAAGGCCACCGGCGAAGACGCGCCCGACGATGACCCCCGCTGCGGCGCCTACCTGAAGTAGGGCAGGGGAGAGTCTCGGTCCTCGGCGCGTACCAAGAACCATGCGCCACACGGCCCTTGTCGGAGCCCTTCTGGTGGCGGTCGGTTGCGGGGCATCCTCGGGTCGCCCCGCAGCGCGCCGGTCGGGTTCCCCGCCAACCTCGACATGGGTGGCTACTTCTTGCCGGGCGCCATCGCCGAGCACGAGGTGGTCGAGCCCGAGACGGCGTTCTACCGCGTGGAGTACAACGCCGCCGCGAAGGTGGTGGTCGGCTTCGATCACGACGTGCTCCTCGGGCTCTCCCCGACGGAACGACGTCGCGTGTTCAGCGTGAAGACCGACGGTATCTACCCACGATGTGCGTCCGACGGGAGGCGGTGCAGCGTCGTGATCAACGTCGAGGATCTCCCCAAGCAGGACGGACTGCGACAACAAAGGTTGCGTCTCTTCGATGGGGCGAACGGGCAACGGATGGCCGACATCACGCCGTCCAGCCCGCTCATCGACCACATCACTTGGTCACGCGGGGGGCGGGTCGCTTTCACGAGCCACCGGTATCTGAG
>JAUHZF010000036.1 GCA_030426145.1 Polyangia bacterium
CAGGCCCAGGCGCTGCGAGATGCGCTTGCCGTTGCGACGGATCGCGTTGGTGTCGGTGCCCTTGTCGTCGGAGGACTCGTCAGCCATGCGGGCAAAACGCTACCCACTCCCGCGGGCCCGCGCAACAGAGGAGGCAGCAAGCCAGTGCAACCGTCGGACACCATTGGTACGCTCACATCGCATGGGTGGTTATCGCGACGCGGGGCGGGGCGGGCAGCTCGACGACGAGTTCGAACGCGCGCTCGACACCCTGTCGGCGGTGCTGCGGGACTTCGGCGACGGCGCCTTCGGCAATGAGGACGAAGACCCGAGAGAGGCGGCAGACCAGTGGCGAAAGTGGGCTCGGCACATCCTCAATCGGGGGCCGCACCCCGACGCCGAGCACCGTGGACCGGCCGCCGAGCGGGATTGGCGAGGTCTGCGGGCACGCTTTCGTACCCACCGGCAGCGCGAGAAAGCCTACGTCGAGCGACTCCGCAAGCTGATCGGCCAGCTCCTCGACGGGATTCGCAGCGCTTTCGCCTCCGACGCCAAGAGTGACGCCGAGCTCGAGCGTCGCTTCGACGGACTACGGCGGGCAGCGGAGACGGCCCCGCTCGAGGAGCTTCGCGAGCGCGTGCTCGACGCCGTGAGTCATGTGCAAGAGAGCATGGAAGGTCGCAAGGCGCGCCACCGCGAAGAGCTCAAGCGCATCGGCGCCCGGGTTCGCGACTTGCGGGCGGAGTTGGCGGTAGCCAAACGGCGCGCGGAGATCGACGGGCTCACTCAGCTCTACAACCGAGGCGCCTTCGACGACTACCTCGCCGCGGTGACGCGGAAGTTCCAGCAGGACGGCGAGGCGGTGAGCCTCCTTCTCGTCGACGTCGATCACTTCAAGCGTCTCAACGACACGCACGGCCACCAAGCTGGTGACCAAGTCCTCAAGACCCTGGCCTCGACCATGGTGCGCGTGGCTTCCCGCAGCACCGACTACGTCGCGCGCTACGGCGGGGAGGAGTTCGCGGTCGTGCTCGGAGAGACGCCGCCCGCCGGGGCCGCGAAGGTGGGGGACCGCTTGATGGAAGCGGTGCGTACCCTTCGCATCCGCCACGCCGAGGCCATCATCGCCATCACCATCTCGGTCGGCGTCGCGACGCTCAAGAAGGATGAGGACCCGAGCGACTGGCTGCAACGAGCCGACGAGGCGCTGTACGCCGCAAAAGAAGCAGGGCGCGACCGTCGTGTGGTCGCGCCCTGATGCGCTCGAGTTGGCAGCGAGCCGCTACTCGGCGACGGGCCCCGAGTAGGAGAAGGCCTTCTTGATCGGAGGCGGCGTGAGGCCGAAGTTGCCGACGATGCGTCGCGCGTAGTTGTAATAGGCCGAGTCCATCATCACCGAGTACATCGACCAGGTCGGGTCGCCTGGCTTGCGCCGCACGCTCAGTTCCTGGGCGGGCGAGCTTCGGAGATGCTCCGGCGCGTAGAGGACCTTGCCCTTGCGGTCGAGGATCCGGAAGCCCCACTCCACCTCGATGGCGAAGAGGAAGCCGGCGAAGCGCTTGACCCCGTCGGTTCCGGTCTTGTCGTAGAAGAAGAAGTCCTTGATGCGGAAGATGGTCGAGCTGACCTCGAAGATGAGCTTTCCATCGCGATCGTCACCGTCTTTGAGGGGGACCAAGGTGAAGAGGCCGTCGCTCTCGAACACCTGGTGGAACGATTCGTTCATCGCGGTGATGAAAGTCCCGCGACGCTTGTTGTCGAAGGATGCGGAGAAGGCCTGACCCGGGTCGATGACGGGGGCGTTGCCCTTGGGGAACGAGGCGCGGGCGTCCGGGTGGCGCTGCATCTGCTTGAGCAAGGCGTCGGTGCCCTCGGGCGGATCGAGCTTGGGCTCGTTGACGAAGGCGACGTAGACGTTCGCGTCCGTCGACGACGACAGGCCCTGGAGCATGGTGGCGAAGGCACCGCGAAGGGCGGGGTCGACGGGGAACTCACGCTTCTTGCTCCCGACCGCCTTGAACATCTTGGCGGTGGCGTCGTCATAGATCTTCGTGAAGGCCTTCTCGGCGTCCTTGCGGGCCTCCTTGAGCAGTTCCTTGGTGTCGTCGTCGTCGCCGTCGTGGTCGTCGATCTCCTTCATCAGGTTGCGGAGATCGACGGCGCGCTTGGTGTCTACCGCCTCGTGCACGCGCGCCAGGGTGTAGTGGCCGAACCACTCGGGCTTGAGGAACTGCTCCTCGTACTTGTCCGAATAGCGCCACTTCCAGTTGTCGGGGAAGCTGTCGCCGTCCTCCTTCAGCTCGGCGAAGACACCGTCTGCTTCGCTTTGCCGCGCCGACGTGCTGACGCTGGGCCCTGCCGCGGTGCATAGGATCGTGACCACGCCGACGATGCCGCCGACCACGGCCCAGGACAGCTCCTTCTTGGCGAGGCCCGCCGCGCCGCTCGCCACACCCCACGCCGAGAGACCCGCGATGAGGCCGACGAAGAAGGCGGTGCCGTAGCCCTTGTAGGCCGACGCGTAGACCCCCACGAGGCACCCGAGCAGGAGGATGCCGAACATGAAGAGCTTGATGATCGAGCCGCCCATGCTCGGTCCGGGAGGGGGACGATTGGCGCCAGGATGGCCAAACCCTCCTGGCGGCCCGCCGAACTGGGGTGGGCCACCGAACCCGCCCGGGGGCGGACCCCCGAAGCCACCGGGAGGCGGACCATATCCACCGCCGCCCGGAGGACCGAAACCGCCTCCGCCGGGAGGGCCACCGGGTGGACCGAAACCACCTCCGCCGGGAGGGCCACCGGGCGGACCGCCGGGGGGGCCGAAACCACCTCCGCCAGGAGGGCCACCGGGCGGGCCGTAGCCACCTCCTCCGGGGGGGCCACCGGGTGGGCCGTAGCCACCGCCGCCGGGGGGGCCGCCAGGAGGACCGTAGCCGCCGCCGCCGGGGGGGCCGCCGGGAGGACCGCCGCCGGGCGGGCCCCAGCCTTGATTGGTGTGTCGGGTCGGCTCCGAAGCCATCTCAGTCATCACCGGCAGGGTACCCCGAAACGCGCGGAGGTCTTCCCTCCGTTTCCAGAACGCAGGTGGCCGCCCTGGTACGAGCCCGGGGCGGCCACGATGGGGGAGCTGCGTCCCCGCGCTCTACGCTCTGGGGATCAGTAGCGGTAGAACTCGGGCTTGTAGGGCCCCTCGACGGGCACGCCGATGTACTTGGCCTGGTCGTCGGTGAGCTTGGTCAGCTTGGCGCCGAGCTTGTCGAGGTGAAGGCGGGCGACCTCCTCATCGAGATGCTTGGGCAGCACGTAGACCTTCTTCTCGTAGTTCTCGTGGTTCTTCCAGAGCTCGAGCTGGGCGAGGACCTGGTTGGTGAAGGAGGCGCTCATCACGAAGCTCGGGTGGCCGGTGGCGCAGCCGAGGTTCAGCAGGCGACCCTCGGCGAGCACGAGCACGCTGTGGCCGTCTGCGAAGGTGTACTCGTCGAACTGCGGCTTGATCTGGGTCCGCTTCACGCCCTTCATCTTCTCGAGCTCCGCCATCTGGATCTCGTTGTCGAAGTGGCCGATGTTCCCGACGATGGCCTTGTCCTTCATCTTGCCCATCATCTCGGCGGTGATGATGTCCTTGTTGCCCGTGGCGGTGATGAAGATGTCGGCCTTGCCGATCCAGTCGTCGAGCGTGCCGACCTCGTAGCCCTCCATCGCGGCCTGTAGGGCGCAGATGGGATCGATCTCGGCCACGATGACGCGGCAGCCTTGCCCGACGAGGGACTGCACGCAGCCCTTGCCCACGTCGCCGTAGCCGGCGACGACGGCGACCTTGCCGCCGAGCATGACGTCGGAGGCGCGGAAGATGCCGTCGACGAGGCTGTGACGGCAGCCGTAGATGTTGTCGAACTTGCTCTTGGTCACCGAGTTGTTGACGTTGATCGACGGGAAGAGGAGCGTGCCCTCCTTCTCCATCTCGTAGAGGCGAGCGACGCCAGTGGTGGTCTCTTCGCTCACGCCGCGGATGGGCTTGACGAAGTTCTCCCAGCGGCCGGGCGAGCGCTCCTTGATCTCACGAAGCTGACCGAGGATGACGCCCCACTCCGCCGGCTCGGCGTCGGCGTTGAACTCGGGGATGGTGCCGGACTTCTCGTACTCGAGGCCCTTGTGGATGAGCAGCGTGGCATCGCCACCGTCGTCGACGATGATGTCCGGCCCGCTGCCGTCGGGCCAGGTGAGCGCCTGATCGGTGCACCACCAGTACTCCTCCAGGGTCTCGCCCTTCCAGGCGTAGACCGCGGCGCCCTTGGGCTCCTCGGGCGTGCCGTCGCGGCCGACGGCGACCGCGGCGGCGGCGCTGTCTTGGGTCGAGAAGATGTTGCAGCTGCACCAGCGAACGTCGGCGCCGAGGTCCATCAGGGTCTCGATGAGGACGGCCGTCTGCACGGTCATGTGAAGCGACCCCATCACCTTCGCGCCCTTGAGGGGCTGCTCTTTGGCGTGGCGTTCGCGGAGGGCCATCAGGCCGGGCATCTCGCTCTCGGCGAGGCGGATCTCGTTGCGGCCGAGCTCCCAGAGAGAAAGGTCGGCGACTTTGAAGTTCTGCTTGCTCATGGTTCCTTGATTCTTCCGTTGGGGGGCCGCGATGCGGCCGTGAGGGATTCAGCGGGACGGGCCGCGACGGCCCGCCAGCCATTGCCACACGAGGTGGCGATCGGGGCCGGTTCCGTTCCACGAGGAGGGGAGACGGCCCTGTTGGATGTCGTCGAGACCGGCCTCGTGGGCGAGGTCTCGCAGCTCGCTCGGCTCGAACCCCAACCAGAGGTCGGCCTCCTGCTCGCGCAGCGCTTCGTCGCGATGGCTCTCGTAGTCGAGCACCACCACCGCACCCCCTGGACCGTCGTCGGTGGGCTCAGCCGCGAGGGCCACCAGGTCTTGCATGGCGCGGCGCGGAACGGGCGCGTGATGGAGGACCCGTGCAGCGAACACCGCATCCGCCTGCTGCTCGGTCGCGCTCCGGACCTCTTCGTCGTCGAGCTCCCCGCACACGAAAGTGACGTTGTCGAACCCGCGCTCGAGCGAGCGCGAGCGCGCGAGGGCCAGCTGCGGCTCGGCGCGGTCGATGGCGACCACCTTCTCGAACAACGGGGCCAGCACCTCGAGGAGCGCGCCATCACCCGTGCCCGCGTCGACGGCGAGCCGGCGGGACGGCATGAGCACCGCGATGGCGCGGAGGTAGGCGGCGAGCTCGTCTGGGGGACCGATGCGGGGGGGACGGTCGCCCCGCGCGAAGAACTCTCGGGTCGCGCGGTCCCGGGCGGCGAGGACCGTGGCGACGCGTCGGAGCGAGCCGTCCTCTTCACACAGCTGCGTCCCTGCGGTGAGTGCGTCGGCGACGACGGGATCTTCGGTCGCCTGAGGCGCCAACCGCAGGAGAAGCCACGTGCCCTGCTTGCGTCCGTACAGCAGACCGGCTTCACGAAGGGCGGCGCAGTGCCGCGAAACCTTGGGCTGGCCTTCTCCGAGGAGGTCGGCGAGCTCGCTCACGCCGAGCTCGGCCTGCGCGGCGAGACCCAACAAACGGAGCCGCGTAGGGTCGGAGAGCACCCGGTAGAGCTCCCATCGGGGGCTCGGCTCGGATGTAGAGGCCAGCTGCACGGGTTGGATATATGCTTAGTTGTGAAACCATGCAACTAAGATCGGCGCCTGAGCTCGGAGCCCATGACCATGCCCCGCTCGACCGGCCCCTCGCGTGACGCGAACGTGCCGATTCAGCCGCTTTTCTGCGGAGTTCCGTGCGACGCGGCGCGCGCGGGGTGGTAACCTCGTGGACTTGAACCAGAAGGTCGGCGTCGCCGCGGCGGCCCGAACCACCCGCGAGCCCTGGCGGGCTCGGGAGGCGAGCGCATGGGACGGACAGCGCCCGAGAAGAGGCCCGAAAAGCCGATCGAGTGGGACCCCGACGCCGAGGTGCGTTGTGTTCACGTCGAGGCCTGCGGGGCCTGCCCCTTGATGCCGATGCGCTACGAGGACCAGCGGGAGACCAAGCGCAAGCGGCTTCGGCTTTCCCTCGATCGCTACGGCATCACGCCTCTTGGCAAGGAGGGCGTCGTCGAGCCCGCCGAGGCCATCACGGGCTATCGGCGCCGAGCCAAGCTGGTCGTCGCGCGCGACGACAGCGGAGAGGTGGCCGTCGGGCTCTACCGCCGACACGACAACCAGAACGTCGTCGACATCCCGCACTGCCAGGTGCTCAGCGCGGGCTTGATGGAGCTGGTCGGAGAGCTGCGCGAGCTCGCCAACGATCCCCCGCCGGAGCTGGCCGCGCTGCTCGAGCCGGCGGTCGGGAACCAGGGCGTGCTCACCGGCCTCGACGCACGCGAGCTCGCGCCCCCCGACGACGACGAGGACGCCGCCGACGATCCCCTCGCGACGCACGGCGCAGAGCGCAGCATCTTGCTCACGCTCCTGCTCGTCGCCGAGCGTGCGGCCCCCGTAGAAGACCTGCGCGACGCGGCTCGCGCGCTGCGCCAGAGGTTGCCGCAGATCTCGGGCTTGTCCGTGTCGCTCCGGTACAGCGCGCGCCACCAGTCGGGCTCGGACTTCATCTCGTTGTCGGGCCTCAGCGAGTGCAAGGACGCGGTGGCGGATACCTACCAGTACGTCTCGCACACGTCGTTCCTGCACGTGCACCGGGGTCAAGCCGAACAGCTCTACGCCTTGTTGGGCAAGGTGGTCGACGAAGCCCTCGCGCCGGGGGAAGGGCGTGTGCTCGACCTCTACGGCGGCACGGGCGCCATCTCGTTGTCCCTGGCCAAACGGGGACATGCGGCCACGCTCGTCGAGTCCTACCCGCCGGCGGCGGCGCTCGCGTTGCGGGCAGCTCAGGCACAGCGCCTCCCCGTGGAGGTGGTGACGGGTGACGTCGCTTCGGTCACCAAGGCCCTCGCGGCGGCCAAGTCGGCGTTCGACGTCGTGGTCGCCAATCCGCCGCGTCGGGGCCTTTCCCCCGCGGCGCGCGAAGCCATCACCGCCCTCGGACCCAAGCGTGTGGTCTACGTGGCGTGCGATCTCGACAACCTGAGTCGCGACCTCGATCCCCTCGCGCGGCTCGGCTACCACCCGCGCGACGTCTACCCGATGGACATGCTGCCGCTCACCGAAGAGGTCGAGGTGGTCGTGGTGCTCCAGCGAGGTCCAGCCCCGGTGCCGGAGGTCCTCTACGCGGACGAGGAGATCATCGCGCTCGACAAACCACCTCACGAGCCGGTGGAGATCCAGCCGGAGTACCCGGTCAGCCTGCTCGGTCGCGCCCAAGGCCACATCGACGGTGGGGCCTTCATCCCCGTCCTCAAGGTCGAGGCGGGCACGAGCGGCGTGACCATCTTCGCCCGCAACCAAGCCGCGGCCGACAAGTGGACCCAGGCCGTGCAGAACTCCGGGCGCCTCGTCTACCTCGCGGCTGCGCGCGGCGTGACCCCGGCCAAGGGGGCGATCACGCGTGAGCTACGTGGCGAGCAGGGGCCGCGCCCAGCCCGGACGCGCTACCGTCGCCTGGCCATCGGCGGTGGTCACTCCATCCTCCGCGTGGTGCCCGAGAAGCGCTACGTGCACCAGATCCGCCGCCACCTCGCCGCCATCGGACACCCCGTACTTGGCGACGCGCGGTACGGCCATGCACCGACCAATCGCTATTTCGAAGAGAAGCACGGGCTCGACCGTAGCTATCTGCACCTGGTGAGGGTCGAGATCGATCACCCCGATGATGGCCACCGGCTCCTCATCGAAGCGCCGCTGCCATCCGATCTCCGGGTGACGTTGGTTCGCGCCTCCGACGCGTCGGTGCTTCGTTTCCTCGAGAACAAGAAGGCCCTCGGTGGCCAGGGGACACGTCGCCGCGACGAGGCGCCTCAGGTCCCCGTCAGCGAGCGGTCGCCACTCAGCGTGGTCGATCCCGAGGCGCCTGAGAGCATGTATCCCTCACACCGCGGTGTTCCCGTGTCCCAGCGTGGCCGCGGCGATGCCATCGAGCTCGACGACGCGCCCCGTACGGTGCGTGGCGAGCTGCTCACCCCCGACGACGATTAGACCCCAAGAACGCGGCCTCGTAGGGTCTCGACTGCCGTCGGGGCCGTGGTAGGTTCGGCTTTCATGACCTCGGTGGTCCACAAGCCCGGCTCCGACGGAGCCCCTCCCAGCCGCGCTCCGGCGCGTGGCAAGGGCCGTGTGCTCGTCGTCGACGACGAGGTCAGCATCCGTGAGATGCTCGCCGAGGTACTCGATCTCGAAGGGTACGAGGTCAGGGTGGCCGCGGACGGACAGTCGGCGCTCGACGAGCTTGCCAACCTGCACTTCGACCTGGTGCTCACCGACCTCAAGATGCCCAAGCTCGGTGGGATCGAGCTCCTCGAGCAGCTCGAGCTGGTCTCGCCGTCCACCATCGCCGTCATCATGACCGGGTTCGGCACCGTGGAGACCGCCATCGGCGCGATGAAGCGGGGTGCTCACGACTACATCCTCAAGCCTTTCAAGCTCGAGGAGGTCCTCACCGTGGTCGAGCGCGCCGTGGCCCAGAAGCGCATGCAGGCCGAGAACCTGCAGCTCAAGCAGGCACTTTCCCTTCACAAGGTGAGCGAGGCCATCAGCACCAGCCTCTCGCTGGACCAGGTGCTCGGCACCATGGTCGACACGTGTCTGGTCGAGCTTCGTGCGGCTCAGGTGTCGACGTGGCTCGACGATGGTGAAGGGCGTCTCTTCGAACGCGAGCGGCGAGAGGCCGAGCCCCTCGCCGCGCCGGTGCCGGAGCTGGCGGCCGAGGTCGTGGCGACCCGCCTCGACGATGGCGGGCCGCTGCTCGTGCACGACGCCGAGGTCCAACCCTTCTTCCTCGATTCGCCGGGGGCGGGCGTGGGGTCCTTTCTGGCGGTGCCGCTGCGGGTGCAGAACCGAAAGCTCGGCTTCGTGGCCGTGGCTGCAGGCATGGATCGCGACAGTCTGCAGGAAGGCGACCGCAAGCTCGTCACCATCATCGCCGCACGTGCCGCGGCTGCCATCGAGAACGCGCGGCTCTACGACGACCTTCAGGCCACCTTCCACCAGACCATTCAGGGCCTCGCGAGCGCCATCGACAAGATGGACCGGTACACGGCAGGGCACTCCGAACGGGTCGCGGAATACGCGGTGTACCTGGGTCGGCGCCTCGGGCTCGACGCCCGCGAGATCGAGATCATCCGACAGAGCGCGCTCATGCACGACATCGGAAAGATCGGCTGCGTACTCAATCTCAACAAGCCGGGGAAGCTGACCGACGGCGAGTACGAGGCGTTCAAGAAGCATCCGGGGTTCGGGCGCGACATCCTCACGCCCATCAAGTTCCTTCACCCGCTCATCCCGGGCGTGCACCTTCATCACGAGCGCTTCGACGGCCGCGGCTATCCCCTCGGTCTCGACAAGCAGCGCATCCCCCTCATGGCGCGGATCATCAGCGTGGCCGACACCTACGACGCCATGACGAGCAACCGCTCCTACCGCCGCGCGCTCCCCCACGAGGTCGCGGTCGCGGAGATCGAGCGTTGCAGCGGAAGCCAGTTCGATCCCGACATCGCTCAGAGCTTCCTCGAGGGACTCGACGACTACCGCGAGGCCGCCGAGGGCGACGGCCAGGCGGTGCCCGAGTGAGCCGAGGCGAGCGCAAGGCGCGGGCGCTGTGGTTGGGTCGCCGCGCCTACGGTCCCGTGCTCGAGCTGCAGCAGTCTCTCCACGAGGCGCGCAAGCTCGGTGAAGCGGAGGACGCCATTCTGCTCGTCGAGCACGCCCCGGTGATCACCATGGGGCGAAACGCGCAGGCCGAAAACCTCCTGCTCGCGCGTGACCAGCTCGCCGCGGCCGGGGTCGACCTTTACGACATCGGGCGCGGGGGCGACGTGACCTACCACGGGCCGGGACAGCTCGTCGGCTACCCCATCCTCGACCTGAGGCCGGAGCGTTGTGACGTGCGTCGCTACGTGCGCGACCTCGCCGAAGTGATGATTCAGATCGCGAGCGAGTACGGCGTCGAGGCGGGCACCGTCGACGGCATGATCGGTGTTTGGGCCGACGCCGCTGCGCCCGATCGCTGGGCGGGGGAACCGTGGGCGACCGACATCGCGAAGCTGGGGGCGATCGGCGTCCGTCTGTCGCGGTGGGTCACCCTCCACGGCTTTGCCATCAACGTGAATACGCCGCTCTCGGCGTTCGCGATGATCGTTCCCTGTGGGATCAGCGATCACGGCGTCGCCTCCCTCGAGAGCCTCGGCGCGGGCCCCCCTTCGGTGGCGGATGTGGCGCTGGCCGCCGCCCCCCAGCTCGCGCGCGGACTGCGACTCGAGGTACCCACGGTGGAGGACCACCACGATCGCCCCCTCGAGGCGGTGGCGGCCGACCTCGGTGTGTCAGCGAGGCCGGATGGCCGGGTTGATGCCCGAGGCGTCGGCGTCGCGGGCTAGGCGCCGCAGGACGAAACCCGCCTCTGCGTCGTAGACGGCTCGTCCGAGCGCGATGCGCTGAGAGCTCATCACGAAGCCCCGACGCAGCCAGCCACCGAGGGTCTCGGCCTGGCCGGTCACGCCGTAGGGGTCGGTCTCCTGGCTGATGTTGCCGAGGGCCCGCATGGCCTCTTCGAGCAGGTAGGTGATGCCGTCGTCCGTGCGCAGGACACAGCCATCGCGGCGTACGCCACCGCCGGCCATCACGGCGTTGAGCTCATCGTCGCTGATGAACTCGTCCGCGCTGAGCGGGGGAGGGGATGTGTCGTAGGCGGGCGACATCGCGGGGGGGAAGTCGTAGGGGTCGTTCATGGCTTCGTGGGGGGGACCTCCCGTCGCAGCATGCGAGGGGGTATCGAAGGGTTCTGCATCATTCGGGCCACCCGGGGCGTGTCGTGTCGGGTAGGTCGACGTGGGTGAGGCGTTGCGTAGGAGGAAAACGTCGGCGAGGTGTCCGGTCTTACTGGTTGTTTCCGGGCTCAGCGGACATGGGTGTCACAGGTCGAGACGCTGTGACCCATGCGTGTAGACGGATCAGAGCCCAGGATGATTTCGCGGGCCCTGATCAGAATGTCAGGCCTCGCGGCGATTGCGCCGCGTTCGGGGTCATGCAGGCGCTACGCGTCCGTCGCCATCGTGCTATGAACCGCCACTGTGTCCGGTTTGGCGGACACCGGGGCCCCAGAAGCTGACCGGTCGAGCCTTCGGCTGGCCAGGCGAGTCGCGGGCGACCCCCTCGAGGCGGAGCTTGGCATGATGAGAGCGACGATCTTCGGCGCGAGAGATGACGACAAACGTCACTGGTGGGGGCGGGCAGCGGTCATCCTGATCGGCGTGAGTGGGGCGGGGGACGCCCATGCTGGATCGTTCGATGCACAGGGAACCTACCTCCCCGCGCCTGATGCCGTGGCCTTCGTCGACTTCGACGCAGGCTTCGATGCCGAACGCGATCGGTTCGTGCCCGAGGACGCGGACGAGGCTTGCGTCGACCCTCCTGGGTTCGAGGTCGTGGCCGGCGAGGATGCCCTCGCAGGCGGCAAGTACCTCCACGTCAACACGCTGATCGACAACCAGACCTTCTGTCAGGAACGATGGAGCGTCGAGCTTCCGGCCGAGGCGGCTTCTTACGTCGCCACCGTTTGGGTGAGGCATGGCGTCGTCGACCTGCAGATGACCGTCGTCTATCCCGAGGCGCTCGAACGCGACCTCGTGGTGGCCAAGATGGCCCCAACCGGCCGTACCACGTCGGATGGTTGGGTCGAGATGTCGACCAACGCGTTTCCCGTCGATGGCGCCAACACCGTCGCGGTCTATCTTCGCGCCTTCGATGCCGACAGCGAGGGCACGCATCTCGACGCGCTCGAGGTGCGGCCGGCCGGCGACTACGTCGACCCCCAGCGAAGCTGCAGCGGCGTCGGAGACCCGGTCTGCGGAGCCGGGGAGGTCTGCATGCACCAGCGCTGTCGGCGCGGTGAGCTCTTCGTGCCGCCCCTCCCCGACGACTCCATCCGGAGCCAGGTCGTCGACGTGCTCGCCTCACAGCTGAGGGTCTTCTACGGGGGCCGAAAGACGCGCACCCTCGACCTTCCTCAGGCGCTCCAGACCCTCGACGGTCTTCGCAGCGCGAGCGATGCGTGGACGTTCTGGGACGGGTGGGCACGTGCCATCCGCCAGCTGCACGACTGGCACACGTCCGCGCGTGGCAACATCCGCAACGTCGACCGTCAGCGGCGGCTCAACCTCTGCTTCATCGAAGGCGAGGCCGATACCTCGCAAGCCCAGCTGCCCAGCGACCCCGTGTACCGCGACGTGCTCGTCTCGCACGATGGCGGCGAAGAGGGGACCTACGGGATCGCTCAAGGAGACCGCCTCGTCTCGGTGGACGGCCAACACCCGATCGCGTGGTCCGTTGGGCTCGAGGCCGTCGACTGGTCGCAGTTCCGCGCCAACACCGACGAGGTCTACAGCGAGTACGTCGAACGGCTGCGCGGCAACATCATCAAGTACGCCACGACGTTCAGCGTGCTCCACTGCGACGCCGTCAGCGAGACTTGCGACCCGACGCCGGAGACGTTCCGCGTCGACGACCTCCCGCTCGACCGAGAAGGCCAGGTTCGCTGCGACAATCGGCCCTTCTATCACACCGCGGAGAACCCCGGTCCGCAGCACCGGGTTGGGTTCAACTTCTACCGAGGTCTCGTCGCACAATCGAACCCACAGGAGGCCATCTACAGCCTGCTCTGGGACACCCTCTTCGGCGGGGGAGATCCCAACGGCTTCGTCAACGGCAGCATCAAGGATGCGTACACGCTGTTCAAACAGCAGGCGCGTGGGGTCATCCTCGACCATCGGGCGGGCAACGGCGGCACCCTCGACGCCGCTGAGACGGTGACCCAGCTCGTACGACCTCCCGAGACCGTGCTCGCCTTCGCGAGCCCCGCCGAGTTCGGCAAGTGGGATGGTCCGGTCTCCAGCTCCGAGGGGGTCAACTTCTTCAACATCCTCGCCCAGTCGCCGGGCGACACCATGCGGGTGGGTTCCAACGACTACGACCCGGCGATGCCGGTCGCCCTCATCATCCACCGCGACGGCTCGGCGAGCGACTTCATGCCCTTCGCCATGAAGGGGGCCACGAGCAAGGTCCGCGTCTTCGGGCCCGCGGCCACGGCGGGGGCTTTCTCCACGTTCTACGAGCTCGACTACTACGCGGGCATCAGTTTTCAGTTCGGCACCGGCGACTCGATCACAAAGGACGGTCAAACCCTCATCGGATACGGCGTCGTGCCGGACGAGATCGTGGTGCAGAAGCAGTCCGACCTGCTCCAGGGCAAGGACACCATCCACGAGGCGGCCCTCACCTGGCTGCGCACGGAGCTGAAGCCATGAAGTCGTTCTTGGGATGGCCCACGCTCGCGGTGGTGCTCGCGGCGTGCGGCAACTTCGGAGAGAGCGGCGCCCCGAACCCCGTGCCGCTCGACACCGATGCCTCGTCGAGCGTGAGCAGTGGAAGTGGCGCCGGGGTGCCTCGCCCGCCCGACGGACCGCGGCGTCGCACCGTCGAGCGTCGCAGCCCGGTGGGGAGTGCCATCAACAACTTCCTGGTCGATGGTGACTTCGAATTCACCGCCACCATCGAGGGCTTCACGGCACAGTCCGGGTGGTTGGTCTTCGGCACGCAGGGGCAGAGCTATCTCCGCATCGAGACCGGCGGGCTGTGCCGCACGGGCCTTCGGTGCGGGATCGTCGAGAGCAGGACCATCCTGCTCGGCCGCGGCGCTTCGGCGCGAGAGCGGGGCATGGTCGCGTCCGTCTACATGAAGCCGCCCGAAGGCCAGAGCTGCCAATTCGGGGTCACGGCCCACACCATCGACTGCGGCTTCCAGCAGATCAGCGCACCCATGACCCCGACCAGCGAGCTTCCCGGCGACGATGGCTGGTGCCGCTACGAGCGGCGCGTGCCGGAGAGCCAGCGTGGGACTTGCTTCTGGATCGACGCCGAGAGCTTTACCGGAACCGCGCTCATCGACGAGGCGCGTCTCGTACCCGACGACGGCACCTCGCCATCGCAGGCCAAGTCTCTCGGCACGCCCTGGCAGCCATCTGCGCGCCAGCGGCAACGACTGGGGGAGGTCGCGAAGTGGGTTCGTGACCATCGTCGCTTCGGAAGTGGGCCCACGCCGGCGCAGGCGACGCGGCCCGAGCTTCGACGCGACTGAACCTCGAGGCGGCCGACCTTCGGGGTGGGCCGCCGCCTGCGACGCGTGTACGAAGACGTCATGCACGCCCTCCGTCTCCTCCTCGCGGCTTCGGTCGTCACCACTGGTGCCATCGCCTGCGGACCGGGCAAGCCGGCTTCGTACCCCGACCAGGGCAAGGTCGAGACCTCGCAGAAGAAGTGGTGCGAGATGTTGGCCGACCTCGACGGCGACAAGCTCGACGGTTGGGGCTACCGCACCGACTGCCTCGGCGCCTATCCCGCAGCGTCGTCGGTCTACTTGAGCAAGCTCGCCGAGTGTTACGGCAAGACCAAGAAGGGCCTCGGCGACGAAGCGCCGGACAGCGCCGCCATCATCGACAGCTGCACGGTCGAGATCCTCAGCGGCGCCGAGCCTGGCGACGTGAAGAACACGCCCCTCTACATCGCGCGATGCAACCGCAAGGAGCGTTGCTCGCAGGTGTCGCGGGCCACGTGCGACCAAGTCTGGGAGCAGCTCGATGGCAGCTCGCGCGCGACGCTCACCTCGGTCTACAACCTGAAGGCGCAGGGCGAGATCGCGTCCTGCCTCGACGACACGGCGTGCAGCGAAGACGAGGAGTCGGCCGTCGACGCCTGCTACCAGCCTCAGCGCGATGCCATCGTCTGGACGCAGCTGAGCCTCGGGGCCGACCCCGGCCTCGGTCCCAAGGTGGACTGACGGCACTCTTTAGACGAGGCGTCCGGCCACTTTTGCTAGGGTCGGGCCATGATGGCTCTGGCGAAGCAGGGAACCGGTCGGCGTGCAGTGGCACTTCTGGCCGCCTTGATGGTGTTCGGTTGGGTGGGGGTGGCCTTCGCGCTGGGCTCCGTCCGTACCGACAAGGGCGCCTACGAGGAGGATGACGGCGTCTGGAAGGTGAGGTTCACCATCGACTACGGACGCAAGCCCGACCTCCCTCACGTGCCCATGACCTTCTCGTTCAAGCAGGTCATGATCTACAAGCGCGTGCTCACCGACGAAGGCGGCGATACCCCGCAGACCCGCAAGGAGCGCGTCGACAACGCCACCCCGATCAACGTCCCGATGGATGTCGGTTTTGCCGATGCCAGCGGCAAGATGTTCAAGGTCACCAAGTTCAAGATCAAGCTGCGACGCTCGAACGACTTCGAGGCCGGCGAGTACGAGCTCAAGGTCAAGACCTCCGACGGCAAACCAGTGGGTCGGCCGCTGCGCATCGTGCTCAACGGCAAGAACAAGGCGATCGACTACCGGGCCATCAAGTTCAACGCGCCCAAGCCCAAGCCCAAGGCAGCGGCCGAGCCCGAGGCACCGAGCGACGGTGGCACCAGCAACGATGGCGGCGCCGTCGAGGACATGGGTCCGGATCTGTCGGACATCCCCGATGTGCCCGAAGACGAGCTGCCCGATGTGAACCAGCCCCCGCCGGTCGAGCCCAAGCAGGGCGGCTGCGGTTGCCACGTCGTGGGTCGTGAGACCGACCTGCCCGGAGCCCCCGGGGCCATGCTCGGCCTCTTGCTCGGGGCGGCGCTGCTCATGCGTCGCCGAGGAGCGGGGGCGTGAAGCGCCGCACCCTGGTCGCACTGTCGCTGACCGGCCTCGTCGTCACGGGCTGCCCCGAGGACGCGCCCGCGCCGCCGCCTCCCACCGTCGCGCCCACGGCGACGTCGACGGCGCCCAAGACCGCCACCCCGGAAGAGGCGAAGGCCTTCATGACGAAGGTCGACGAGGAGCTGAAGGCGCTCTTCGTGAAGCGCGAGCGGGCGGGGTGGGTCTCGTCGAACTTCATCACCTCCGATACCGAGGAGATCTCGGCCGAGGCGGATCGGGAGACGATGGAGTACCTGGCCAGGACCATCAAGGCGGCGACCCGCTTCGATGGGCTCGAACTCGAGCCGGCCTTGGCGCGCCAGTTCCACCTCCTCAAGCTGGCCGGCACCCTCCCTGCGCCCAACGATCCCGAGAAGACGGCGGAGCTGGCCAAGATCACCAGCGGCATGCAGTCGGCCTACGGCAAGGGCAAGTATTGCCCGACCGAGGACGGCGCCTTGCGCAAGGCCCTGGCCAAGGACGAAAAGAACGCCAAGGCGCTCGCATGCGACACGCCTGGCGAGGCGGGAAAGGGCGTGTCCCTCGGCGTGCTCACGGCGCTCATGGCCGACAGCCGTGACGAGGCAGCGCTTCGGGAGGCGTGGATCGGCTGGCGTAAGATCGCGCCGGACATGAAGGACGCCTACGCCCGCTACGTTCAGCTCGGCAACGAGGGGGCCAAGGAGATCGGCTTCGACGACGTGGGTCAGCTCTGGCGCAGCGGCTACGACATGAAGCCGGAGGCGTTCGAGAAGGAGATCGAACGCATCTACGGCGAGGTGAAGCCCTTCTACGAGCAGGTCCACTGTTACGTGAGAAAGAAGCTCGCGGAGAAGTACGGCGAGGAGCTGGTCCCGAAGGGCAAGCCCATCCCCGCGCACCTCCTAGGCAACATGTGGTCGCAGACCTGGAACAACGTGGCCGACCTCGCCACGCCTTACCCGGATGCGGCCTCGATCGATGTGACCAAGGCGCTCGAGAAGAAGGGCTACGACGAGGTCAAGATGGTGAAGACGGCCGAGGGCTTCTTCACGTCGCTGGGGCTCGACGCCCTTCCCGACACGTTCTGGGAGCGCTCGCTCTTCACCAAGCCTGCCGACCGCGACGTGGTTTGCCACGCCAGCGCTTGGGACGTGCACTACAACGACGACCTCCGCATCAAGATGTGCATTCAGCGGACGGGCGAAGAGCTGCGCGTCATCCACCACGAGCTGGGTCACAACTATTACTACCACTACTACTTCAAGGAGCCGGTCCTCTTTCAGCAGGGCGCCAACGACGGCTTCCACGAGGCGATCGGCGACGCGATCGCGCTGTCGATCACACCCGGCTACCTCGACAACCTGATGAAGATGGCCCTCGAGAAGGTGGCCTTCTTGCCGTTCGGCAAGCTCATCGACCAGTGGCGATGGAACGTGTTCGCGGGCAAGGTGAAGCCCGAGGCCTACAACAGCGAGTGGTGGAAGCTGCGTGCCCAGTACCAGGGCATCGAACCGCCCGAGGCCCGCACCGACGAGCAATTCGATCCCGGCGCGAAGTACCACGTGCCGGCCAACGTGCCCTACATCCGCTACTTCCTGGCCTTCATCTACCAGTTCCAGTTCCAGCGAGCGCTCTGCAAAGCGGCCGGCCACGAAGGGCCACTGCACAAGTGCTCCATCTACGGCAACGAAGAAGCGGGCAAGAAGCTCAAGGCGCTGCTCGCGATGGGGGCGAGCAAGCCCTGGCAGGATGCCCTCCAGGCCATGTCGGGCGAGCGCAAGGCGGACCCGGCCGCGCTCCTCGAGTACTTCCGCCCGCTGCGGAAGTTCCTAGAGGAAGAAACCAAAGGCGAGCAGTGCGGCTGGTGACGCCGTGGGTGGCCCGCTAGACTCTCCAACGAACCTGAGCAGGGGGAATCGATGAGCAAGGATCGCGTTTTGGGCTGGGTCGTTTTTCTCGCCATCATCATCGGGCTCAATGTCGCGTCCGAGGTGTTCGGCTGGGGGTACCGGTTCTACTGAGCGAGGCCGACCCGAAAGGAGCCCCATCGAGGGCACGCGGCTGGGTTCTCAGCCGCGCCGAGCAGCGCGTGGTGGACATCCTCCTCGCGCTGTCGGCGTTCCATTGGGGCATGCGCGCATGCCTACGTCCTGAGGGGCACACCACGGTGAGCGTTACCCTCGTCGCGCTCGACCTGACGGCCGGTCTCCTATTTCTGTTTCGGAGCCAGCCCCAGAAGAACGCGGCCATGCGTGACACGCTGCTCTGTCTCGGCTCGGTCGTTCTCGGAGGGTGGGCTCTCGCGCTCGCCCCCGCATACGACACCTGGCCCGCCTTTGCCGCGTGGCTGTTCGCAGGTGCAGGCGTCATGGCGATCCTGTCCCTCGTTGGGCTCGGTCGGAGCTTCGCCGTGTTGCCTTCGCTACGGCAAGTGGTCGACCGTGGCCCGTACCGCCTGGTCCGACATCCCGCCTACGCAGCCGAGTCGCTCATGGTCATCGCGTCGGTGTTGGCGCATCCTTCGGTCGCAGCAGCCGCGGTGGCGCTCATAGCGGTGGCCCTCGTCGTGACCCGCATTCGGATCGAGGAGCGCTTCCTCGGGGAGACCAGCGACTACCGCGCGTATCGCGACCGGGTTCGGTATCGGCTCGTGCCGGGCATCTGGTAGCCGTTTCTCGTTCTCGTCCTCGTCCTCGTCCTCGTTCTCGTTCTCGTTCTCGTTCTCGTTCTCGTTCTCGGTCTCGTTCTCGTTCTCGTTCTCGTTCTCGTTCTCGTTCTCGTTCTCGTTCTCGTTCTCGTTCTCGTTCTCGTTCTCGTTCTCGTTCTCGTTCTCGTTCTCGTTCTCGTTCTCGTTCTCGCTCTCGGTCTCGGTCTCGGTCTCATCTCGTGCGCGAGAACCTCGAACCCGGAAACCTCGAACCCGGAACCTCGAACCCGGGACCCCTCGAACCTGTCCCTGCTTGCCGATTGGCGGGGGAGCCACTAGACCCACAGTCCCATGAAGAAGCCCGATCCCGGCCTCTACCGCACCACGCAACCCTACCCCGGCAAAGAAGATGCGTTCCCCGCTGGGGTCCTCGTCTACATCGGGGTGCCCAGCTCGGGCATGCCGTTCGTCGTTCGGCCGGGGGCGAACCGGAACAATCGCTGGTTCTGGGGTGATCCCACCACGCCGCTCCGGGCCATGGGATGGACGGAGAGCCTCGTGAAGCTCCCGCCGGAGGGTTTCTACACCCTTCCCGAGGAGCTCTCCTTCGAGGGCGGCGGGCGGTGGCTCAAGAATGCGGTCGTGCAGCTGGGCTACAACGAAGAGGGCAAGGGGATCATCTTCGTCGGTGAGCAGCACGAGTCCGAGGAGCGCAACCTGCTGGTCTTCTCCGACCGTGGCCGTCTCGTCGACGACAAGCTGCTCAACCGTCTCGTCTGGGCGCCCATCCTGCCCGTGCGCAACGAAGAGGGCTGAGCCCCCTCGTCGGCCAGCCCCCTCGTCGGCCGCGGCCTGCGTGGCCAGAACGTCGGGGTCAACGCGCGTCGAGTCCCTCGGTGATCCGCTCCAGCGTCATCACCGGGCGGCTCTCTTCGTCGCTGCGCACGAGGTCTACGCTCAGTTCCAGGGCCCAGTCGGCGTGGTCGTCGGGGTCGAGCAAGATCTGCCGCACGCGCCACTGCTCGGGCTTCTTGTCGAGCTGGAAGTACTGCGGTCCACGCGCCTTGCCGTCCATCCGTAGCGCCTCGTGCGCTTCGAGGTAGCGGCTCATCAGGGCCTCGAAACGCTCCGCCGTCCATTCTTCGCCCTCTGGTGCTTCGACCTCGCGACCCGCTTCCTCGAAGCGTCCGAGGGCCAAGGCACGCACCACGCGGAAGGCGGCGTTGCGGACCATCACCGTGAAGGCCTTGTCGTCGGCGGTGATCCCCTTGGGGGTCTCTTCTTCCTCTTCCTCCGCATCGGAGACCACCGGCGCGGGGCTGTAGCTCGGGTCACGGAGCTTCTCCCACTCGTCGAGCAGGCTCGCGTCGACGCCGCGAACGACCCCCGCGAAGAAGTCGATCATGTCCTCTACCGGCTCGGTCTGGGCCCAGCGCGGCACCGTCTGGACGAGGGTCTTGTACACGTCCGAGAAGTAGCGGAGGACCGTGCCCTCGCTCTTCTCGAGCTTGTAGTCGATGACGAAGCCGTGCATGTCCGAGGCGCTCTCGAAGAGCTCCCTCGCGACGCCCTTGGGGCGGATCGCGTCGGCGCCCAGCCAGGGGTTCTGCTCGGCGAAGGCATCGTAGGCCCCGTAGATGAGCTCGGCGTTGGGCTTTGGGTAGTCGAGCTTCTCGAGCTCGGCCATGCGCTCCTCGTACTCCATGCCGTCTGCCTTCATGGCGGCCACAGCCTCCCGCTTGATGCGGTCGACCTGCTTTCGGAGGATGATCCCCGGATCTTCGAGAATCGCTTCGACGAGGCTCAGCACGTCGAGGGGGTAACTGTCGGAAGCCTTGTCGAACACCTCGATGGCTGCCACCACGAAGAGGGAGAGGCTCTGGTTGAGCGAGAACTCGTCTTGCAGGTCGACGTTCACCTCCAGTCGCCTGAGGTGCGGCGCGTCGTCGCGCGGCACCAACGACACGATGTCGGCCTCGACGAGGGAGCGAAGCATCTGGATCCCGAGCTTGGCGTGGCGATGTTTCACCGGATCGCGGTCGTGGCACTCGCGAATGAGCTTCTTCATGGCCTCACAGCCGCCTTCGGGACGGCTGAGCACGTTGAGCAACATGGCGTGGCTCACGCGGAACCTCGACCGAAGCGCCTCGGGGGTGCCGTGCACGAGCTTGTCGAAGGTCTCCTCGTCCCACATCACGAAGCCGTGCGTAGGGGGCTTCTTTTTCACGAGCTTGCGGAGCTTGGCTTTGTCGCCCGCCGCCTTGGCCTCGAGCCGCCGGTTCTCGACCACATGGGCCGGCGCGAGGGCCACCACCTTGCCGTGGTCGTCGTAGCCGCGGCGGCCCGCGCGTCCGCAGATCTGTTTGAAGTCGCGCACCGACAGAATGCGTGTCTTCTGCCCATCGAACTTGCAGAGCTTGGTCAAGAGCACGCTTCGGATGGGGATGTTCACGCCCACCCCGAGGGTGTCGGTGCCGCTGATCACCTTGAGCAGGCCCTTCTTGGCCAACCGCTCCACCACGCGGCGGTAGCGCGGGAGCATGCCACCGTGGTGGATGCCGATCCCTGCACGCAAGAAGCGCTGCAGCGCCTTGCCGTAGGGCGTGTTGAAGCGCGTGCTCTGGAGGGCCTCGGAGATGGCACGCTTCTCCTCCTTGGTGGTGACGTTGACGCTGGTGAGGCTCTGCGCCTCTTCGTGGCAGGCCTTCTGCGTGAAGTTGACGAGGTAGACGGGGGCCTCCTCCTCCTCGATGAGCTTCTGCACCGCTTCGTGCAGCGGCTCTGCGAGGTACTCGAACGACAGCGGTACCGGTCGTTGATCGCTCTGCACCACGACGCTCGGCCGCCCGTTGAGGTCGGTCATCGCGTCGAGAATGGGATCCATGTCGCCGAGGGTCGCGCTCATGAGGAGGAAGCGGCACTGGGGCAACGTGAGGAGCGGGATCTGCCACGCGACGCCACGATCCCGGTCGCCGTAGTAGTGAAACTCGTCCATCACGGCGTAGGAGAGGTCGGTGTCCTCTCCCTCGCGCAGGGCCTTGTTGGCCAGGATCTCCGCCGTGCAGCAGATGATGGGCGCGCCGGGATTGACCGTGGCGTCGCCGGTCATGAGGCCGACGTTGTCGGGGTGGAAGGTCTCGCAGAGCGAGAAGAACTTCTCGTTGACCAGGGCCTTGACCGGACTCGTGTAGAACGAGCGGCGGTCCTCGCACATGGCCTTGAAGTGGAGGGCGAGGGCCACCATCGACTTGCCACTGCCCGTGGGGGTGTTGAGCACCACGTTTTTGTCCGCGAGGAGCTCGAGCAGGGCCTCCTCCTGAGCCGGGTAGAGCTCGAGCCCGATGTCGGCGACGTACTCGAGAAAGCGGTCCATCACGTCGTCGGGATTGGACAGCTTCGTACCCAGCTCGGGCAGGCGCGAAAGTAGTGGAGCTTCGGTCACGTAGCGTCTCTGGGGGTCGTCTTATCGACTCTGTGGTCGGCGGATCTGGGACGGCGGAAACTTGGCCATCCTGCGCACACTTGGCACGACAGCCAGCATCGTGGTGCAAGCCAGTCAGCGCAAGTCCGTCGAGGGAGCTCAGGGCTCTCTGCCTCCAGTTTCGGTCGGAGGGTCGGGAGGGGCCCCCTCCGAGACCGTCACCGTGGGTCGCTGGTCCGTCGTCGCCCCGCTCGCCCGGGGGGGCATGGCCGACGTCTATCTCGCTCGCGACGCCGAGGGGGACGAGGTCGTCATCAAGCGCGTCCGTGAGGACCTCCCCCCTGACGTGGGCTACGACCTGCTCCTCCTCGCCGAGGCCCAGCTCACCGCCTCGCTCCGCCACCCCAACGTGGTCCGCGTGATCGACCACGGGCGTAGCCAGGACACCGAGCCCTACTTCGTGATGGAGTACGTGGCCGGTCTCGACCTGCATCGCCTCCTGCGCGAGTGCAGCCGCCGCAAGGTGCGCTTCCCGCTCGGGCACCGCCTCGCGGTGGTCTGTGGGGTGCTACGCGCGCTCGACTATGCCCATCGCGCCCGCGACGAGCGCGGTGCGCCCTTCGACATCATCCATCGCGACATCTCGCCGGCCAACGTGCTCGTGGGCTTCGACGGTGAGGTCAAGCTGTGCGACTTCGGCATCGCCACCGCGACCGTCATGCCCGACGTGCCCGCCACCAGCGGCATCGAAGGCAAGGCGAGCTACATGAGCCCCGAGCAGGCGCGGGGCGAGAACCTCGACCAACGCTCGGACGTCTATGCGGTGGGGATCCTGCTGTGGGAGATGCTCTCGGGGCGTCGCATGCGGAAGAAGAAGGGCACGACCAGCCGACTGGTTCGCGCTGCGCGCGGTGAGGTACCGCCCCTAGCCGTTCGCGGCTTGCCGGGGGAAGAGCAGCTTCACGCCATCGTGCACCGCGCCCTCAGCTTCGACCGCGAGGATCGCTTCGATGCCGCCCACGACCTCATGCGGGCGCTCGAGCGGTGGTGCCGCGAGCACGACATGCTCGTTGGCGAAAGTGAGCTCGGTCGCTTCATGCGCACCGAGCTGCGGGCCGTGCGCGACGAGCAGCAGGGCGCCCTCGACGAGGCGCGCGCACACGCCGGCGCGCCCCCAGCCTGGATGCCCGACGCCGAAGAGGTCTCCACGCCGTCGCACTCCGGACCCCGCCGCATTCGCCGCACCGAAGCGAAGAAGCCCGGATGGCCACGCTCGCTCGCCTACCTACTGGCCGCCGCCGCCGCTTCGTTTGCAGCCGCCACCGCGGCGAGCTGGATGGGCCTGGTCTAGAGGCTCGGGCTCGAGAACCCGGAACCCGGAACCCGGAACCCGGAACCTCGAACCCGGAACCTCGAACTACTTCAGGTTCGTGGCGCCGTACTTGGCCTCGTATTCGGCCTGGAAGAAGAACTTCTCCTCGCCAAAGGCGGGGCGCAGCTTGTCGAGCCACGTGGCCTCCGGGTCGTAGGCGGCGAAGAAGGGTTGCTGCACCCAGTGGCTCTCGCGGGCCTGGATGAACCGCAGCACGAAGACCTTCTCGCCCGCGACCTCGGTGATCCCCTGGATCTCGACCTTGCCCGGACCCGCGCTCATGCTCGGGCCACGCACCGTGCGCCCGAGACCCGTCACGTGGCGCAGTGCATCGCGGTAGATCTCGTACGCCCGCGCGAGCGGGACCTCGAAGTAGCACCGGGCGCCGGTGTCGCGTTCGACGAACATGTAATAGGGGATGATCCCCAGCTGGAGCTGGCGCCGCCAGTTGGCGTTCCAGGTCTCGGCGTCGTCGTTGATGTGACGTAGCAGCGGTGCCTGCGCGCGAATGACGGCGCCCGTGTTGCGAATGCGCCGTACGGCCATCTCCACCACGTCGGTTCCCAGCTCCCGCGGGTGGTTGAAGTGCGCCATGAACGCGAGCTGCTTGCCCGCAGCAACCACCCGTTCGAACACGCGGAGCAGGTCGTCTGCGTCGCGGTCGCTCACGTAGCGATAGGGCCAGAAGGTGAGCGACTTGCTTCCGATGCGAATGTTCTGGATGTGCGCGAGGCGTGGGTCGAGCAGGGCATCGAGGTAGGCCTCGATGTTCCGTGTCTTCATCACCATCGGGTCACCGCCGGTGATGAGGACGTCGGTTACCTCTGGATGCGCGGCCAGATAGTCGACCAGGTGATCGGCTTCGGCGGAGGCGAACTTGAGATCCTTGTCGCCGATGAACTGCGCCCACCGGAAACAGAAGGTGCAGAAGCTGTGGCAGGTCTGACCTTGAGACGGGAAGAAGAGGACCGTCTCGTCGTACTTGTGCTGCATCCCGGGGAGCGCCTCGCCGTCGAGGCGCGGCACGTTGAGCTGCTTCTGTCCCGCGGGGTGTGGATTGAGGTCGGCGCGGATGCGCTGAGCGATGGTCTTCAGTTCCGAACGCGGTGCCTGCCGCCGAAGGGCATCGGCCATGCGGTCGAAGTGGTCCTCGGTCAGCATGCCTCGCTGGGGAAAGGTGAGCTGGAAGACGGGGTCGTTCGGGACGCGGGTCCAGTCGATGAGCTGGTCGATGACGTAGTCGTTCACCCGGAAGGGCAGCACGTGCGAGACCACACGCATGGCGAACCGCTGTTCCTCAGGGAGGGCTGCCACCTGCGGGATCTGGTCCAGCTGTGGGGTGGAGTAGGCCTTGAAGCGGGGAGGCGAGGCGACCAGCGGAGGCTCGAGGATACGGCGGGGGTCTGCGGACGATGGGCCGGACTTGCGCAGAGCGACGAGATTCAAGGGCCTCCAGGGAATGGGTCTTCGGAAGGGGAGCGAGGTGCAGCTCGGCGCCACAATCCGCAGAGCGGGTCGTTGGTGGGACGTCCGGCGCAGAGAACTCCGGCGTCGAGCACGTCTCGCAGCGGCCTCGTGTAGGTGGAGGTGTCTGCGAGAGAAACCCCACCTGGGCGCAACCGCGAGCGGTGCCAGTGGATGATGCGTCGCTCGTCCGACGGGGCGGACGCAGCGCAACCCACGGCTGGAGCCACACGGAGCGGCGAGCTGTGGGAGCAGGTTCGAAAGGCAGAACCCGCCCCTTTACCGTAGTCGGTGGCGGCCCGATGTCAACTGCGCCAGCCCCCGCGACAAAGGATGTAAATGCTCGGACTCGCGTCGATTCTCGGTCATCGTGCGTTCCACGCGTGGAGGCCCGATACCGCCCCGCCAACGTCCTTGTTGTAGCGGCCTACTGCGACCATGATGGGACCCATGTTGGTGCGGTGCGGAAGGAGCGCAGCCGGGCGGCTCTCAGCCTCGTCCGCCGTGCTTCTGGTGTCGTTGGCGAGCGCCCTCGTGGCGTGCGACGACGACGAGCAACCGGTCGACATCCCTTTCAAGTCCGTGGAGCCGCCGCCGCCGGAACCGGCTCCGAAGCCGGATCCGACCCCGGAGCCGAGCGCCAGCAACACCGCCAAGGCGCCGACGAGCTACAAGGGCAAGCCGGTCCCCAACGCAGGCCGACTCTCCTCGTGCTGTGGCGCGCTCAGCGCGGCGGCCAAAACGAAGAACAGCGCCAACTCCTCGATGTACACCCAGGCGGCCAAGGTGTGTCGCGGACAGGTCGCGCAGGTTCGGGCCGGCAAGGTATCGGTCGACGATGCGCTCGCTTCGGTTCGCTCGTCACTCTTGGGTTCGGCCCCCGGCGCTTGTCGCTGACCTCAGCATGTCTTTCGATGCCATCCAGGGCCAGGTGACGGCCATCGAGACCCTGACGCGTGCGCTCCGTCACGACCTCGTGCATCACGCCTATCGGTTCGAGGGCATCGATGGGGTGGGCAAGGAGCGTACGGCGCTCGCTTTCATTCAGGCGCTGCTCTGCCCCGAGGAACCTCTCGGCTGTGGGCGATGCGAGACTTGTCGGCGCAGTGTCACCTTCACCGAGGGCCCTCCGTCGGTGCCGCTCCACCCCGACGTGGTCCTCATCGGCCGCGGTGTCTATCCACCCGAGACCATCGGCGGAAAGCGGGAGACGAGCGAGATCTCGGTCGAGCAGATCCGCCGCGTCGTGCTCGCTCGGGTCCAATACCCGCCGCACGAGGCGCGGGCGCAGGTCTTCCTCGTACGCGACGCCGAGCAGCTGAGCATCAGCGCGGCGAATGCCCTGCTCAAGACGCTCGAGGAGCCAAGGGCCGCCACGCATTTCATCTTGCTGACGGCGCAGCCCGAGCGACTGCTCGACACCATCCGTTCCCGTACGATGCCGGTGCGCTTCGGCCCCCTCTCCGAAGAGGTGCTGCTCGAGCTCCTTCGAGAGAAAGGCATCGAGAAGCAGGCCGCCCTCGATGCGGTCGCCATCGCGGGCGGCAGCGCTGCCGTCGCCTTCGAGGCGGCAGCCGAGGGAGAGGCGGACCGCAACGCCTTCGTCGAGGCGGTGCTCGGGGCGATGAAGTCGCCCCACCTCGATGCCGGGGTCAAGCTGGGCGAAGGACTTCGCCGCGACCGTTCCGAGGTCGTGGTCGACCTCATGGCGCTCTCTGCCTACGTGGTACGCCGCTCGCGCGAAGCCGTGGCCAAGGGTGACCTCGCACGGGCCGAGGGGTGGGCGTCGCGGCACGCGCTGGTGCTCGACGCCATCGACGCCGTACAGCGGAACGGCGCCGTCAACGTGGTGGTCGCCGGCCTCGTGGCTTCGCTCCGGCAGGGCATTCAGCGCCGACCCGGAGACAAACCCCCCATCGTCGTGCAACGCCGCTGACCTCGTTCTCGGGGCTCGTACTCGTTCTCGGGGCTCGTTCTCGTACTCGGGCTCGTTCTCGTACTCGGGCTCGTTCTCGTACTCGGGCTCGTTCTCGTACTCGGGCTCGTTCTCGTACTCGTACTCGGGCTCGTTCTCGAGCACCTGGAACCTCGAACCTGGAACCTCGAACCCGGAACCTGGAACCCGGAACCTCGAACCTCGAACCCGGAACCTCGAACCTAGCCTGAGGGCTCCTCGACCCGGCCCAGGCTGTCGAACGCGTCTGGTTCGAGCACTCGTCCGTACCAAATCTTCACCTCGCCGGCGCGCACGATGACCAGGGCCGCGTCGCCGGTGTGCCCGCGGTAGCGTCCCAACTGCGCCTCTCCTTCGATGGTGCCGGCATGAGGGCGTCCCACAGCCTCCAGGGTGACGGGGAGGAGCTCTTCGCGATCGAGCAGGAATCCGTCGACCTCGATTCGCGTGGGCGGCGATGGCGGCATGGCCAGCTCGACCCGCTCCAGCCAGAGCAGGCTCCGGTCTGGGGGAGGCAGGGCTACCGTCGCCTGCTCCGTCGTCGCTTCTTCGCTCAGCAGGATGGCGGCGCGGATCCGGCCGCCGCTCTTGACCAGCATCCCGCTGCGGGGCCAGCGCGTGTCGTCATCGACCTGGATCACGTGGTCGATGAAGGCCGGCAGCTCGGGATGAGGGTCCGGCTCGGGCGGAGGTGGCTCGTCGGATGTCGAGGCGGGAGGCAGGGCAGGGGGGGCGAGGCGCTTGCGCATCACCGCCGTTGCGGCGAGGGCGCTCGCCCCGCAAGCGGCCGCGATGAGCCCGAACACGAGGAAGCTCATGCGGTCCCTCCGGGCGCACGGATGGCGACCCGTCGCCGCATGCGATATGCCTCGTCCATCCAACGCCCCATGCGCATCTCTTCGAAAAACCCCCTGAGCTGGGTCGTCTCCGTCCTCGTCGGGTGGGCCCTTGGTTTCGTAGCTCTGCCGGCCTCCGCACACCAGCCGGGAGATGAGGCCAAGCCGGCGCCGCCCGTGAGCTTGCGCATCGTCGCCCCCTCGGCTCATGGCCGGTGGCTGCTGCGCGTCGACAACGAAGGCGACGAACCCCTCCGCATCGCGGCCGACGTGCGCCTCTTGCGCTTCGAGATCACAGCGCCGGAAACCGAAGCCCCCAAGCCAGGGCGCTGGCGCCCCCCACCCAAGCAGACCATCTGCGACGGCCCGTCTGCCTTTGGCATGGACGGCAACTTCCCCGGTCGCCGCGAGTTGGTGCTCGGCCCGGGTCGCTCCTACGTCGAAGAGTTCGACCCCCGGCTCATCTGCTTCGGCAAGGAGGCCGAGGCGCTCGTTCCCGGAGCGCGGGTGAAGGCCTACTACGGCTGGAAGCCGGCTCGTCGCTGGGGAAAAAACAAGCTGCAGGCGGCCCCCTTCGTGGCCGACGCAGCCAAGAAACCGCGTCAGTTCAAGCCGCTGAAGCGCCTGGGCGCTCCCACCATGGTGCTCAGCCACGCCGAGGCCGTGGTCTACGGACCGGCGCCCAAGCGCCTCACCGAACCCAAGCCCCAGCGCGGCCGCGGCGGACCCGGTCACGGGCGCTCCGGGCACGACCGGGGCCCGGGGCACGGCGCGGGTCCCGATGTGACCAAGGCGTCCGCCAAGCAGCCGGCCAAGGAAGCACCGAAGAAGCCCGAGAAGGAGCTCGAGCCCCTCGACGGCGCCGACCTCCAGCCGCGCTCGGCCGAAGAAGCCAGCCTCTACTACCGTCCTCGGCGCCGCAGCCCCATGCGGAGGCGGCCCCCGAAAGACGAGCTCGGGGCGACCATGGCCCTCACCGCCGACCACTACGCCGACGCCGCCATCGGCTCCGACGTGAGCTTCAGCGTGCAGGCCCACAACGTAGGCGAGCGACCCGTCTTCGTGGCGCTGCGCGCACGCATGCTCTCGTTCAACGTGCTCACCCCGACGGGGGAGATGGTGCGTTGCGAGCGCCAGAGCATGAACCACCACGTGCCGCGCGACCTCTTCGCCACGCTTCACCATGGCAAGCACAAACACATGTATGTGCGGCTCGCGGAGATCTGTCCGGCCCGAACCTTCGCCCGGCCGGGACTCTACGCCGTGGTGCCCACCCTCCATGCCGACGCCGATGGGGCCGAGTACGGGCTGTCGGCCCTCACCGGCCGCATCACGGTGCGGGACCCCGGTGATGTCGGCGGCACACACGTCATCACCGACGACATGACCTTGGTCAGGATCACGCGCGGCCGACAGCCTGCGTACATGGGGCCGCCGCGCTCGATGCCGACTCGACTCATCGCTGACGCGCCGCCCGATGCGGCACAGCCTGCACCCGAGCCGACCGAAGAAGCCGACGAGAACCCCTGAGCGTCAGACGTCCGGGGAGTCCTTCACGGCCTTGCGCACGTGTGCCTGGAGCACGCCGAGGATGCGAAAGAGCTCCGACAGGTCGTCCGTGGGTAGGCTGGCCAGGCCATCGCGGAAGATCTCCATGGGCTCGACTTCGATCTCGCCCGCGAGCTTCTTTCCCTGGTCGGTGAGCTTGATGAGCACGATGCGCCGATCCTTGGTGGAACGTTCGCGCTGAACCCAGCCCTCCCGCTCCATGCGGTCGATGATGCCGGTGACGGTGCTGTTTCGGGCCTGGATCCTGGAGGACAGGCTCGAAAGCGAAAGCTTGCCGAGCTGGTCGAGCATCTTGATCACCGTCAGCTGTGGACCGGTGAGTCCGAATTCGCGTGCCTTGGCCTTCGTGAGTCTGCGCGACTCGGTGTAGAGGTAGACCAAGGTCTCGACGATGGCGTCGACGTTGGGCTCGTCCGCGTGGGATGCCATTGCTTCGTGTGCGAAGTATTCACCCGTGCGCCCTGCGTCAAGAGCGCGGAACGGCGAACGGGGTCAGCGTTGCGTGCGCTCGAGCGTTTCGAGCTCACCGATCGCAGTCTGAACCCGCGGGTCGGTCGGATCGATGGCGCGCGCCTTCTCGAAGGCCTCCCGGGCGCCTTTGAGGTTCTTGCGCTTGGCGCGCAGGTTCCCGAGGTTGATCCAGGCGCTAGCGAGGGTGGGGTCGAGCTCGGTGGCTTTGGTGTAAGCGGCGAGGGCGGCGTCGGCTTCTTCGGCGGCCTCGAGGCAGAAGCCGAGGTTGTTGCGGTAGGTGGCGCGCCCGGGCGCGAGCTCGACCGCGCGCTCGAGATGGGGACGGGCGCTCTTCACGTCACCCTCTTGCAGGTAGGCGGTGCCGAGGTTGCCGTGGTGCTTCGCGACCTCGGGGGCGAGGTTCACCGCCTTGTCGTAGGCGACGATGGCATCGACGATCCGCCCGAGCTGGATGAGGGCCGTGCCGAGGTTGCTGTGGCGCTCCGCATCGTTGGGGTCGAGCTCGGCGGCGCGCGTGAGGGCGATGACACCCCGGTCGCCCTGCCCATTCAGGAGCAGGGCCAAGCCGAGGGCGGATTGCACCTCGGCGTCGTTGGGCGCGAGACGAGCCGCGTTCTCGAGGGGGCCCACGGCGCGCTTCAGCCGTCCGAGAATGAGCAAAACACGACCGCGTTCGCGTTGGGCGAGGGCGTGATCGGGGTCGAGCTCGATCGCTTTTCGCAACAGGCCTGAGGCAGCCACAGCCGCCGGATCGTCAGGGGCCGCATTGACGCCCTCGGGGACCTCCGCCTTGGCGAGTCGACTGCGGGCGATGCCCACCAGAGGCGCGGCATCCTCGGGTGCGAGCTGGGCCGCTTCGGTGAAGGCCGCCTCCGCACTGCCGTAGTCGCCGCGTGCGTAGGCGGCATCGCCACGGGCGAGAGCCTCGTCGGCAGGCGAGCCGTCGCCGCGCGCGAGGCGGAGCGAGAGCGTGCCGTCCGGGGCTGCCGCGGTGGCCGCCGGGAGGGGCACCGCAGGCATGCTCGGACCGGCCATGGGCACCGGTGGAGGAGGAGGTGGTGCGGGCTCGGGGCCGCTGCACGCGACCAGAGCTACCGCGAGCGTGATGGTGCCCCTCACGACTCCGAGGTGGTGTAGGGCTGCTCGGTGTGCTCGCTGCCGTCATACCGCAGGAGCACCGCCTTCTTGTCCATCGTGGTCACGATGCCGACGGGGCGCTTCCAACATCGGCAGAGGGCTTCGAGAGCGGCCTCGGCGTAGTCCTTCTGCAGGTCGATGCCCATGTGCTCGTGCTGCAGGAGCAGCTCGCCGCGGTTCTTGAAGTTGGCGTCGATGACCTCGATGATCGGGTTGCCCGAGTTGGTGAGCTGGAAGAGCATCTTCTCCTTCACCTCCTTGAAGGCCCGCGACTCGATCTCGTAACGCCCGCTGCGACCGGAGTAGCCGAAGGTGTAGAGCTTGTGCTCGGCCACGAACTCCTCGGTGAGGAACTCGTCGATGAACGTCACGTCGTTGTAGAGCGCGCGCACCTGGAAGATCTTCTCGCGGCCGAGTCCGAGCTGCATGTCCCACGACCGCTTGTGGTCGAGGTTGTCGCACTCTTCCCACTCGCGGCCGAACTGGCCACGGTTCCAACGGTCTTCGATGTGACGATAGAGCTCGACCCCGAGCTTGTAGGGGTTGAGCTGTCCGGGGGAGGTCGCGAGCACGCCCGCGTTGCGGTCGGCGTAGTCGATGATCTCGGCCGCGGAGAGGATCTTCTCCGTCATCATCTTCGAGTGCCAGTAGCTGGCCCAGCCCTCGTTCATGATCTTGGTCTGGTACTGAGGCACGAAGTAGTAGGCCTCGGTCCGGATGATGCTCACCACGTCGCGCTCCCATCGCTCGAGGGGCGCGTTGTCGAGGAGGAACGCGAGCACGTCGCGCTGTGGCTCCGAAGGGAAGCGTCGCTCGCGCTCGCGCTCGGCTTCGAGCTTGCGCTTCTGCGACTCCATGTACTCCTCGGGGTTGATGTAGTTCTCCATGTAGTCCTTCGCCTTGAGGCGCGGGACTTCCACGGGATCCTCGTCCTCGGACTCCTCACGAGGGGCGCGCTTGCCGCGGAAAGGGGAGCGCGGGTCGATGAGGTTCTCGAGCGAGAGGCAGTGGTCGATGAAGCTCTCGACCTTGTCGACGCCGTAGCGATCGATGTGGCGCGACACGCGAGAGCCGTGGTTGGCCATCTTGTCGATCCACTTGCGGTTCGGGTCGTAATCGGCCGAACGCTGGCTCGGGTCGACGAACTGCCCCATCACGTCGAGGTCGGTCGCGCGGAAGGTGAAGTTGTTCTTGAAGAAGTCCACGTGGCCGTAGACGTGGGCCATCACCAGGCGCTGATCGGTGAGCGAGTTCCCCTCGAGGAGGTAGGCGTAGGAGGGGTTGTTGTTGATGACCATCTCGTAGATGCGAGACAGACCGTATTCGCTCGACTTGCTGAGCCGCTCGTACTCCATCCCGAAGCGCCAGTGCGGGTAGCGCGTGGGGAAACCGCCGAAGGCGGCCAGCTCGTCCATCTGGTGGTACTTCACCATCTCGAAGATGGTGGGAAAGAAGTCGAGGCCGTACTCCTCGGCCACCTTCTGGATGCGCTCTTGCTCGACGCGGAGGTAGCGGGGCAGTCGGGTCTTCAGTGCGAACTGACTCATGGCGGTTCAGTGCCCCTTTCCGAGGAACTCCTTGATCGACCCGATGATGGCTTCCTTGTTCGGAATCTCACACATCACGAGCTCAGGCACTTGGTCGAAGTGCTCGCGGAGGTCCTTGATGAACTGGCCCGAGCCGTAGGGGCTCTCCACCTGTCCGTAGGCGAACATGTTCGACCAGGGAATGAGGTCGTTCTTGAGGATCTCGACACAGGCGAGGGTGTCGTCCATCGACCAGTTGTCGCCGTCGGAGAAGTGGAAGGGGTAGATGTTCCACTCGGTCGGCGGGTAATCGGTCTCGATGATGTTCTTGCAGAGTTTGTAGGCGCTGCTGATCATCGTGCCGCCCGACTCGCGGGTGCTGAAAAACACGTCGCGCTCGACCATGCGGGCGCTAGCATCGTGAATGATGTAGCGGGACTCCAGGCCCTTGTACTGCTTGGAGAGCCACGTATCGATCCAGAAGGATTCGATGCGCACGATCTCCTTCTGCTCGTCGCCCATCGAGCCGGAGACATCCATCATGTAGAGGATGACGGCATTGGCCACCGGCTCGTTGGTCGTCTTCCACGAGCGGAAGCGCTTGTCGCCCGGGGTGGGAATGACGACCGGGTTGTCGAGGTTGAAGGTGCCGGTGATGATCTGCCGCTTGAGCGCCTCGCGATAGGTGCGCTTGAAGTGTTTGAGCGACTCGGGACCTACCCGGCGGATGCCGGTGTACTTGTCGTGCTTTTGGTTGAGCCGGCTCTCACCCTTGGGCTCGATGTCGGGCAGCTCGAGCTCTTCGCCCAGGATCTCGGCCAACTCGTCGATGGAGACGTCGACCTCGATCGAGTGGTCGCCCTCACCCTGGCCAGCTTTGCCGGACCCGGGTTGCTCTTGACCTTGGCCGACGGGGTCGCCCGGCTCGCCCTCGCCCTGCCCGACGCCTCCCTTCTGCTGGTCGCTGAAGCGAAAGCGCGGGATGTCGATGTGGGGGATCGGGATGCTGACCCGGTCCTTGCCCTTCCGCCCGATGAGCTCGCCCTTGGAGATGTATTTCCGCAGGTTCTTGCGGATGCGTCCCCGCACGATGTGCCGGAAGCGCGCGTGGTCTTGGTCGATCTTCAGCGCCACGGGCTCAGTCTAGAGAAGTGGGCGCGGGGCCGCCACCGAGCGGTCACCTTTGCGCTCACCCCTGGGAGGTGGCCTTCACCTCTTCTCGCGGCGCTTCGCGTCGAAGACCATCTGGGCGAGCGTCTCGACCATCTCGTCGATGCCTTCTCGGGTGGCAGCGCTGAGCAGGTGGAGCTTGCGCCCTACCTCTCGTTCGAACGCCTCAGCGAGGGCGGGGTAGGCCTCTCGAACCTCGGGGAGGTCGGCCTTGGAGAGGGCGATGACCTCGGGCCGCAGGGCGAGCATGGGGTCGAAGCTCTTCAGCTCCTTGCGGAGCTTGCGGTAGTCGTCGAGCGGGTCGCGCTCGGGGTCGGGATCGAGGGTGACGAGGTGTAGCAGCGCCCGTGTGCGCTCCACGTGCTTGAGGAATCGGTGACCCAGGCCGGCGCCCTCGGAAGCTCCCTCGATGAGGCCGGGAATGTCGGCCACCACGAAGGTCGTACCCCCGCGACGTGGGCCTCCGCCCACCTCGACCACCCCGAGGCTCGGCGTGAGCGTCGTGAAGGGGTAGTCCGCGATCTTCGGACGAGCGGCCGACACCACCGAGACGAAGGTGCTCTTGCCCGCGTTCGGGAAGCCGAGCAGGCCCACGTCGGCCAGCACCTTCAGCTCGAGCCGCAGCGAGCGCTTCTCGCCTGGTGCTCCCGGTTGGGACTTCCGGGGAGCCCGCTCGGTGGGGGTGGTGAATCGGATGTTGCCCCAGCCTCCTTTGCCGCCTTTGGCGACCAGGATCTGCTGTTCGTGCTCGACGATGTCTCCGACCACTTCTTCGCGGTCCACGTCGTAGATCTGGGTGCCGACGGGGACCCGCACGACCTTGTCCTTGCCGGCTCGGCCGTACTTGTCTTTGCCCTCGCCGTTATGGCCTTTCTCGGCCTTGATCTTCCGCGCGTACTTGAGGTCCATCAGCGTGGAGAGACCCTCGTCGCCTTCGAAGACCACGTCGCCGCCGTCGCCACCATCACCGCCAGCCGGCCCCCCGAAGGGCACGAACTTCTCGCGGCGAAAGGCGATGGCGCCGTTGCCGCCATCGCCCGCGACCACCTCCAGGGTCACTTCATCGACGAAGCGCACGTCACTCGTCGAAGCGAAGAGGCGGCTTCGGAGGCATGGCGGTGGACGACCAACCACGGCTCGAGGCCGCGGAGGGCGCGGCCGCCGCGATCTCGCCGTCGAGCGCCGAGAGGGCCGCGGTGAGCCGCTCGAGGCCGAAGTCGTAGGCCGTCTCTCGCTGGAAGGTGTGGATGATGCGGATGAGCCGAAGCGACACGGCGCGCGGCAGGTCGATCTCGCGGTCGAGGAACGACTCGAAGGTGCTGAACCCCTTGGCCACGTGGAGCTCGTTGCGCTGCACCTCGGCCAGCAGCTCGCCGATCTCGAAGAAGTTCTTGTCGAGCCGCTTGCGCAGGCTGCGCACCTTGCTCGTCAACTGATGGAGGTGAGCGATCTTGCTCTTGATCTCCTCTGCCTCGTCGGGAACGCGAAGCGTCGCACGCGCGCTTCCTGGAGGAGGTGGCTCGGCGTTCCGCTTGCGCAGCTCCTCCGCGTGTTTCGCCGCGTGACGCGCGACCCACGGCGCAGCGCCACGGAGACCGAAGTTGCGTTTGCTGCTCGGCGCGGCCGGCGGGACGCTTCCCGACACCTTGGCGCGGGCTTTGGGCCGAAGCTTCTTCTTGGCGGGCGCCTTCTTGGCCGGAGCCTTCTTCTTGGCGGGCGCCTTCTTGGCCGGAGCCTTCTTCTTGGCGGGCGCCTTCTTGGCCGGAGCCTTCTTCTTGGCGGGCGCCTTCTTGGCCGGAGCCTTCTTGGCCGGCGCCTTCTTCTTGGCGGACGTCTTTTTCGCGGCCGTCTTCCTCGCGGAAGACTTGCCAGCGGCCTTTTGGGTGGAGGACTTCTTAGCCCCCGTTTTCTTCGTGCGTGCCACGATTTCCTGAAGCCTCGGTGGGGTCGGGTTTACCAAGAACTCGACCCGGTCGCTACCATGCCCGGGTTTCGGGGCGACGGCGAGCCCGGCCGTCGTCGCTAGTCCCTGCTCCGAGGGGATCCCGGTGGTAAGGTCCAGGGCAGATGAAGGCGAAACGCCGGCTCGCGTCCTTGGTTCTGGGCCTTGCGCTCCTCGTCCCCGCGCAGGAGGCCTCGGCGGGGATCTGGCCGAGCAGCAACACGCGTGCGCGCGAGGCCCTCGCCTCGGAGGACCCGAGCGAGAGGCGACGGGCGGCAGCCAAGCTGCTCACGCTTCCGCCCAAGCTGGGCCGCGAGCTCGCGCTCGCCGCGCTCGACGACGACGACGATCAGGTTCGGCTCCTCGCGGCTCAGGCGGCGGCAGCCCTCGCGGTCCCCGGCGCTTCCGAGAAGGCGATTCCATGGCTTCAGGAACGAGACGCCGTCATCCGCATCGCCGCCTGCAACCTGATGGAGGCCGTACCCAGCGACAACGCACTGCCCGGGCTCGCGCGGGCGCTCGGCGACGCCCAGGCCGACGTGCGCAAGGCTGCCGCGGGAGCGATGGGCGCCAGTGGCGCGTCGGAAGCGGTCTCTCCGCTCCTCGGCCGGCTCGACGATGCTTCTCCGGCGGTCCGGCTCGAAGTGGTTCGCGCCCTCGCGCGGCTCGGGGACAAACGTTCGGTCGTGCCGTTGGTGGCTCGGCTCCAAGACCAAGAGTTCGAGGTGCGACGCGCTGCGGCGCGGGCGCTCGGGCGCCTCGGCGACCAGCGCGCCACCGCCACGTTGCTCCTCGCCCTCCAGGACAAGCAGGACGTGGTGAAGGTCGAAGCCCTGCTCGCCCTCGGTCAGCTGCGCTCGCCGGACAGCGTGAATGCCGTGGCTGCCCTGCTCACCGGGCCCGATCGCGCCCAAGGCGCGGTGGCCGAGGCCGCGACCCGATGCTTGGGTCAGATCGGTAACGACGAGGCGACTCAGTTGCTCGTTCGCATGCTCGAAGGGGAGGGACCCCGCTCGCTCGACGCCCCGCGGGCTGTGGTTCGCAGCGCGCTCGTCGAGGCGGGGCCGGCCGCCATCCAAGCTCTGGAGAAAGCGCTTCGCGCGTCTCCGAGCTCGCGCCTCGCGACGGCCGCCGTGCTCACACTCGGCGCGAGCGGGCATCGCGCGAGCCACGCCGAGATCATCCGCGCGGCCCGCCGAGGCTTGGCCGACGAAGAAGCGGCACTTCGTGCGCTCGGGGCGCTCGGCGAGCCGAAGGCGCTCACCTACGTGCTCGAGCAGCTCGACAGCGAGGACCCCGCCGTGCGTCGAACGGCAGCGTCGGTGGCGCTCGATCTCCTCGAACCCTCCCGCGGCGATGGTCGAGCCGTCGACGTCGTCCGGCCTCGGCTCGTCGACCTGACCACCCCCATCGGCGAGCGCATCGCCCTCGCCAAGGTTCTCGGCGCAACCGGTTCCCCCCGGGCGGAGCCGCTGCTGCGCAGCCTCCTCACCCACGACGAAGAAGCCCTCCAGATCGCCGCCATGCACGCGCTGCGTGTGGCTGAACGCGCAGGGCCCGAGACCGAGAAGTTGCTCGTCGAGGCGCTCGAAGACGATGTGAGGGCCGTGCGGCTCGCCGCCGCCGAGGCCCTCGCTGCCGTCGGAGGCAACACGGCGTGCAAGGCTCTGCTCGAGATGCTGTCGAGGTCGGGGGTCGATCGCCACGCGATCGGGCTCGCCCTGTCGGGAGCGCTCGCACGAAGCGACGCGGCGGGGCTCGCGGGTCAGGCTGAGGCGCAGGTTCCTACGGCCAGACCGGCTGTGCGTGATGCTCTGATCGAGGGCTTGGGACGCATGACGACGGACGAAGCCGGAGCTGCCCTGGCGCGGCTTGCCAACTCGGCCGATGCCGACGATCGCCGCAAGGTCGCGGAGGCCCTCGCGGGCCACCCCAAACAGGTGGCTAAGCTCACCAAGCTCGCCGCGGACGCCGACCCCGCCGTGCGTGCCAACGCCGTCTGGTCGCTACGTCGAACTGCGCCGGCTTCGGCCCTGATCGAGCTCACGAAGCGGCTCACCGACGCCGACGCCGCAGTGGCGGGCAACGCGGGGGTGGCCTTGGGCACGGCGGCCAAACGTCATGGCCAGATGGATGCGGCCCGGAAAGCGTTGTGCGCCACCCTCGCCGATCCGAGGGCGTACGTACGCGTCGGGGCGTTGCAGGGGCTGCGCCGCATGGGCACGAGCTGTGACGCAGGTGCGGTCGAGGGGCTGCTGCGACGCGACAGCTCCTGGCGCGTGCGAGCCGCAGCGGCTCACCTTCTGCACGAGGTCCCCGGCGGAGGGGTGCAGGCCGAGCGTGCCCTCTACCGCTGTCAGGTCGACGACCGCGACGCGACCGTCGCCGCCACCTGCGCGAGCGTTCCGTCGGTGGCGACGGAGCGTGACGACATCCTCGTGTTCGTCGTGCCCCAGAACGGAAAGCTTCCCGTGGCGCGCGCCCCCTTCGCCCTGGTGCGCCCGGACGGCGTGATGCGGCTCGGAGCGGCGGATCGGCGCGGCGCGGTCTTCGAAGCGAAGGTTCCCCGCGGCGATGTCTCTCTGGCCGTGCCGGCTGCGCTCGCGCGCTGACCCGTCACATGACCTGTGCGCCTGGTTGAGGTAGCCAGGAGACGTGGCACTTCGAAGATTCGCTTGGCTTCTGCTCTTGCCGTCTTGCGGTGCGCCGACGCCGACCTCGACCCTACCGGCGCCGGCCGCGACGGCCACGGCCCCGCTGGCCGCCACGGGGCCGCGACACCCGCCGTTGGTCTCGGCTGCGGCGCGGCTTTGGGTTCCCGCCGTGGACCCGGCGCGCTGGGTCCTTCCCCCCTCGACAGTGAGCGCGCCGGTCGCGCGGCTGCTGGCGGTTGGGGACGACCACGCTCTCGTGGAAGCGGCCGGCCATCCCTACTTGGTGTCGGGCAAGACGGGCATGCGGGGCGCGCTCGCGCCTCCCGCGAGCGCCACGTGGTTCGGCTTGGGCGCCGGTGATGTGGCCTTTGCCGCGAGCCCCGGCGGCCACCTCCATCGCGCGACGGCCATCACGGGCCGCGCCGACGCGTCGTTCGAAGAAGTGACCCACCTGCCGGAGGCGGTCGCATGGGACGTGGCGGGCGCGCGGATCGTCGCGGGCGGTGGCGAGAAGATCTGGCGTTCATCGGATGCTGGTCAGACGTTCGAGCCGATGGTCGTCGCCCCTGGCTTCGACGTGCGTCAGGTGCTGGTGCGTCCCGATGGGGTGGTGGTCGTCGCGGGCTACAACGGACAGGGGAGCCGAGCCGTGCGTGTCCTGAAGGACGACGTGTGGCGCCACGCTCAGCATGCCCTATCGGACTTGGTGCGCTGGGGGGGCCACATCACCGGCCGTTCGGTGCGCGGTTGCAAGGCGACCCTCGCCAACGACGGTCGGACCTGGGTCGGTGAGGTCGTGCCCTCGAGGGGAGGCTTCGACCGGTCCCGGCCGGCGAGGGCCGCGCTGTCCGCGCGTGCCTGGACGGACCTGGCGCGCCCCGGCTCGAGCGCCCGCGTCGTCGACGCGCCTGAGTGGAACGCGAGCACCCCGCCCCCCACGACCGACGGGCGCCCCGGCCCCAACGACTGTGACGCGGACGGATCTTACGGCCTGCTCGGCAACCTCTTCGGAGCAGGCGGCATCTTTCGTGGGCAGGACTGCGTCGGGGTGACCTGCATGCGCCGCATGCCAGACCAGGCGCGTACCGACGTCGTGCCTGGTTTCTTCGTTCGTCCGTGCGTGTCGCGCGACCTCCGCGACTGTGAGAAAGACCCGG
>JAUHZF010000403.1 GCA_030426145.1 Polyangia bacterium
CCCATCACCGAGGTCGGATTGACGGCCTTGTCGGTGGAGATGAGGACGAAGTCACCGACGCCGTGACGGTCGGATGCATCGGCGACCTGACGGGTGCCGAAGACGTTGGTCTTGACCGCCTCACCGGGGTTCCACTCCATCAAGGGCACGTGCTTGTGCGCTGCAGCGTGAAACACGACCTCGGGCTTGTAGCGCCCGAAGAGCGCATCGACGCGCTCGTCGTCGCGGACGTCGCAGATACACGGCACCACATCGACGTCGCCATGGGTGCGCTTCAGCTCGTTGTGAATGTTGAAGAGGCCGATCTCGGAGTGGTCGACGAGCAGCAAGCGACCAGGCTCGAGGTTGGCAAGCTGACGGCAGAGCTCAGACCCGATGGAGCCACCCGCACCGGTGACGAGCACGCGCTTGCCGCTGAGGAACGAGTGGAGAAGGTCGACGTCGAGCTTGACGGAGTCGCGCCCGAGCAGATCGTCGATGGTGACCTCGCGGATGCGTGAGAGATTGACGCGGCCGTCGAGGATTTCGTAGAGGCCCGGGATGATCTTCGCGGGGCGTCCGGCCTTGTCGCAGCTCTCGACCAAGCGGCGCACCACGGACGACGACACCGAGCTCATGGTGATGATGACCTGTTCGACGTCGTGCTTCTCGATGAGCTCGACCAAGCGGTGCGTGGTGTCGAGCACACGGATGCCCTGGATGACGGTACCGATCTTGACACGGTCATCGTCGGCGAAGCCAACGAGCTCGATGCCCAGGTCGGGACGACTTCGGATCTCCTTGGCGACCAGAGAGCCGGCAGACCCGGCGCCGAGAAGCAACGTGCGCTTGGACTTTCGCGCCACCGTGACTCTGGTGCGGTCTCGCCACTCTGCGAGCACCCGTCGAAGCACGCGGATGCCCGCTACCCCGAGGAACGCGAGGATGAAGTTCATGGCGAGGATCCCCAAGGGGATCCGTACGAACCGCGCGTGACCACCCCACTCGGCGAAGCCGATCCGGAATCCAACGAGGACGGCCGTGGCCACCATGAGACCGATGGCGATGCGCTTGGTCTCCCGCAGACCAACGTACCGCCACGACATGGCCGGCACCCCGGCCAGGACCATCACCACGTACTGAAAGAGTGCGACGTAAGGTAGCGTAAAGACGAGAAGCTTGAGCCACGCTTCCGTGAGTTGGAACTCGAACCGAAACAGAAAGGCCAGCCCGTAGGCGACGCAGAGCACGCAGAGATCCAGGGCAACCTGCAGACTTCGGACGACGAATCGACTGCTCATGGATCCACCAACAATGCGTTCAGGGCGCGGAACGCCCACACCCGTGAGTCGTTCACAGAGTCAGTTGCGCCACACATCGCAGGGTTCAAGGGGCAGGGATCGTTGCCCATGAACGGCGAAACTACAAGCCCCTCGGCCCGAGGGTGAGCAGGGGTAGCGCCCTGCCGACGCACCGTTCAAGATGCTCGCCACGGATGTGTGGCATCGCTGCAATCTTCGCCTACAGAGGCGGCCGGGTAGACCGTCGAGAGCTGGCCACGGTTCGGGACGCGATGGCGCCGCGAGGTCCCGACGGTCTCGGGGCGTGGGTGAACGAGGATGGTGCCGTGGGCCTAGGTCATCGGCGACTGGCCATCATCGACCTAAACACACGCGCAGCTCAGCCCATGCTTTCGGCTGACGGCAGCCTGGCGATCACGTTCAACGGAGAGATCTACAACTACGAGCCCCTCCGGGAACAGCTGCTAGCGAAGGGGCACGCGTTTCGCACGACCTCCGACACCGAGGTTCTGCTCGCCCTCTACGCCGAGCACGGCGAGCGCATGACCGAGCACCTGCGCGGCATGTTCGCCTTTGCCATCTGGGATGAGCGCAAGCGCGCGATGTTCATCGCGCGGGACCCCTATGGCATCAAACCACTCTACCTGGCGGACGACGGCGAGTGCCTGCGGGTCGCCTCCCAGGTGAAGGCCCTGCTTGCCGGTGGGAAGCTCTCCCGGGACCGTGACCCTGCTGGCGTGGTCGGATTCTACCTCTTCGGAAGCGTGCCAGAGCCCCATACCCGCTACCGCGCGATCCGCGCGCTGCCGGCCGGTCATGTCGCTTGGGTACATGCCGACCGGGGGCTGCAGTCGCCTCGAGCCTACTTCTCCATCGCGGCAGTGTTGCGCGCCGGTGAGTCCAGCTCTCCTCCCTCGGAGGATGCGCTGCGCGAGGCCATCCGTGACACCGTGCGCCACCACCTCGTGGCCGATGTGCCCGTGGGGTCGTTCTTGTCGGCGGGCGTGGACTCCGGGGCGCTGGTCGGCATGATGAGCGAGCTCGGCGACGGGCCGGTACACACCATCACACTCGCCTTCGAGCAGTTCCGCGGCCAGCCGCGCGACGAGGCCCCACTGGCCGAGCGTATGGCCGAGCGCTACGGCTGCCAGCACACCACGCGGTTTATCTCGACGGGCGACTTCCGCGGCGCCCTCCCGTCCATCCTCGAGGCCATGGACCAGCCCACCATCGACGGGGTCAACACCTGGCTGGTATGCCGCGTCGCCCGAGAGGCGGGCTTGAAGGTGTGTGTCTCCGGGCTCGGCGGCGACGAGCTCTTCGGGGGCTACCCGAGCTTTCGGCAGATCCCCCAGCTCGTGCGCTGGCTGTCGGTACCTGCCCGTATCCCCGGCTCGGGGGCGCTGTTCAGACGGTTGATGGCGACGATGAGGTCGTTGCCCGTTCCGGCGCTGCGTAGCCCGAAGGTGGGCGGCCTGCTGGAATACGGCGGTACCTACGCGGGGGCCTATCTCTTGCGTCGGGGGCTCTTCATGCCGTGGGAGCTCGACGCGTTGCTTCCGGCCGACTTCGTCGCCGAGGGTCTACGACGTCTTTCGCCGCAGAAGCACATCGAGACCTCGTGTCGCCCCGACCCCCAGACGCCTTTCGGCCGCGTGGCGGCCCTCGAAGCAAGCCTCTACATGCGCAATCAACTGCTGCGCGATAGCGATTGGGCGAGCATGGCGCACGGGCTCGAGCTCCGCGTGCCTCTCGTCGATCGTGTCTTGCTCGAGACCCTCGCGCCGGCCCTGGTGGCGGGCGCTGACCTCGACGGCAAGGCGCTGCTCGGATCGAGCCCCAAGCCACCGCTCCCAGACTCCATCGTCAAGCGCAAGAAGACGGGCTTCGGCATCCCCGTGCACGAGTGGCTCCTCGAGGACGGGCTCGGCCTCGACGCCTGGAAGCGTATCCCCACGCTCGCCCACGAAGGATGCCACTGGGCCCGCCGCCTCGCCTACGCGCTCGAACAGCGCGAACGGCCCTAGTTCACGTGTGATAGGCGTAAGTTTCGCGCCGATGAAAACAATCGAGCTCGCATCGTGAATCATTGCGGTCCACGCGCACCAAAACGAACTGGTTTGGTCAAGCGAACGCACCAACATGACGCATCGCATCCTATCTACGAGGCTCTTTCCTCTCTCGTGCGTACTTGCGGCCGTTGCCTTCCCTGCCTGCAGCTCAGAGCCGGATCCGGCGGCTCGAGACACAGGCGCGGGCGGCACATCCAGTGCTGAGGGTTCCAGTGTCACTAGCGGCGGTATGACTTCGCCTTCCACGGGCGCCGCCACCGCAAGGACACCCCACAGTTTTGCCATCAGCAGCGGTTCGGGCCCTGGCGCGACGGGAAGCGGAGGCTCGAACGGCGCGACAGGCGGTACCGGCGGTCAGGGCGGCGTGAGTGGCGGTGGAACCGGTGGTGTTGGCGGGGCGGGCGCCGCAAGCGCCTCTGTCGGCGTCGGCGGGACGGGAGGCGCAGGTGGCTCGGTCGGTGTTGGCGGGATGGGCGGGGCCGGCGGTTCTGGGGGCGCCGGTGGTGCTGTGTGTCCCGGCGGTATCTGCGGGACATGCCTCGGTGGAGGTACGGGCGGATCCGGAGGGGCGGGCGGCGGCGCGGGTGCCTACGACGACGTGAACACGCTGCGGCACCTGAAGAATGCGAAGGTTGTCGGACTCGCGTTGGGTCCCGGGGGAGGACATCTCGTGGCCGCTGGCCGGGTTTACCCCGGAGAGGCCGACGTAGGCGGGGGCTTCTTTCCAACGGCTACAACGTTCATGCCCTTCGTTGCGCACTACGACGCGAATCTATCGCTCACGAGGCTCGAGGTGTTTCCCGGCGCGGTCGGCGCGGGCGCCGGGCACCCCGTCACCAATGCCGCCCAGGAGACCGCCTTCGTCGCCGGGACGAACGGTTTGGGGTCGGTCGACTTCGGTGGGGGAGGCCTGCCTTCTCCGGGCCCCAAGAGCTTCGCCATCGTAAAGCTGGATGCGGCCGGCAATCATCAATGGAGTCACCGCTACGGTTGGTCCAACTACGACGTCGTTTGGGACATGGCGATGGACGCCACGGGGGCGGTCTATGTACACGGGGGAACGAGGGCCACCGGGGCCATCGACGTGGGCGGCGGTCCTCTCTTTGGCTCGACCGTTGCCGTCGTGGACGTATTCCTCTTCAAGCTCGACGCTGCGGGCAACCACGTTTGGAGCAAGCGATTCTTCAAGAACTTCCTCGAGTCGACGCCGGGTCGCATCGGGCTCGACGCGGCGGGCGATCTTTTCATGTCGTCGGACTTCGTGGGCCCGATGGATTTCGGGGGCGGGCTGCTGCCGGCGGATGGGACGTACAACGTGTCCGTGGTCAAGTTCGATCCCGCCGGAAACCATCTGTGGAGCAAGACCATCTCGGGGACCGCCGAACAAAGTGGACTCGATGTGCTCCCGAGCGGCGACGTCGTGGTGACGGCGGCAGGACGGGAGGCTCTGGACTTCGGGGGTGGTCAGGTTCCTCATCTAGGCTCAGGATCGGACCGAGATCTCTTCTTGGCGAGGCTGGATGGGCAGACGGGCGCGCACCAGTGGAGCCGGGCGTTCGGTACGACAGGCGAAGACACCGCGTACGTCACCGTCGATGAGCTTGGTCGCATCGTGCTCTCCGGCCGTCATCAGGGGCCGCTCGACGTGGGAGGGGGCCCCCTGACCCCAGACTCCTCCGGTACCTACTTCTGGGCGATGCTCGACGCGTGTGGCGAGCACCTTTGGAGCTGGAACCCGCCGGTCGCATCGCAGGGCTACTATCCCGGGGTAGCGGCCAGCGCCTCGTTGGGCGTGTTCTTTGGGGCAAGTGCCGACGCCCCCTTCGACCTAGGTAACGGGCTCGTGACCCCGTGCAGCCCAAACGACAGCCATATCGTCCGCCTGGCACCGGGCGGTGGGGCCGGTGGCGGTGGCGGCGCGGGGGGCGCGGGCCCTGGCTACTGCGGGTCACTCGGTGGCGGTGGCGCGGGTGGCGCCGGTGGCGCGGGTGGCGGCGGCGGCGCGGGTGGCTCCGGTGGCCTCAATTGCGGCGGAGGTATGGGGGGCCAGGGCCCCTACGAAACGCTCACACACCTGAAGAACGGATCGGTGGACGATATTGCGGTCAACGCCAACGGTGACGTCGCCGCGTCCGGCTACGCGTGGCCAACCTCCGCCGACTTCGGTGGCGGCTTCGTCCCCACGGGAGGGGAGCTCTTCGTCGCTCGGTACGGCCCCAATCTCACCCTTGGGAATGGCCAGACCTTCCCCGGCGTCGTGCCGCTCGAGAGCGCGGTCGCGCTCGACGGCAACCAGAACACTCTGGTCGCGACGGAGTTCGATACCGCCGTCGATCCCGACTTTGGTGGGGGACCACTTGCTGGCTCGCCCCCAACGCCCCCTTACGCGCCGTACGACATCGCCGTTGCGAAGGTCGATCCCAACGGGGCTCACCTGTGGAGCAAGCGCTTCGGAGCGACCTCAGGCGAGTACCTTTACGACCTCCAGGTAGATGGAAGCGGTGCGTCCTACGTGCTCGGCTATGCAGCAGGTGGGATGGCGATCGACTTCGGCGGAGGGCCCCTGCCGGGGTCCATCGCCGGTGACGTGTTCGTTTTTAAGCTCGATGCGGCGGGCAATCACCAATGGAGCAAGCGCTACTCCTACCCCGTTACATCGACGCTCCCGGGGAACCTGGCCTTGGACCCATCCGGCGGCGTTTTCGTGGCGGGCATGTTCGGCGGCAACATCGACGTTGGCGGGGGTTTGTATACCGTCAGTGGTGGAAGCCTGAATGGGTTCATCGTGAAGCTAGACGCGGCGGGGGTGTACCAATGGAGCATGAGCATTCCGGGGAACGTGGATGGTGTGCGCATCGGGGTGGCTCCCAACGGCGACTGCGTGGTGAGCGTCATGGCGAAGGGAGGCGTTGATCTGGGTGGTGGCACGCTTCCGAACGCAGGTGGAGACGACATCTATGTCGCCAGACTTGACGGCACAACAGGCGCCCACCTTTGGAGTCGGGCCATCGGCGGAACCGGGGATGACTGGGTCGACCATATTGCCGTCGACGCCTCAGGCGAGCCCGTACTCGGCGGCCTCTACGAGAACACGATCGACTTTGGCGGAGGTGCGCTGCCTGCGTCGATTCAGCCGCGAGGCTTCATGGCGAAGCTCGACGCCTGCGGTAACCACGTATGGAGTCGCGCTCTGGACCCCGCGGCCGCGCTTTCGGGGCTCATCACGGACCCGAGCCATCGCATCTTTGGCGCTGTCCCCTTCACCGTCCCGGTGAATGTTGGAGGTGGCGTCGTGTCCCCCCATGGGAATGACGGCATCGTCGTACGCTATGGACCGTAGGCGAATTGCCGATGGGTGTGGTACGCCGGATGGTTCAAAGGGCCATGACGGCGATGGCCGCCGTTCTGGGGGGCTTGTCCCGCTTGGCTGGATGAGGGACCAACGCTAACGACCGACCCAAGGCGTCTGGGCCGGTAACGCATGGGGTCACGTCGCAACGCCGTCGAGAAGCTGGTCGCAGGATTGGCCAGCGCCGACCGTGAGATCCTCGGTGGATTGCCCCCCCCCTCCTCAGGTGGCGCCGCGCCAACGGCGGACCAGGGTGGCGAACCCGAGGAAGACGAGCCAGGCGAACTCACCCTTGGGCGACGGGGTGGGGCTGGCGCCGACGGTGCGGCACGAGCAGCCCTCGCCGGGGGCAGCCCCCCCACCTGGGGCAGCCCCGCCGTGACCCGGGCCAGCCCCTCCGGCGGCGAGGCTACCGCCCTCGCCTCCGGCGCCGCCTTGGCCTTCGTGTGGCGTGCAGGTACCAGCTTCGCAGATGCCGCTATCGCCATCGCAGCTGGTGCCGTCCGCCGCGAGGGTGTCGGAAGGGCAATCGAGAACGGAACCGTCGCATACCTCGGCGAGGTCACACTCGCCCGCTGGAGCGCGGCACTCGGTGCCCGCGCTGATGGGGGCGCAGGTCCCGTCGGCGGCGCCGGTCAGCGCCCCGAGGCACGACGCGCAGTCGGTGGTATCCGAGTCGCCGCAGGCAACGTCGCAGCATACCCCCTCCCGGCAGAAGCCGCTCGTGCAGTCGCCGTCCACGCCGCATGGCTCGCCGTCGTTGCCGATGAATACGTAGGCGGCGCCTGAGTTCTCGCCGCTGGCGCCGGCCCCAAAGGCCCCTACAACGGTGGTGGTGCCGTCGACGGCGACCGCGGAGCCGAAGTAGTCGCTCTCGGCCGCGTCGTTGGCGGTGAGCTTGGCCTGCTGCGACCACGTGGTGCCGCTGCGCACGAATACGTAGGCCGAACCCGAGTTATTGGCCACGTCGTCGTCCTGGTAGGCGCCGACTACGGCAATGTTGCCGGAGATGCTCACCGAGAAGCCGAAGTAGTCGCTCTCGGCCGCGTCGTTGGCGGTGAGCTTGGCCTGCTGCGACCACGTGGTGCCGCTGCGCACGAATACGTAGGCCGAACCCGAGTTACTCGCCCCGTCATCGTCGCCGGGGACACCTACCACCGTGGTGTCGCCGGAGACGCCTACCGAGGAGCCGAACCCGTCGATCACAGCCGCGTCGTTGGCGGTGAGCTTGGCCTGCTGCGACCACGTGGTGCCGCTGCGTACGAACACATAGGCCGAACCCGAGCCAATGGCGACGTCGTCTTTCCGGTCGGCGCCGACCACGGCGGTGTCGCCGGAGACGCTCACCGCGTGGCCGAACCAGTCCTCCACGGCCGCGTCGTTTGCGGTGAGCTTGGCCTGCTGCGACCACGTGGTCCCGCTGCGCACGAAGACGTATGCAGAGCCCGACTCGTTGCCCCCGTCATCGTCTAGGTAGGCGCCGACCACGGCGGTGTCGCCGGAGACGCTCACCGAGTGGCCGAAGAAGTCGACCGCGGCCGCGTCGTTGGCAGAGAGCTTGGCCTGCTGCGACCACGTGGTGCCGCTGCGGACGAACACGTAGGCCGAGCCCGAGCCGTCGTTGTCGGTGCGAGCGCCGACCACTGCGGTGTGGCCGGAGACGCTCACGGAGATGCCGAACTGGTCTTTCTCGGCCGCGTCGTTGGCGGTAAGCTTGGCCTGCTGCGACCACGAGGCTCCGCTGCGGACGAACACGTAGGCCGAGCCTGAGTCGCCGCCCGCGTCGTCGTCTCCTACCGCGCCCACCACCGCCGTGTCGCCGGAAACGCTCAGCGAGACACCGAAGCTGGCCCAGTTGGTGGTCTCGCCGGG
>JAUHZF010000037.1 GCA_030426145.1 Polyangia bacterium
GACGGGGGCCTGCACGAGTCTCCAGTGAACACGGATGATGCCGTCCCGCCCGCACGAGCCCCAACGGCTCTTGGCGTCCGAGAGCCGATAGCATCTCGCACCTAGGTCGAGGCACGCTTCGTGCTGCCGTCCGAAGCTGCGCACGGATTGTAGTGCCCGCTCCCGGAGCCAACGGTCGAAGGCGTTCCTGATGGCCTCAAGCCTTGCGACACCGGGTAGGCCGCCCGGAACGGTGACGTGGAACTTCGACCTGCACCGGATCCTGACCTCGGGGACATCGGCGTCCCGCACATCGAGCATGAGCCATCGGCCTCGGTACTGGAGCTTGGCCCCCGAGGCGTAGTGCTGAGTGAGAAGTCTCCGGTGCCTCTCCTGAATCTCTTTCACCGAGTCGAACACCCACCTCCGCTTTCTGTGGAGGTAGGCGAGCACCCCATCGGAGCCATCCATCGTGGTGCCTTTTGGGACGACGACTTCGACGCCACCGGGCGTGACCTCGATGCGCTTTCGAGACGCCTTGTGGGAGTACCGGACCTCGTAGGAAATGTCCGTCTTGCCGACTTCCAAAATCGCCATTCAGGGCTTCCGATAGTGGATCAGTGCGTAGTGCTCGACGGCCAGCGGAACGTCCTTGGCCCAACCTTCCAGCCCGAGGTCTTTCACAAGCCGGCGCACCTGCCCTCGAAGGCCCTTCTTCAGTTGGGTCTTGTCCTGCCAGTGCGGTGGGGCTGTGTCATCGGAGGCATACAGGGCATCGATGGCGACCGCCGCCTGCTGAAGCGGCGTGAGTCGCTGGCTTCCGCCGTAGGGCAGCGGAGCCGGCTCGCGAACTACCAAAGTTGACCCCCTGTGCTTCTCCAGGATCGCGTGCAGGTCGAAGGCCCTCTTATGCAGCCCCGAACCCTCGTGGGCCTCGTCCTCGGCGACTACCGCATCGGCAACCTCCTTGCTTGCCTCCAAGACTTCTTCGTCCCCCAGCAACCCGGCGTTGAACTGCTTGATCAGTTCCTTGATGCGGTCAGAGAACTTCTCGTACCTGGCGGGGTTCTTCGCAGCTCGGTCGCCAGTGATCTTCTTCAGCTCGGCCAGTTTCCGAACCGCAGCCGTCTTGATGTCTTCCGGCCCCCCGAAGTCGTCCCAGAAGCCGGGCTCGGTCAAGTTCCGCAGCTTGCACACCGTCTTCAGCCCCGTGACCTCCAGGTGCTCGTCGAGCATGGCTCGGACCTTCTCGCTGTACTTCTTCCAGTCGGTTTCCTCGACCTTCTCGAAGTGCAGCTTGCCGTAGGGCATGACGGCCCCGACGAACTTCAAATCGGCCTTGTACGGCAGCACCCTCGGGTCCGGCGACAGAGCCGTGTACGCCTTGACGAAGGCGTCGGCCTTGGCCTGGAAGATGAACCACTCGTCCTCGGTGCCGAGGTGGGCGATCACCGCCTTCACGTCCTCCTTCACGTTGTCGGTGCGGGGGAGGGCATCGATCAGTTCCATGACGGCCTGATGAGCGGCCCGCAGCTTGTCCGCTAGCTCGTCCTGGTCGTGCATGGCGGACTGCACGTCCTCCTTGCGGTAGGCCGCGAGGGCTTCGTCTAGCTTCTTGGAGACCCCGATGTAGTCCACGATCAAGCCGTGGTCCTTAGTCGTCCCGTAGCGGCGGTTGGTCCGGGCGATGGCTTGCAGGAGGTTGTGGTCGGTGAGCGGGTTGTCCAGGTACATCGCCTGCTCGATGGGGGCGTCAAAGCCCGTCAGGAGCTTGTTGCAGACGATCACAAACCGAAGCGGGTGATCGGGGTTGGTGAACTTGGGCACCCAGATGGGTGTTACGTCCTCAGGCGGCACTTGGTAGGTCACAAGCTCCGGGTACTGCTCCCCATCGTGCTGACCGGGGCTGTAGACGCAGACTGACATTTCGGCGGCTCGCTTCTTGGCCTTCTTCTTCTTCCAGCCTTTGGTCTTGCGCAACCACTTGGCGATGACCCGATCGAGGGCGACCTTGTAGGCAACACAGGCACGCCGGTCGATGGCGCATATTTGGGCTTTGAACCCATCGGGCATGACGTGCGCCCGGTAGTGCGCCCAGATGTCCGCAGCGATGAGATCGATACGGGGCTGGAACCGGGCGAGGTCGCCCTTGGTGACGCCCCGCTTCTTGATCTCCTCGACCTTCTCGTCAGGCTCGTTGGAGAACCACTGCTCGAACAGGACATCGATCTCCTTGTCGTGCAGGTGCCACTCCGTCATGCGGCCCTGGTAGTAGATCGGCACGGTGGCCCCATCGGCCACGGCGTCATCGATGCCGTACTTATCGAGGTACGTCTCACCCTTGGCCCCGAAGTTCTGGAAGGTGTCCTTGTCGCCCTTCTTGACCGGCGTGCCGGTGAACCCGAACCGCATGGCGTCGGGGAGGATGGCCCGCACGTAGGCCCCGAGGTCCTTCTCCTGGGTCCGGTGAGCTTCATCGACCATCAGAATCCAGTTCTCGGAGCCCTCGACGGCAAGCTCACGTAGTGCCGCCTCACGTTCCTTCTTCGCCGGGGACTTCAACCTCGGGTCGTCCCAGTGGAACTTGAAGATGGTGGAGATGACCGTCCGGCCTGATACGCCCGGCACGATGATCTTCCTCAGCTTGTTGATGGAGTCGGCGGGGATGGGGTTGGGGAGCCCGCAGGCTTCAAAGGTCGCCGCAATCTGGTTGTGCAGATCGATGCGATCGGTGAGCACCAGAAGGTTTGGGTTCTGAAGTCGCTCGCTGGTGATCCCGCGGTGGAACTTCAGCTTCAACGCCGCGAACACCATCGTCAGGCTCTTGCCCGAGCCCTGGGTGTGCCAGATGAGGCCCGCCCGGTGCTCTCCGTCGATGACCCGCTGAACCATCTTGTTTACGGCTCGATACTGCTGGTAGCGGCAGACCTTCTTGATGGTCAAGCCGTCGCGAGTCTCGAAGACGATGAAGTGGGCCAGGATGTCGAGCAACCGAGCGGGCTCAAGCAGGGCATAGAGGCCCTTCTCCGTGTTGTCGAAGAAGTCGTCAGCCTTCCGAGGCCACGGATCACGCCAACGGAACCACCACTCCGGGGGAGCGCCTGTCGCCCCGTAGAGGAAGGTCTTGTCGTTGGTGGCGATGTTGAACAGGTTGGAGTGGAAGAGCCGTGGGACTTCCTTCTCGGCGGAGCGGACCTGATCGATGGCGTCGAAGGTGTTCTGGCCAGGGTTGAGCGGGCTCTTGGCCTCGATGATCACCAAAGGGATGCCGTTAACGTAGGTCACGACATCGGGCTTACGGACGACCTCGCCCTGCACGCGAAGCTGGTTGGTGCAGGCAAAGTCGTTGTTGTCGATCTCGTCGAAGTCGATGACCTTGATGGTCCGGTGGGTGTCCTCACCGGGCACCTTGCGGGAGTAGTTGCCCCGGAGAACCTCGACCCACTTCTCGTTGTCCGCCAATCCGGCAAGGTCGTTGAACACGGCCTCGGCGGTGGACACAGGGATGTCGTTGATGCGGACCAGGGCCTCGATGAGCAAAGGCTTGAACAGCACTTCATTTTCACGGGCGCGGAGGCTCGGGTGCTCGTCGGGTTGGATGTAGCGGTAGCCGTACTGCCCGGTGAGCGCGTCGAGGATGGGCTTCTCGACGAGAGTGTACTCGTTCGGGTGGCTCACACGGGTACCCGGACCTTTCCAGTTAGCAGTTCTTGGAGGAGCCCGTCTTTGGCCTTGCGTAACCGGCTCAAGGTTTCCTGGTTCTGTAGGATGCTCTTGTCGAGCACCACAACCTTGCTTGCGAGAATCTCCTGCTCTTCTCTCGGGGGCACCGGCACAGGAATGTCCTTCAACAACGCAGCACTCAGGTTCTTCTGCGTGCCCTCGCGTCCCATCCGGCGAAGGGCGTCGTAGGCGGCCACAAGGAATTGGTAGAGGTAGGATGCATCTACCTTCGGATCCAGAAAGGCCGCACATGCCTGGTTTGTGGCCGCAGGAATGCCGAGGAAGCCCACGCGGCCCCGCGTTGCACCTTGCCCGTACATTGCCATGAGGATTGTCCCCGCGGGGAATACGGTCGCCGCCGAATTCTCAATGCCCTCCTGAGTAATGAACTCGTCGGCGGTGTTGATGACTTGGTAGTTGACCTGACCGGTCTTCACCCACGGAATACTACCGCCCCAATAGGCGGCGTTGCCGCGGCTTGGGGTGCCTCCCGACCTTATCTTGCAGAGAGACCCCAACGGCCGGACCTCCCACGACTCGGGGATCTTCCCGATGTCCGTCTCCTTGAACCGCGTGTGCCCGATGCCTCGGGTCAGCAGGTCTTGGAGCAGCCCTTCCTTCACCCGGCGGGTCTGCTCGATTACCGCCAGGGTCGCCTGGATGGCCTCGTCCACGGAGGAGAGTATGGCGGCGATTCTATTCTGCTCGGGGAGAGGTGGAATCGGCACGCGGCACCGTAGCCAGTCCTCCAGTTTGAAGATCATCTTCTCGACATCAACGCCGATGCTGGAGTGGAAGCAGGTGCGCTGGAAGTAGGTCGTATGCGAGAGGGCCTCCAAGTATGGGAGGAGCAGTCCGCCGTTCACACGGAGCGTCGTGTACTCGTTTGAGACGACCGCACCGTCAAGGCTCCTCGGGACTACTCCGCAGGCTCCGTGGATGATCTGGCGACGTGAGATGAGGAAGTCGTCCGCGTGGCAGAAGAACTGCGTCTTGGTCTTGATCTGTCGCCCGGTGAGACGCTCGCGGGGGACGATGCCTCCCCTGCTTCGCTTTGCCGTGACGAGTTGGTAGGTGGCGGCGTCATCAAGCTCAGCTCGCCGCTTCACCACCTGAGTAAGCTCCCCGAAGGTTGCGTATCGCCATCCCGAAGGGAGGGGCGGCAGCTTCGGGATTCCCGGCTTGACGCTTGGCGGGTACTGCCTACTGCGGGCCATAGCCAAGCTCCGACAGGAAGCTGAGCATCTTCGCTTCTGCCGCGTCGCGTTTCTGGATTAGCTTCCGTAGCTGGGCCACCTCCGCCACCAGCTCAATCGGCTCTTCGGGTTCGGAGACATCGACGTAGCGCGTGATGTTGAGATTGTGGTGGTTGTCACGAATCTCGCCCAACCCGACGATGCGGGCGAATCGCTCCTCGTCGGCCCACGCATGAACGCTTGCCGCCAACCGCTTCACGTTCTGGTCAGACAAGGTGTTCTGGTTCTTGCCCTCAGTGAACTCCTCCGAGCCGTTGACGATGAGCACCTTGCCCTTGCGATCTTTTGGCTTGTCCCGGTCGATGAAGAGGATGGCTGCGGGAATGCCCGTCCCGTAGAACAGGTTCGGGCCAAGCCCGACTACGGCTTCGATGAGGTCGTCCTCTAGCAAGCCCTTGCGGATCTTGCCCTCGGCTCCACCCCGGAACAGCACCCCGTGGGGGCAGACCACCGCCATTCGGCCCGTGGACTTCACCGAGGCCACCATGTGCTGGATGAACGCAAGATCGCCGTAGGACTTCGGCGGGCAGCCGTAGGTGTCCCGCCCGTAGGGGTCGCCTTTCGACCAGACCTTGTGCCCCCACTTCTTCAAGCTGAACGGCGGATTTGCCAACACGAGGTCGAACCGCTTCAGGACCTTCTCTCCCGACAGGTGCTTCGGGTCGAGTAGGGTGTCGCCCCGCTCCACGAAGGCGTCGTCGATGTCGTGCAGGAACAGCGACATCTTGCAGATCGCCCAGGTGTTGAGATTCTTCTCCTGGCCGTACAGGGTGAGCGACTTGGGGTTGAGGCCGTTCCGCTCCATGTAGTGCGTGGCCTCCAGCAACATGCCACCCGAGCCGCAGGCGGGGTCGTAGACCGTCTGGCCTTCCTCGGGCCGGAGGATCTCAACCATGATCTTCACGACCTGTTTGGGTGTGTAGAACTCACCACCCTTCTTTCCAGCATCGTCGGCGAACTGAGCGATGAGGTACTCGTAGGCATCCCCGAGCATCGTGGAGGGCACGTCGGCCCGACGCATCCGGTGGATCTCAAAGTGCTGGAGCAGGCTGTCGAGCAGGTGGTCGGGGAACCGCTGCTTGTTGGCGAAGTCCACGTCCTGGAAGACGCCCTTTAGCCGCGGGTTGGCGTCCTCGATGGCTCGGAACGAGGTGTTAAGGATGGTGCCGATGTCCACCGACTCCTTGCGCACGTCTTTCCAGAAGCAACCCTCGGGGATGTGGAAGCGGTGCTCCTCGGGGTCGGCGGCAAGCTCCGCGTCTTCGTACTCGGCCAGCCGCTCCTCGTACTCCTCCTCCCACACGTCGCAGAGCCGCTTGTAGAAAAGCAAGCCGAAGATGTAGTGCTTGAAGTCGCCGGAATCGATGGATCCGCGGAGCAGGTCAGCGGCACCCCAAAGATGGCGTTCGAGTTCGGGTAGCGTCAGCGGCATGGTCGTTCTCGGGGTCACCCGACGCGACCCTTAAGGCCCGAAACCGTAAGGCATCTTGCACCTCTCGTGAACGCCTGGGCGGCCAAGAGTCGGACGCAGGCGCCGCCTGGGCCAGAGCTACGTCCCAAGAGGCGTCAAGAGTGGCGTCAGGACCTACGGAACTGGCGGCTTGGGGGTGGTCGCCCCGGACGCCGAGCCACCCGCACGGAGGCGGAACAGGCCCCCAAACTCGGCGGGTCCGAAAGGCGACCGCGGACCTCGCCTGGAGCGCCATCACGGTGGACGATCGACCCACGTGTGAGGGCAGGGCGGCGACGGCGACGGGTCAGTTCGCTTCTTGTGGCGGGACCGGCAACCGAGTGATGCTAGCCTTCATGGGGGCGAAGAAGACCACCAAGAAGAAGACGGTCGCCAAGAAGGCTGCCAAGAGGAAGGCCGCTCCCAAGAAGAAGGCCACGCCTAAGAAAGCCGCAAAGAAGAAGGCGGTCAAGAGGTCGACCGTCGTGTACGCGCTCGAGCAGTTGTTCACTGATCAGGACAACGACTTCGTGATCGACTGCATTGCCCCGGTGCTGGCATGGGTCCCAGGCAAGAGCAAAGCGAAGTCGCGTCAGCCATTCAAGTTCCCCGTCGATCATGTCGTTGGGGGCAAGACAACCCACCTTAGACTCGCTCTCACCTGGGACATGACGGCATTGGCCAAGCGCGTTCCCGGCGTGGAGGACCACGCCAGGCGGCTCCGTGAGCGAACGTCCGCGCAGCGGGAACATGTGACCGAGCTGGCGACCTATGGGCTATCTCTGGTGGCGATCTCGGTGTTGCTTCCCGGACGCCGTGTAGTTGGCTACATGCAGGGGGCGGCTCCCGACATCCTGTTGGATGTCACGCCCAAACAGCTACGCGGCGTCGAGGCGGCCGGAAGAAGTCGTGGCGGGGAGAATGCGCTGCTGGCTATCAGGACGGACAAGGTTCCTGGTCTCCTGGGGCGCTCCGACATCACCGAAGTTCACCTTTCCTTATGGTGTGCGTCGGCGCGGCACGGCATCATGGAACAGGTGAAGCCGTGATGGTCTCAGAGGTCTACAAGGCGACGTTGGCGGCGAGCGGGAAGCTCAAGCTGCGGGCGAAGGCTCGCCTCGCGGACGGAGAACCACATGATGTTTTCGAGGCGTGCGTGCTGCTCCACGAGACGGCTCGCGCTGAGCAGCGAGCTGTTGATGCGCTGATGTTCTGCCCGCCGGAGACGAGGTTGATGGCCCTCATCGAACAGTGCTGGTCGCTGGTCGAGGGACGCGACCCGCCGGAAGCCGGCAAGCTCTGGGGTCGGATCTTGCACGCGAGCGCCGAGGTAGATCCCGACACGGCCAACGTCATGCTTACCCGCCTTGCGCCCAAGTACGCGGAGCAGAGGCAAGCCTTTGCAGAGGCCGTTACCCGGAGCGCGACACTCATGCGACTCCGTGAGGCACGCAGCATGGTGACGACCTCGGAGGTGGAGCGGAAGCGGGCAAGGAAGGAACTCGACGCTTTGCTAGCTGCGTTCCCGGGCGCGACGAGCTTCTGGTGGATGACGTATCGGTTAGCAGAGGCCGACGACGACAAGATGGCTGCTTGGCAGGCACTCTCCAACGCCAGGCGGCTCAGTCCTGAGAACCCTCGCTTCGAGGCGATGAGCCTGTTCGTCGCTGCGTGGGCGCTCTCTGTTGCCGAGGCAGACGAGCACCTCGCGCGCGTTCGCGGTCGGTTTGACACGGCTGGCGCCGAAATGTGCCTCATGTACGCCCTGGCGGAGATGCGGCTTGCCCGGTGTTCAAAACAGCCGCTCGCACGATGGGTGCGGGCGCACGAGGCGGCGCTCGCTGGCTTGTCACAGGCTCGGACCGAAGGACTGCACAGGAACCTGCGAGCAGCCGAGCTGCTTACCGCAACGCTGAGGGCAGGCGCTCAGCCCACGATGGAGATTCTCTATCGAGCTGGGTTGGCCGAGGTCGCCGTCACTGCGGCGCCAGAGACGGATGTTGTTGAGCTGTTCACCGAGAGCGTCCGTTCTGACATGGCGGCGTGAGGCCGGGGACAACCGGGGACAAGATTGCCCGACTAGAGCGGGCTTCGACGGCATCAACAGCACGTCGAACAGCACTCAACCCCACAGAATCACTAGATCCGACCAACGCTCACTACCTAGGGGTCAAGGGGTCGGAAGTTCGAATCTTCTCGCCCCGACCGATTTGAAGAGGCGGTTCCACAAGGAGCCACCTCTTCGCTTTCCATGCCACGCTCGCCCTCATGCGGCGTCATCGCCGTCGGGTCGTCGGCGCTTCACGAGGACGGCCACGCCGTAGATCACCAAGTCCCCGACGAGGACGCCGGAGAAGCACACGAAGGCCGCCGCTTCGATGGACACCACGTGCCGGTGCGCGAGGGCACCGGCACTCAGCAGCACCACGTCCTCGGGGAACGGCAAGCGGAACCCCGCGAGCACGAGCACGGCGAACATCACGCCGAGGCCGCGTGGCTGAGCAGGCTTTCCACCCTCGGAAACTACCGCGTCGGTCCCGGGACTGCAGCGCCACTTACGGGGGAGGGCTCATGGCCACCGCGCCGTCGAAGGTGAGCTCGGCGTCGGGCGCGAGGCCCGAGAAAGAAGCAGGGGTGCCTTGGTGTGGCGCATCGAGGTGGCCGGCGATCGCGACCACGGCTCCGTCGCGCGTCACCATCGTCGGCGGGATGGCCGCGTGTCGAGAGCCAGCGATGGGTGACCCGCCTTCGACGGGGAGGGAAACGTGGGCGTGCACGCCTCCGTCGCCATGCACGCAGAGCATCAGGGCAGGGGTGGTGGTCGCCGTGCGCGCTTCGGCCCGGTAGGTGCGGCCCCCGTGGCACCAGCCGGTACGGTCGGTGGCGGGCACGGCTTGTCGGAAGACGAAGGTCTCGGGGGCAGGCACGACCTCACCGGGTCGGTTGAACCCCGTGTAGCGAGCGGTGACGTGCAGCTCCGGCGTCGGAGCGGCTTGGGAAGCTGTGGCTGGGGAAGCACTGGCTTGGGAAGCGCTGGCCTGGGGCGGCGGCTGCGGGGGCTTGGACACCGGTGCGCTGCTCGACGCGCCTCGGTTGGGGTGCGTGGGAGCACAAGCGGCCAGCGATCCCGCGAGGCACAGCGATCGAAAACCTAGCCGCTGGAAACGCAGCGGCCGGAGATGGGGTGGGTGGATGGACAGGAGTCGAAATGGGTTCACGGCCCTCGAACGCACACGCACCTCGAGTGGCGCACAAAAAGTTCGAGGTGGCTTCGATTCTCCCTGGCTCAGCCGCTCAAGTGTTTGCGCAGCCGATCCCCCAGCTCGGCCCGCTCGGCGGCGGAGCTGACGACCACACCGCGGGACCACGTCAACACCGTGCTGGGGCGCGCGTCGGCGGCGTAGATCGGCACCACGTGGATGTGGAGGTGAGGGCAGGTCATCGGCAAGTCCGTCGCCGGGCTGCCGAGCGAGGCGACGTAACAACGCAGCGGCGATAGCTCCCGCTCGAGCGCGACCGCGGCCCGCCGTGCGAGGTCACACAGACACAGCCAGCGCTCTTCGCTCAGCTCGGAGAAGGTCTCCAGGTGGGTTCTGGGTGCGACCAAGACGTGGCCCCATCGCACCCCGTACTCGGGAACGAAGACCACCGCGTCGGCTTCGCAGAACACGGGCTCGGCCCGCTCGAGCAGCTCGCATAACCAACACCCTCGTGCGGGGGGAAGGCGGGCGATGGCCTCCGCGCGGTCGATGGTCGTCGGCATGGCCGGCGCTCAACGGCAGAAGGTCGGGTCGGCGCAACGGGGAATGGGTTTGGGCTTCGGCTTCAGGGCCGCGGGAATGGGCGCGCCGAAGCCGACGCGGGGCGAGACCACGAGCTCGGGACCATCGATGTCGGCGGCCGCACGCAAGGCGCTCGCCAGCTTGGGCAGGGCTTCGGGCCGATAGTGATCCGCCGCCAGGGCGAGGGTGGCGGCGTAGTGGCTCAGTGCGCTCGGGCCTACCTCTCGCCAGGCGGTGGTGAGCGTCGACCACCACGGCGGTCGGGTCGGGGCTTGGCCCACTGCGGCGGCCCATCCTTCGAGCTCGGCGGCCTGGCTGCGCAGGGTCGCGGCCAGGCCCGGGGTGGCGACCTCCCAGCTCGCGATCATCGACTCGTTCACGAGCACGTATTCACGGTAAGCGTCTTCGTCCTCGACCGATTCGTGGAACACCGCGGCCACGCGCTCGGGGTTGGCCAGGGCTTCGCTCTCGGTCACGGGCTGCCCGGACGCCGTCGCGAAGCGCCATTGGATCGATCCCGCCTCGGCCTCGACCTTCATGAAGGCGATGACGGCCTCGGGTTTCAACACGACCCGCACCATCACGTCGCCATACCGAGCACCGGGCCCCCAGCCGAGCGCGGTCCCCCACGGGTTGGCCCACGCGAAACGCTTGTGGGTGAACGCGTCACCTCTGAGCATGCGGGTCACGGGATCGTCGACGTCCTCGATCACCACTTCGTAGAGCGATCGCGAACCATCGCTCCCGCGTTTTCGGAAGAGCAAGCGACGATGTTTGCGCAACAACCCGAGCTGCTCGCTCGTGGTCCACGTGAACAGCGCTCGGCGGGCGGCGTTCTCGGGTGTGACCGCCGCTTTGACGAGGCCAGCAGGAACCGCCGGGGCTGCCGTCTGGGGCGCCGCCCGATCGCGGGGCGCGGAGTCCGCCGGGTCGGGGGCCACCACCACGCTCGGCGCGGGGGGCGCGGTGTCTACCGCAGGGCTCGCCGGGGTACATCCCGGCGCGATCGCCAACCACCACCATCGTCCGGCCATGACGCTCACTATATACGTGACCGGCTCGCGTCGGACGGCGACGCCAGTCAGACCGCATCCAGTCAGGCGGCCGGCAGCGCGTCGAGGGCACGCCACGTCGAGCGCAACGGCTCTGCGTCGGCCGGCGTGGTCGGCAGCTTGGAGCCGGTGTCCTTCAAGAGCCGAGCGAAGTCGTCGCTGACGCCGGTCAGGTGAACCTGACCCCCGCAACGCTTCACGAAGGTGTCGAGCTGCTCCAGCGCTTCGAGCGCCGAGAAGCGCATGAGACGAGCGTGGGTGAGGTCGACGATGACGTGCTCGACGCAGTGGGGCACCGCTTCTTCGGCGAGGGTGAGAAGCTCGCGAGCGGCGGCGAAATGCACCTCGCCGCTCACCTCGAGCACCACCACCCGCGCCTCCTCGCCGCGCTCCATGGGCACCAGGCGCTGGCCTTCGGGACGAAGGCGACGCAGGCGCGGATGCCGGCTCTGCGCCAAGTGGTGGCCCACGCCCATGCCCACCCCCAAGAAGATCGCCCACTCGAGGGGCAGCACGAGCGTGCTGATGAAGGTGACCACCAGCAAGCCACGCGTCACGGGCGAGGCCACCCACATCCGCTTGATGCGCTCGCGCTTCACCATGCCCGTGGCCACCACGAGCAGCACGCCCGCGAGGCTGGCCTGGGGCAGCGCCGCCACCAGGGGTCCACCCACGAACAGGATGGGCACCACCACCAACGCCGCCCCCGCGGCTGCGATGCGCGTCTTGGCGCCACCGAGCTCGAGCAAGGCCGAGCGCGTGAGGCTGGCCGACGCGGGAAAAGAGCTGGCGAAGGCGCCGGCCACGTTGGCCACGCCCTGCGCGACGATCTCCCGTCGCATGTCGGGTCGCGCCCCACCTCGTCGCGCCGACACCGCGAGCTCCATGGTTCCGAGCAGCGCGATGGCCGCCGCCGGCCCCGCGAAGCGCCCGATGAGCTCGGGGTCGAGCACCGGCCAGGCGCCCTGAGGCCAACCGTTGGGCACCGCGGCACGATCGCCCACCACGGGCAGGCCGTCCGCCGCGCTGAGACCGAAGACCATCGACACCACCGTGGCCACCACCACCGCCACGAGCGCAGCGGGAAACCCTGGACGAACCTTCTTGCCGAGGATCACCACCGCCGCCGTCGAGGCCGTAAGCCCCACCGCCGGCCAGGCCACGCCATCTCTGCCGATGGCCAGCGCCACGTTCTTCATCTCGGCGACGAGCCCGCCGCCGCGCACCCCCGACAGGCCGAGGGCCTCGTCGAGCTGCATCACCGCAATGAGCAATCCGGCGCCGGCGGTGAAGCCAGTCAGGACCGACTCGGGGATGAAGTCCACCAGGGCCGCGCCCCCCGCGAAGGCCGCCAAGATCCGGATGAGCCCCGCCATGATGGCGAGCGTGGCGAGCGCGCCAAGTCCGGCTTCGGTGATGAGACCGTTGTCGCCCAAGAACGGGCCGAGCGCAGCCAGGATGAGAAGCCCGGTGGTGTTGGTGGGACCCGTGACGATGTGGGGGCTCTTGCCCGCGATCGCCGCCACGAAGCCCGGCACCGCAGCCGTGGCGATCCCGTAAGCCGGCGGCAGCCCGGACATCATGGCGTAGGCCAGGCACTGCGGCAGGCCGACCAGGGCCACCGTCACCGCGGCCGTGAGATCTCGACGGAGCACGCCCGACGCCAATTGCTGGCGCTCGCTCATGGCTCCCCGCGCCTGCAACCCGCATGCCGGTGCGGTGCCGAGAGGCGTCGCCACCAGCCCACCCATTTCGCGACGTACGGCCCATCCGCGAGGCGACCATGTCGCAACATGCTGAACCACGACCGGCCTTGGTCGGCGCCCTGGCCACTCACCAAAGGTGAGACACAGAAGCCAGACATCGAGCGTCAAGCATTGCCCGACACGGCCGTTCAATCGGACACGCGGACCTCGTTTCGAGGTATCCTTGACGGTGGCGCATTTTTCGCGAGCGGGGCCCAGGCGATGAAGATCGAGTTACGACATTGGTCGGAAGCAGACGGTTGGAGCGATGCGCTCCCCGCAGGCGCGTCGTTCGTGCTCACCATCGCCAACGAAGGCGCCGTTCACGCCCAGCGCTGGCGCGACGACCTCGCAGCGCACCTCGGTGATCTCCCGTCGATGGGGTGCTCCACTTCCGGCAACATCTGCGGGACCCAGATTTGCGACGACGGGGTTGTGGCCTGCTTCGTCACCTTGGAGAAGTCGTCGGCGCGCGTGGCTGAGGCTCCGATCACCGCCCACGGCGCTGACGCAGGTCGCAAGATCGGCGCTGCGTTAGCGGATCCGGATCTGCGGCACGTCTTCGTGCTCGCGGACGGGCTCAGCACCAACGGCAGCTTGCTCGCGCGGGCCCTACAAGCCGAGCTCCCCCCCGGCGTGACGGTCTCGGGCGGACTGGCGGGCGACGCTGACCGCTTCGAAAAAACCTTCGTGTGGACCCACACGGCAGCGATGCAGGACGGCGTCGTCGCGCTTGGGCTGTACGGGGACGCGATCCGCGTGGGCTTCGGCTCAGAGGGCGGATGGCGCCCGTTCGGGCCCGAGCGACGGATCACGAAATCCGAGGGCAACCGCCTCTTCCAGCTCGACAACCAGAGTGCCCTCGCCCTCTATCGGCAGTACCTGGGCGAGCAGGCGGCCGGGCTTCCCGCGACAGGACTACGCTTCCCCCTCAGCCTGCGTACGCCCGACGGTGACGAACGCCGACACGTGCGCACGCTGCTCAAGGTCGAAGACGACAGCATGGTCTTTGCCGGCGATGTGCCGGAGGGCAGTTATGCGCGCCTCATGCACACCGGAAACGAAGGACTGATCAGCGGGGCCGAACGTGCGGCCGAGCAATGCGTCGCCGAAGCGACGAACAAGCTGGCCCTGCTCGTCAGCTGCGTGGGACGCCGCCTCGTGCTGACCCAACAGTGCGAAGACGAGCTCGAGGCGGTTGCCAACATCCTCGCGACGGAGGGCCAGCAGTTCGGCTTCTACAGCTACGGCGAGCTGTGTCCGCGCGAACCCGACTACCGTTGTGACCTTCACAACCAGACGATGACCATCACCACGTTATGGGAGGAAACGTGAAAGAACGTCATCGCCTACTGCGCCGGCAACTGCGCCGGTGCTTTGGCGAGCGCGAGATCCCCGACGACCTCGAGCCCTTGTTGGACCTGGTCGACCAAGCCTACCGCGAGGACGACCTGCACCGGCAGCAGCTCGAGCGCTCGCTCGAGCTGACGTCGGACGAGCTGCTGGAGCAGAACGCTCAGCTCGAGCGGGACCTCGAGGCGAGGGTCGCAGCGGAAGCGGCGCTCCGTGAGTCCGAAGCCAAGCTCCGCGCCATCCTGTCGGGCCATCCCGATACCATCTACGTCGTCGAGCGCGACGGCACCCTCGTGGCGGCGCACGTCGAGGATCCCGCGCTCCCCGATGTGCAACCGGGTGAGAACCTGTTCGCCGCCATCCCCGAAGAACGGCGCGCAGTAGCGACGGCGCAGGCCCAGCTAGCCTGGACCGAGAACCGCCTCGTCGAAGACGAGTTCTCGCGCGACCAGCGATGGGTCAACGTTCGGTTCATTCCCGACGGGAACCGCTACCTGACCTGCATCTTGCGTGACGTCACCGCGCAGAGGTCGCTCGAGCAGCAGGTCATCGTGGCCGAGCGCATGGCGAGCATCGGCACCCTCGTGGCCGGCGTGGCCCACGAGATCAACAATCCGCTCGCCTATGTGGTGAGCAACCTCAGCTTCATCCGCGACGAGCTCGCGTCCGACATGCCCAACCTCGACGTGATGGAGGCGCTGGACGAAGCGGAGATGGGCGCCGACCGCGTGCGCAAGATCGTCAACGACCTGCGCGCCCTCTCGCATGGGTCGGTCGAGATGTCGGTCTGCGCCATCAACCTCCAAGCTGCGGCCCAGTCGGCGGTGAGCATCGCGCGGGTCAAGCTCAGCCGTCATACCCGTCTCGAGATCGACCTCGATCCTCAGGCTTGGGTCTCGGCCGACGAGTCTCAGCTCGCCCAGGTCGTGCTCAACCTTTTGGTGAACGCCGCGCAGGCGATCCCCGAAGACTCGGACAGAAGCCACAGCATCAGCGTCCGGAGCAGCATCCATGGGGACGAGGTCTTCCTGGAGGTCGCCGACGATGGCCCCGGCATCCCGGTGGCCGTGAGGGACCGGCTCTTCGAGCCCTTCTTCACCACCAAGAGCCTGGGCAAGGGAACGGGCCTCGGCCTCGCCATCTCGCGTCGGCTCATCGAAGGTTTCGGGGGTCGGCTCGACCTCATCTCCACCGAGGTCGGCGCCTGCTTTCGGATCACGCTCCAAAGGGCCAAGGGCATGGGGTCGGTGCCTCCAGCGCGTGAGCCCGAAGACTCGGTGGTGCAGCCTCGCACGGGAGCGCGCGTCCTCGTCATCGACGATGAGATCGATCTCGGACGGGCGATCCGACGCATCCTCAAGGGCCACGACGTCACCCTGACCACCCAGGGAAGGCGAGGGCTGCAGCTCATCCTCGAAGAGGACTTCGACCTCGTCCTGTGCGACTTGATGATGCCGGAGCTCACCGGCGACGAGATCTACGACCATCTCGCGGAGAACGCTCCTGAGCTTCTGGAGCGTGTCGTCTTCATGACCGGCGGAGCCCTCACCGAAGCGGCGCAGCGATTCCTCGACGCGTCCTTCCGGCCCTGCATCGAGAAGCCGTTCGAGCCCACCGTGCTGAGAAACTTCGTGGCGCGCTCGGTGCGCAGGCGGCAACGACGAGACGCCGCCCCGCGTACGGGCTGAGCCTCACGGCTTGGGGTGGGCGAGCATCCAATCGAGGAGCTGCTCGGCCCAGTCCGGCGCGAGATTGGGGATGTGTGCGCCCCCGTGCATGGTCCAGAGCTCGGTCGCTCCTCCTGGCGCACAGCCCTCCCAACGCAAGACGTCGGACTCGGTGCCTGCAACCTTCGACTCGAGGTCGAGCACCCCCTCCTCGCGAACCTCGCTCGTGCAACCATTCACCTCGGACCAGTGGCGCGCCGAGGGCTCCGCGGCGTCGGCGAAGGGGACGAGGTCGTCGTCCGTGCCGTGCACATGCAACACGTTCACGGGCTCGTCGGCCGCGCAGAGCGACGGGTCCGAGTACATGGCCCCCGCGAGTCCCGCGATGCCCGCCACGAGCTCCGGGTAGTCACATGCCATGCGGTACGACATGAAGTGACCATTGGAGTGGCCGGTGAAGTAGATGCGCTTGGGGTCGACCGCGTAGGCGGCGGAGATCTCTTCGATGAGGCCGGCGAGATAACCAGCGTCGTCGACGTCGGTGCCGTCGAAGTCACAGCAGAGGTCGGTCGCGTTCCAGAAGGGTCGCCCCTGGCTGTCACGGGTGCCCTGCGGGTGCACGAACAGCATGCCGCGCGCTTCCGCTGCGGGTCCGACCTGAAACAGCACCTCTTGGATGTCGGCCGAGACCCCGAGCCCATGCAGCAAGAACACGAGCGGCGCCGGCTCTGCCTCGTCGTAGCTCGACGGCACCTGGAGCTCGACCTCTCGCTCCCCGCCGAAGACGGTGGGTGGCGGCGGGGCGGCGGAGCCCACGTCCGATTCGCCACCGCAGGCCACGACGCCGGCCAGAAGGATCCCCATCCACTTCATGGGTCCACCCTACACCGAGGTCCGGGGATGTGACGACGGTGCTCAGTCGGGGCAGCCGAAGATCTCTTTGCACTTCTTCGGTTTCGGCCAGACCTTCCCCGTCGGCTCCACCACGGGCCCAGCCGTGGGCAAGGGTTCGGCCGTCTTCACCGTAGGGGGTTCAGGCTCCACCTCCGGCGTGACGTCTTCGGGGATGGCGTCGTCGCCGCTCGCGGTGGAAGCATCGGCGGGGAAGACCACCACCCCCGGCCCCTTCGGCGCGACCTCGGCCGGAGGACGCAAGGCCACCACCGTCAGGGCCCCCAGAGCGGTGGCCACCAAGGCCAGCGCCGCGAGCGCCTTGGCCGTCATCCCGGTGGCGTTCGGCGGTAGGGGCGTGGTGCCGAGCGGGGCTGGGGTCTGCATCATCGGTGGCGGGGTGAGCTCGCTGCCCGAATGACCGCTCAAGCGAAGGGCCCCGGCGCGACCGCCATAGGCTTGGGCCAGCGCGCGCAACGCGGCCCCCATCTCGGCCATCGATGCAAACCGACGACCCGGGTCCTTGTCGACCGCCCGCGCGATCACGCTCCACACTTCTTGCCCTACGAAGGTCTCGAGGGGCTCGGGGTCGGCGGTCAGCTGCATCGCCACCAGCTGCTCGGTGGTGCCGAGGCCGCCCTCGGGGTTGGAGAAGGGATGGCGCCCCGCGAGCATCTCGTACAGCAGGATACCGAGCGCGTAGACGTCGGCCCGCACGTCGACGGGCTCTCGCCCCAGCTGCTCTGGCGCCATGTAGGCCACCGTGCCCTGGGCCGTGGCGTCGACCTGCCCCTTCATGCCCACCGTGCCGAAGTCGAGCACGCGAACCTCGCCCGTCTTGGTGAGGAACACGTTCTCCGGCTTGAGGTCGCGGTGCACGATGCCCTCGGCGTGCGCGGCCTCGAGCCCCTCGGCCACGGCCGACGCCCAGCCGAGCGCGAGGCCAGGGCGGACCGCACCCTCACGATGAACGCGCTCCCGCAGCGACTCGCCTTCGAGCAGCTCCATCGCCATCCAGATGAGCGATGGGCGACTCCCGTCGGGCAGCGCCACATCCGCCATGCCCGCGTCGTAGACCTCGACGAGATGGTCGTGATGCACGCGACACAGCGCCATGGCCTCCGCTCGCATCTGCTCGGCGCCCTGCGACTGACCCGCGCGCAGCACCTTGAGCGCGACGACCTTCTTCGTGAACCCGTGCATCGCGAGGTAGACCTCGCCCATCGCCCCCGAACCGATCAACCGCACGACCTCGTAGCGATCGACCGCGGCACCTACGTCGAGCTGCCCTCCTGACGTACCCATGATGTCGTCGAGGCTAGCCAGAGCGCTCGCGCGTGACTGTCCCCCGGGACAAGCCACAAACGTGCTCAAACCCTCGCATCTGTCCCCCACAGGGGACGGTTCGAGACGCTGGCGACCCCGTCGATGTGGGTTCGGCCCCAGCGGAGCGTCGAATTTCCGTCGCGGCGTCACCGTCGGCGGGCGTCTCTGTTAGGCTTGGCGGGTGACGCGGCAGGGGTGGGAGCCGGGGAAGATTCTCGCCGACCGCTACCGGATCGAAGAGAAGATCGGTAGCGGTGGGATGGGCGAGGTCTGGCGTGCCCAGCACATCAAGCTCGCGTCCCCCGTCGCCATCAAGGTACTCCCCGCCGCGGTGGGCGATGAGCCCAAACGTTCCGCGCGCTTCATGCGCGAGGCGCAGGCGGCGGCGGCCATTCGCAGCACCAACGTCGTACACGTCCTCGACTACGGCGTGGAAGACGGCCTCGCGTACATTGCGATGGAGTACCTCGAGGGCGAGTCGCTCGATGCTCGGCTCGACTACACCGGGCGCCTGACGGCGGTCGAGACCCTCAACGTGGTGGTGCAGGTGGCCAAAGCCATCGGCCGTGCCCACAAGCGCGGCATCGTGCACCGCGACCTCAAGCCGGCCAACATCTTCATCGCCGACGAGGACGAGGGTGAGGTGGTCAAGGTCCTCGACTTCGGCATCGCCAAGCTCGTCGACGACGACAAGAAGCCCGACGACACCACCGTGACCGGCACCGTGCTCGGCACGCCCTACTACATGAGCCCGGAGCAGGCGCGGGGACACAAGGTGGTCGACCACCGCACCGATCTGTGGGCCCTCGGGATCATCGCCTTCGAGTGCATCACCGGGGAACGCCCCGTGGACGGCGCGTCGGTGGGGGACATCATCTACAAGATCTGCAGCCTCGACATGCCCAAGCCGTCGCAGTTGGCCCCGGTGCCCGTGGGCTTCGACGCTTGGTTCGAGAAGGCCACCTCGCGCGACGCCGAGGACCGATTCCAGAGCGCGCGCAAGATGGCCACCGCCCTGCGCGACCTGATGGCCGAGGACGGCTCCCTCGCCCTCTCCAGCTCCCGCGACAGCCTCGACAGCATCGACCCGATGCTCACCCCGTCGAACAGCCGCGCCGAGCTCGAGATGCTCGACACCTTGGCCGCGCGTCGTCAGCTCAGCCAACCTCCCGCCCCCATCTCCGACTCGTGGGACAGCACCGGCGACGACATCTCCGTCGAGCGCCTGCCCTCTTCCCGCAGCTTCTCCGACGTGCACGAAGCACAAACCCTCGAGCACAAGGCCGAGGAGGCCGCGCCCAAGAAGCAGAGCGAAGAGGCCCCGGAGGCCGAGACCAATGAGCTGGACAGCAACTCCATTCGCGTGGCGGGTGGGCTCGCTCGCTCCAATGGTCCCCCCGCGCGTGGCCAGCGCGGCCTGCTCGCCGCCATTGCCCTCGGCGTCGCCACCGTGAGCGGCGCGGCCGCCCTCACCCTCACCAGCGAGGACGAGCCCGCAGCGGTCATGCCCAAGGCACCGGCCGGCCAACCCGCTCCGGGCCCCGTGAAGCAGGACGAACCGGAAACGGCACCGGAGCCGCAACCCGTTGAGGCTCAGCCCAAGAGTACGTCGACGACGGAAGCGCCCGACGACACCGAGGCGAAGCCACCACCTCCCCAGGTGCGCTCGTTCGCCCCCATGCCCACGCCACAGCCCAAGGCCGATCCCGAGCCGAAAACCGAGCCGGAGCCGAAGGCCGACCCCGAGCCGACGGCCGACCCCGAGCCCAAGCCCGACCCCGAGCCGAAAACCGACCCTTCCCCGCAGCCGAAAGATGGGGGAAAGATCGACTTCGGCATCTAATGCGCTGGCTCGCCCCCTACACCTGGCTCGCTCTATTGGGCACCGCGACCCTTTCGGCCAACTGCGCCATCGGGGCGCGAACCGCGGTCTGTACCGACAGCCAGGGCACCGCCGAGCTCTTCGCCGATGCGGCGTGTGACGTTTGCGCTAGCGAGGCGTGCTGCGCCGAGGCAACGGCTTGCGCCAACGATCCGGCCTGCCTCGCCGCGGCCAACTGCATGAAGGACTGCGGCGCATCGGGTGACCCCGCGTGTTTCGCCGCCTGTCGCGTGGACGAGGCCCTCGAGCCAGATCTCATCAGTGACGTCGTCGACTGTGCGAGTACGAGATGTGGTGACGCTTGTGTCGCCCCCGAGGTGCTCTCTGCACCCAAGTGTGAGGATGCGGGTGTCATCCCCGATGCCTTGGGACCCACGTGCGGCGCCTGCATTCGTCGGGCGGCGTGTGCGTCCGCCGTCGAATGCGCGTCCGACCCCATCTGCGCCGCGCGCCTGACGTGCATGGCGGAGCGGTGCCAAGGTCAGGCCACCACGGGGCGAGACGGTCTCCAACCCGGCTGCTTCGATGCGTGCGCTGCGGGAGAAGACACCTTTTACGAAGGTGACCGCGACTTCTTGTCCGACGTGGCGCGGGAGTGCCCATCCGAGTGTCGGATCGGTCGCGAGTTCTCGTGTGTGGGAACGTACGCCTGGCCGGATGCCGAGACCAAGACCATTACCGTCGAGCGACGGATCCAGGACCGCACCGCGAACGGTCGCGGCTTCGAGCAGATCCGCGCCACCGCATGCAACCCAGGTCCTCTCAGCGGGTGCGGCACCATGCGCCCGTTCGATATCTCTACGGCTCCCGAGGGGCTCGTGCAGATCGAGGGAATCGCCACTGACCAAGGCTTTGGCTCCGCCGACGGCTTCGTCGGCTACTACCTCCTCGAAGCCGAACCGGGCAGCCCCGACGAAGAGGCGTGGCGACCCACCATCGTCTTCCATACCCGGCCCGAGTGGCGTACCCGTCGCGCTGACGAGCCCGACCCCTACGCGCCCGACAGCCTCCTTCAGCCCATTCTTCAGAACGTGGCCAGCTCCGGTGGTGTCGACCTGATGCTCGACAAGGGTGACGATTCCGACCGCGGGATCCTCGTGGGCGGCATGGTCGATTGCCGTGGCCGCAACGAATTCTTCGCCCCTGGCGTATCCCTCCAGATCGACGATGGCGACGAGCTCACGGTGATCCGCTACGTCAACGAGGTCGAGGTCGGCATTTCCCCGAGCGCCACCGCGACGACCTCCGCTGGTCAGTTCATCGTCGTCAACGTACCGACCGGGGTCATCACGGCGCGCATGATCGACGAGGCTACGGGCGCGGTGTTGTCCGAGAGCTCCGACATCAACGTCGAAGCCAATACCCTCACGGTGGTTCAGTTCTACCCGATGCCGAGATAGGGTCATTGGTTCTTGAGAAGGCTTGTGCACATCGCGGGCTGGATGCTCGCCACCTCCCTCTTCTTCGGCACAATTCCCGCCATGGCGCAGGACGAGCTCGATGATGCTTCTCGGGCCACGGTGCGACGCCTCGCCGATGAGGGCGGGAAGCTCTACCAAGATGGCCAATACGCAGCTGCACTCGAGAAGCTGCAGCGCGCCTATGCCATCTATCCCGTGCCGAGCATCGGCTACTACTCCGCCCGATGCCTCGAAGCGCTCGGACGATGGGTCGAGGCCTCCGAGCGCTACGTCGAGGTGACCCGACTCGACATTCCCGCGACGGCCGCGGAGGTGCACCGTAAGGCCCAAGCCAACGCTATCGAAGCCCGCGACAAGCTCTTGCCGCGCATCCCAAGGCTCCAGGTCAACGTGAAGGGCGCGGCCCCCGAAGACGTCTCGATCAAGATCGACGACGTCACCCTCAAGCCGGCCCAGGTCGGATTGGCCCGTCCGGCCGATCCTGGCGAACACGTGATCGTTGCCGACCGCTGGGGCGATGTTCTCGAGCGACGTGCCATCCTCGAAGAGGGCGGACTGCGCACGGTCGATCTGGTGTTCGAGGTTCGCGAGCCGCCACCTCCGCCCGCGACGAAGGAAGAGGTCACCGCCATCCGGATCACCAGCTACGTGCTCATGGGCGTGGGCGGCGCCGGCATGATCACGGGGGCCATCACTGGGAGCATCCTCCTCGTCGAAGACAACCGACTGAGCGACGAATGCAGCGTGGACCGATGCTCCGCACGGAGCGACGTAGGCCTCGCGAACGCCATGCGCCTCCCCACGACCATCAGCCTCGCCGCTGGCGGGGGCCTCTTCGCCACCGGGCTGCTCATGTATTACCTCGCCCCGGCGTCGGCCAAGGTCGAAGCCAGTCCCGAAGAACCGGGAACCGAGGAGGTCAGTGTGATGCCGCTCCTCGGCCCGGGCTTCGTCGGACTGTCCGGCACCTTCTAGCGGCTCGGATCGAGCTTCTTCAGCGCCTCTTCGATCGGCTTGCCCGCATCGCCCGGTGCGGCCTTGGCGACACGTTCGGCCCAGCGGCGAACGTTGTGCGCGTGCTTCTCGTGCGCGACCGACACCATACGTGATCGACCGGTATTCGGCTGCACGGCCCCCGGCATCGCCTCGGCCACCATGGTCGCCGAATCGAGCGCGGCCTCCTGGCTGTCGAACCAGTTGGTCCAACCCCCGGCGAACCACACGTCCTTGTCGCCCTGAGCGGCTTTGACCTTGGCGCGACGCTTCATGAAATCGACGGTCGGCAGCACCACGTAGTGGCCGTGAGGCACGAAGCGGTAGTCGCAATCCTTGGGTGACAGCTCCGGCGTGCCCCACGACTTGAAGACCGGGATGCTCTTGTTCCCGTCGTACTTCTTTCGCAGCGGTCCGAACCACGCCGAGAACATGATCGTCTTGTCTTCGACGATGGTGTTCACGGCCTGCCATTTGCTCTCGTCCTCGGGCATGTAGCAGCTGCCGTCCTTCTGAATGGAGAGGCCGATGCCCGCATAGGGCATGTTCGTCAGCGTCTCGACCAAGGCCGGGTCGGCACCACTTCCGTCGAGGATCTGACCCGCGTAAGGCGCGTGGCACGCGAGCACCAGACGGTCGGCGTCGTAGTCGCCCTTCGACGAATGCACGGTCATGCCGCCCCCGTCCTTGAACGTGACTCCATCGACGCTGGCCTCGAGCACGGGGGTCACCCCAGCCTTTTCGAGCGCCTTCTTCATCACCCCGTCGAGACCGATGCGGCTCTGGTAGGTCTTGATGATGGGGAACCACTTGCTGTCGGTGCTGGGGGTATCCGGGTCGGGCGGGTCCTCCCCCGGTTCCCCAAAGACGTTTCGCACGAAGTAGGTCACGGCATACTTCGCCGAGGCGGTCCCGATATCGTCGTAGGGCAAGGTGACGAATTGGTAGAAGAACGGCTTGATGATGTCGTTCTTGAACGCGTCGGGCATGAACCCGAGCTCGTCGGCGAACCACTCGTCGACCGACTTTTCCCAATCGTCGCCCGCGTCGAGCACGACTGCGTAGATGAGGAACACCCCGAACAGAACCAAGTCGGCCCACTCGCCTGCGCTCAAGGTGAGGAGGTCACCGTAGAACCCGGGGACCCGAAGACGGTAGGTCTTCGTCTTGCGGTCGTAGATGTTGAAGCCGGTCGCGGCGCTGGTGATGGTGTCGCTGTTGAACAGGCCGAGATCGTTGAGCAGCTCGACGTAGCTCACCTGCGGATTGCGGTAGAAGAACTGCGCGCCGCAATCGATGTTGTAGTCCTGGCCACCGTACTGAACCGTGGTGGAGTAGGCATTGCCTCCGACACGATTGTTCCGCTCGAGGATGGTGATGTCGTAGGCATCTTCTCCTTTGTACATCTCCCAGAGGCGGTAGGCGGTGAAGCACCCGGCGGCGCCGGCGCCGACGATGACGACCTTGTTGCTCATGCTTGTCCTTTGATTCTTCTCAATGGGGCCCGCTCCAGCGAGATGACGTGCTTCCCCGGAGGGTGGGCAAGAGGCAGAAAGACCGGCGCGGGCACGGCGCCATGGCGACGAAGGCGACGACCGTGACGACGCAATGCCGCGGCGAGATGGCGATGGAACCGCGTCCCCTCGGCGAGCGCGATGTGATAGCCGAGGCAAAAGTGGGGCCCACCACCAAACATGGCCGCACGCACGCTCCCCGGTGGCGGCCAGTCTTCCCATCGCTGCGGACGGTAGACACTGGGCTCGGAGAACCGGCCAGGGTCACGCAAAGAATGAACGAGGGGAACGTTCACCAATAGGCCGGCCGGCACCTCACGACCTTCGACTCGCAATGGCGACCGGGTGCGCCGAATCACGGAGTGCACGGTGGGGTAGAGCCTCGCCGCCTCGAGAAACTGCTGTCCGGCGAAGTCGACCACCTTGCTGTCGTCGTCAGGCGGGAGGGTTTGTTCGAGCGCCTGCTCTTGGAGCCGCACGTCGGTCGCCGCGTGAAGGAGCGTCCAGGCCAAGGTCGCGGCCGTGGTCTCGTGTCCGGCGAGCACGAGGAGCCGCAGGTTGGCCACGACGAGCTTGCGCTCGATGAACTGCCCCGACGCATCACGACGATTGGCGATGGCGCCGAGGAGCGTGCTCTCGTCTTCATCCTCTCGACAGCGGTCGACCATGGCCCCCAGACGTTGGTCGATCCAGTCCCGCGCGCGCACCCCCGCCCAAACCAGCGGCGAAAGAACCCAGCCCTCCGACGGGACCGCACATAGTCGATACCGTTCGAATTGAACCCGAAAGGCGTCGAGGTGTTCTCGTGGCACGCCCACGAGGCGGAAGATGATCTCCAGCGCGTACTCTTTGGCCGCACGGATGGCGTCGAAGTGGCCGGCCTCGATCCAGCGTTCGATGCTGCGCGTCGCGACTTCGTCGATGACGCGCATCACCTCGGTCTGGCCGATACGCTTCGGTGTGAACGCAGGCGCCATGAGGCCACGCAGGCGCTTGTGCTCGGCGCCATCGAAAGCGAACAGGGTGTCGGCGAGCAGCGGGCCAAACCCCTCCGCGTAGAACGACGTCGAGAGCGCCTTGTCCTTCAGCAGCGAGGCGGCGTCGCGCGTGGCGAGCATGAGCTGCTCGGCCCCCGGCCCCCCCTGCACCCAAAAGAGCGGCCCGTGGGCGCGAACCCCGCGCTCGCAGAGCTCGGGAAAGTGCCGATACATCTCCGGCATGTGACCGACGAGCGGTCGCGCTCCGTCGAGCCGCGGAAACTCCTCCCCCATGGCCGGCGCATGCTCCGACTGGGGATGCGGTGGGTCAAGACCCCCGCCGGCGTCGCTCGTGACGGGCCGTGGCGAGCTCGACACCAGCGGCGAAGGTGGGCCGCTTGGGTCCGAATCGCGGCGCATGTCCAACGTCGGCTCCTAGCAGGCGAATGACCCGCCAGCGCTGTCCGCGGTAGGGCTCGAGCAGCTCGAGCATGCGCTCGTCGGTGGCACGGGCTTCACCCGCGAGCGCATGCGAGACGACGCTGGGGATGTGGTAGTCGCCCACCGGCACCGCATCCGGGTAGCCGTGAACGGCGGCGACCGTGAGCATGGTCGTCCACGGGCCGATCCCCGGCAGACGCATCAATTGAGGCACCGCCTCTTCGGCCGGCATGGCCGCAGCGCGCTCGACGTAGCGGATGTGGTGACAGGCTTCGAGCATGGTGCGCGCGCGCGACATCTCGACGCCGAAGCGATGGTAGGCGGGGAGCGAGATCTTCTTCAGGTCTTCGGGACGCGCCGGCACACGCAGGCCCCGCGGCGCGCCCTCGAAGTGCGGTTTGCTGCCGAAGGTGTTGGTGAGGTGACGCCAGCTCGCGCTCGCCTCTTCGGTCTTTACGCGTTGGCCCAGGATCGTGGGCAGCAGCACTTCCCAGATGTCGCGCCCGCGCCCCATGCGGAGACCCGGTTGCCGTCGCTTTGCGCGGGCCACCACGGGGTCGTGGGTCACGAGGGAGCTCGGGTCGTCGTGGAAGCCGAGCCATTCTTCGACGTTGGCCATCGCAAAGTCCGCACCGGGGCCCCAAGCCCAGACCCGCACCGGGGGACCGCTGCGGATGAGCACGGTGCAGGGCCCGTCCGGCGTGTGGGTGGCGCGCCACAGGCCACGCGAATCGCGCTTGGTGCCCGGGTCCATCGCCCCGTAGCCGGTGCTCATGCTCCGGCGCAGGTCGAGCGGTCCCGGCGGCTGGAGCTCGCGCGTCCGATCTGGCGCGCGCGCCATGTCGTCAGTGGGCTCCGCCGAGCTTGCGAAGGTCGACGTCGTCGACCTGGACTTCGGCGTTTGGCGCGACGCGTCGGCTCATGACGTCACCTGCCCGCACGATCTTCGCCAGCGCCGCTTTCACCTGCATCGCGTCTTCCTCGTCTGCGGAACCGTGTCAGTGCTTGCCGCGCTGACGGAATGCCTTACGGGCCTTGGCCACCTCGGCCACGCTGCGCGCGGCCTGGAGTGCCGCCCTGGCCTTCGCGCCGAGCCCGCGACCGTAGATCATGCCGATGGCGCTTCGCACGAGCGGGTAGGTCCCCGCCACGATCGGGTAGACCGAGACACCACCCCCGAGGGTGACACGGTCGGTCACGACAGCCTTGGTGTAACAACAAGCCCGCAGTCCCTCGCGACCGTTGATGCGGCCGAAGCCCGACTTGCCGACGCCGCCGAAGGGCAGCGCTTGGATCATGTAGGCGAGGCCGTAGTCGTTCACGACCGTCATGCCGGCGCGAACCCGAGACGCGATGCGTTCGGCGCGCTTCACGTCTCGACTGAAGACGCTGGAGCCGAGACCGTAAGGACAGTCCGCCGCGAGCCGGATGGCATCCTCTTCGTCCTGAACCCGGAGGATGACCATGATGGGGCCGAACTGCTCCTCCTGCGTGATGCGCATGGAGTGGTCGACGTTGACCAACACCGTGGGCGCGAAGAATTGGCCGCCGAGCTCTTCACGGCGATGGCCGCCGACCAGGAGGTGAGCCCCCTTGTCGACCGCGTCCTGGATGAGTGCCTCGAGCTTGTCGAGCTGAGCGGGCATGGTCATCGCGCCGACGTCGACCGCCTCGCCCTCGGGCTGCTCGAGAGGCGCACCCTGGCGTAGCGCATCCACGCGTGCCACGGCCCGCGCCACGAAGTCGTCGTAGACCTCGTCGAAGACGTAGATCCGCTCGGCCCCGACGCACATCTGGCCGCACGCCGTGAAGACGCCGAGCATGGCCTGCTCGACCGCGTGATCGAGGTCGGCGTCGTCGCACACGATCATGGGATCCTTGCCCCCGAGCTCGAGCACCACGGGGGTGAGCGAATCGGAAGCAGCGCGCATCACCTTCGAGCCGGTGGGGGGCGAGCCGGTAAAGAAGACCTTGTCGACGCCGCTACGCACGAGAGCCTCGCCGGTCGCGCCGTAGCCGGTGACGACCTGCACTAGGTCGGGGTCGTGCCCGTGTCGGCGCAAGGCCTCGTGGAAGACCTCCAACAAGGCGTCGGCCGACCACGTGGTGTGCTCGCTCACCTTGGCCACGACGGCGTTGCCGGCGAACAGCGCGGGGAGCACGGGGCAGAAGAGGTTGTGGAACGGGAAGTTCCAGGGCGCGATGACGCCCACGACGCCGAGCGGGTGGTACTCGACCTGCGCCATCTTGTGCTTGAGGAAGCCAGACGCGCGGCGCTCGGGCTGCAGGTCCTTCTCGCCGTGCTCGAGCAGGTAACGGATCTTCTCGCACACGGGGAAGACCTCGCCGAGCGCAGCGTCGGTGAGGGTCTTGCCGCTGTCACGTGCCGCCACCTCACAGATCTGGTCGTGCCGCTCGAGAATGATGTCGAGCAGACTCCGCAGCACCTTCCGGCGCTCGGCGAAGCTGGTCTTGGCCCAGGCAGGCTGGAGCCGACGCCCGTGTTCGACGCGACGCACGACCTCGGCGTGGTCGTGGATGGCGCCCTCGCCCAGCGACTGGAGCGTCGCCGGGTCGTGGCAGGGCAGGGTCGTCGAAGCTTGGGGCGCAGCGTGGCTCTGGACGGTCATGGCGGGCTGGGGACCCTAACCAATGACGCCCATTCTGTCGACGCGCACCCCGGTTCTCAATCGAGCTGAATCTTCACCGGGTCGGTGAGCTCGTAACCCTGCTTGAAGAGCACGTCGCGATGCGCGGCGTTGGTCATGGCCGCAACCTCGTGCTCGAGGACGTGCCCGAGCTGGTGAGCGGGACCGGGGTCGGACATGGGACCGATCATGCCGACGAGGGCAACGGCAACGAGCATGACGGCAGCGAGGCCGCCCCGGAGCTTGTTCTTGATGGTCTGCTTCATATCTCTACCTCCGCTGGGGGGCTGAGCCGGGCCGAGCCCAGCGTTCGTGTCACAGGGAAGGACACGCTCGAGCCCTCGAGGTTCCAGAAAAAAATGCAGCCTGCGTGAAAAGCACAGCTAAGCCCCCGAAAGCCCAAAGGCTCGCGGGGGCTTTGGGGCCCATCCGGGGAGGGCCAGCCGAAGAAAGGCCAGCCGAAGGATACTCAGCGCGCTGCCTGCACCAGGAGCTGTACCGCTTCGTCGTCTTTCATGCTCGAGGAGGCGAGGGCGTAGCCGATGCCGTTGTGCTCGGAGGCTGCCACCGTGCAGCCCTTGAGCTCGCCGACGAAGACGCGGTCGGGGCCGATCTGACGATGATGCAGGCGATGGGTCGCGCGCATCGGCACCTTCTTGGGGTCGAAGACGTACATCGTGACCCGGTTCCGATCGACGACGTACTGCAGGAGAGCGGCCCGCTGGTGCATGCGCGCTCCGACGTACTGCGCTTGCACGTGACGGAACTGTGGGCGACGCACGCGAATCCCGAGGTAGGGGTCGAAGCGGCTGAGACCATCCGGGTCGGTCGTCTCGGGAGGCGGCGGGTGAAGGTGCTGGGCCACGAGGTCTTCGACGAGGTGGTCGAGGGTGGGCGCCGCCACCGGGAGCCCCACGGTCGGGTAGTCCGCCGGGTTCTCTTGGATCTCGGAGAGCGCGGCGTCGGCGGTGGGCTGCTCCGCGTCCTTCAAGCGCATGGCCCCGAAGACGAGGGCGATGGTAGCGGCTGCCGCCATGGGGACCACCCACCGCAGCTTCACCAGCTGGGGCTGAGCAGCAGGTCGCACGGAGGGGCCAGGGTCCCGGGTGGACACGGGGCCTTCGAGCTCACCAGCCCTGAGCTCACCAGTACTGAGTCCAGTTGGCGCAGTATGCGGCTCGAGGCTGTCGACTTCTTTGGCGCGCTCCTCGGCCAGCTTGGCTGCGAGGCGCTCACGCAGCGAGCTGGGCGCGCTGACGGCGCAGACGCGCTGGAGGCTGTTGCGGGTGGTGCGTAGACCTTCGACGAGGTCGCGGCAGTCGGGGCAGACGTCGAGATGGTCTTCGACCTCGAGGCAGTGAATCGCGTCGAGCTCTTCGTCGAGGTAGGGCGTCAGCCACCGATCGAACCGGACGCACTCGCTCTTTTCTTGGGCGGGGCTCATCGGGAACCTCCCTTCTTGGGAGAGGTGGGGTTCGAACTCTTTCGGTTGCGGTAGGCGTTGATGTCGACCGGCTCGCCGTTGGCGGCAGCAGCCACCGGGGCAGCGTCTTCTTCGACGATCCCCATCGCGATGGCGTGGTCGCGAAGGGACACCTGGAGGATCTTACGTGCGCGGTGAAGGCGGGACATGACCGTTCCGACGGGGCAACCCATGACGTCGGCGATCTCCTTGTACGAGAGGCCCTCGACGTCGCTCAACACGATAGCAAGTCGGAAGTGCTCCGGCAGCTCCTCGAGGGCCTTGCGCACCTCGGCCTCGACGATGGGTGCGAGGGCATCGCGCTCCGGGTCGCGCATCGAGCGCATGGTGGAAGCACTGATCCAACGGTCGGCCAGCGGACCGGCCGAGGGGCCCTCGAGCACGTCGCGCTCGAGACCGCTGCGGCGATGGCGGTTGATGAAGGTGTTGGTGAGGATGCGCAGCAGCCAAGCCTTGAGGTTGGTCCCCGGCTTGAACTGGGTGCGCGCCCTGACCGCCTTGACCACGGTGTCTTGCACCAGGTCCTCGGCAGCCGCGCCGTCTTTGGTGAGCCTCAGGGCGACGCCGTACATCGCATCCAAGTGCTGGAGCACTGCGGACTCGAAGGGGACGGTTTCATCGCTCCGGGCAGTCGAAGCAGGTCTCAAGTAGGCCATCGAAAACGCAACATGGGGAGTTGGGACTCTATTCCAGCGGGGTCCCAACAACCTGTGTACGTCTTGGGTCGCGCGCCACTCAGCCGTCGTCAGAGCCCTTTTCTGGCTCGGCCGGCTTGCTCGGCTCGATGCCCAGGTGGGCTTCAACGGCGGCCATCCGTGCCTTCAAGTGCTCGATCTCTTTACGAATATCCTGCATGGGGGTGAGGCTGGGCACGAGGGCCTTCACCCGCTCGTCGAACGACGCCTGCAGCTGATCGAGCGTCTGTCGCGAGCTCGTTACCAAGTCGCCAAAGGCGCGCTTCTTCTCTTTTTCCGCCTCGCTCACCTCGGGCTGCGGCTCTGGGGCCGGGGCGGATGCCGTTTCGGCGGCCTCCTGCTCCTCGTTGGGGATGAGGCGACCGATCGGCGTCTCGCGCAGGCTCGTGAGGGCGCGTTCCCCCCGCTCCTGAATGAGCGTACGGAGGGTGCCGAGGGGCACGCTGCGGGGCTTGTTCTTGAGATCTTCCGAGAGGATGAGCGCCAGCGTGACCTCGGTTTTGTCTTCCTTGGTCTTGTTGTCGATGATCTGCACGTCGTCGCCGCGACGCACCATTTCACCGATTTGCTGCAGCGTGACGTAACGGCTGTCGGCGGTGTCGTAGAGCTTGCGGTTGGAATACCGCTTGATGACCCGCTTTCCCTGGCCCGCTGGTTGTTCAGTCGTATTAGACATTTAGCCGCCTGAGCTGACCCCCAGCCACGCTAGCCCTTCGCTCGCTCGAGGTTGTGAGGGATCATCGCACGTCGGGTGCCTCAGGGGTAGTTGCCATGTTGCGTCATGGCGTGGCTGCCAGAATCTCGGCCCAGACGATGACCTGCCGGTAGGTTCCGATGGATGACCGCCCTGGTGCCGCGGCTGCTCTCCCTGTTGCTCGTGCTGGGCGCGATCTTCTCTGCCGGATGCGCAGAGCCCGAGGCTGCCGACCTCCTCGAGCTACACGAGGTCGCGCCGCGGCAACTCGAGGTCGGCGACGCGGTAGAGGTCATCGGCCAGGGCCTCCCGTCGGGCCAGATCGAACGGGTCGAGGTCTGGTTCACCGGCACGCTCCATCGCCCTGGCCGCGCGCCCGAGAAGATCGAACGGGTGCGGGTGCAACACGCGACGCCCGACCCGGATCACGTTTCCTTCGTGGTCAGCGAAGCCCTCCAGGCCGCTTTCTGCGGGGATGGCGATAGCGCCGTGCACACCACCTTCGAGGGCGAAGTGGTCGTGCACTATCCCGCTGCCGTCGAAGGCAGCGCAGGTGTGCTCGGCCGACTGAAAGGGGTGGTGCTCGACGTGCCGGGTCCCATGCCTCGCCGAGAGCTGCTCGAAGAAGCACGAGAGCGCGGCCGCCGCCTCACCAAGCACCTCGGCATGGCCGTGGCTCCCCCCGCGGAGCGACCGGACCGGCTCGCCGTAGTCGAGGTGGTGCCCGGTTCGGAGGCCGCACGCGCAGGGGTGGAGGTGGGTGACCTGCTCGTGCGCTTCGCCGGCGTCACCGTCTTCGCCGAAGAGGACCTGCTCCCCCCGCCCGAGGCACGGGACGTGGCGCTGGTCGTGCAGCGCGGGCAGGAGGAGCGTGCGGCGCTTCTCTCCGTCGCCACCTTCGAGCGACCGCCCGTGCCCACCGACGAGCTCCGAGGGCTGGTGGTGCTCTCGGTCTTGGCGGTGTTTCTCCTGCTGTACTTGAGTCCCGCCGCGCGCCTCATGACCTGGCTCGAGCGGCGCCTGTTGTTGCGGCTGGCCGCCGGTCGATCGCCCAAGCGGCGCGGCTTGCGGGTGGCCCTCAGCACTTTGTGGGCCGTGCTGCGGAGCCAGTCCCGGCGGCAGGGCTTCGGGCCGTACCTCGTGTTCGCCGTCGTGACCGCGAGCTTCGTCATCATGCCGCTCGGTGGGCGGTTGCTGTCGGCCGAGCTCGACGTGGGCGTGCTCTACGTCTTGTCCTTCACCTGCCTCATCGGGGTGGGGTTGGTCACGGCTGAGGGACGCAAAGGCTACTGGACCCCTTTCGCCGCCCTCCGCGCCGGAGCCCAGTTGCTCGCCGCGCAGCTCCCCGCCATCGCCGCCGTCACCAGCGTCGTCATCATGGCGGGCTCCCTCCGGGTGGCCGAGGTCATCGCGGCCCAGAGCGGCGCCGGCGAAACCCTGTGGACCCGAGGCGCCTGGCCCTGGCACTGGTTCGTCTTCCGCCACCCGTTCACCCTGCTGCTCTTCGGGGCGCTCTTCGTCACCGCCGGTCTCGAGGGGCACCGCGGGGCGATGGCCCTCGCTGCGGCCGAAGACGACGTGCGCCGCCAGCGTCCGCCGCTGCGCCACCTGCTCTTCGTCTTCGTGGACTGGGCGAACGTGTTCATCCTCTGCGGGCTCGCCGCGGCGCTCTTCCTCGGCGGCTGGCGACTTCCCGGCGTCGGGGCAGAGCAGCAGGCGGGCAGCCTCGCGCTCCAGGTCGCGGGCACGGCCCTCTTCGTGCTCAAGTCGTGGACCCTCATCGTCGCGGTCATCGCGCTCCGTCGCGCCCTGCCCCGACTGCGACTCGAGCAGCTCACGCGGATCGCGTGGCGCGCGCTCGTGCCGCTCGCGTTTCTCGCGACCGCCGGCTGCGGGCTGTGGTGGCATCTCACCCGCGACGGTGAGCCGATCCTCCCGCCTTCGGTGCAGGTCGGCATCGGCGTGGCGACCTTCGCCCTGTGCGGGCTCGTGATCATCCACGCCCTGGTTCGGGTTCTCGCGGCGTGGCGAGGCGCTCGCCCCACCCTCCACGTGAACCCGTTCCTCTAGCTGGGTTGGCCTACTGTGGTGGCCTACTGGGTGGCTGCGGGGCTCGGCGTCGCCGGCATGCGCTGGCGGATGTTGGGGTTGAGCAGGCGCATGGGCTTGCCCCCCGGTTGCACGTCGCCGCGGTTGCGCAGGAGCTGATTGAGCGAACGCTGGTTGACCTCGATGAGGTCGGCCATCGCGAACATGACCGAGTAGGTCTGCTGCTTCGAGGGCTCCTTGGCCTCGATGGCGGCCTTGGCGGCGGTGATGAACGCTTCGAGCTTGGGTGAGACGGCCTTGCCGTAGGGCGACTTGCTGTCCTTCTCGGCGGCTTCGGTCAGCGCCTTCTGCGCCGCCACGACCTCGTCGAGCAGCGCCTGACGCCCCTCGGCCTCGCCGTTCGGGAGGAAGGTGATCGCGAGCGCGCGCGCCTTCTTGATCGCCTCACGGGCCGCGGTGCCTGGCTCGTCGAGCTTCTCCGGCGACTCGCCCGCGGTCGCGGCGTAGGCGTTGACCGGCTCGACCAAGGTCGCGAGCTGCTCGTCGACCTTGGGCAGGGCCTCGTTGAGCTTCTCGTGGAGGAACTTGCCGCGCTTGAACTCGTCCTTCTCGAACTGCTTGGTCCCGAAGTAACGCGTGGCCTGAATGAGGTACTGCGACAGCGGCGTGGAGTACTTGTCGAAGGCGACGATGGCCTCGTCGAGCTTCTCGACCGAGGGGTCCTTCAGCGACTTGGCGATGGCGCAGTAGCGGAGGTACCGGATGAAGGGGACGCTCGAAGCGACCGAGACCGCACGGCGCTGCAGCTTGTTCTTCTGCCCCTCGGGCGGCTCCTGTGCGTTGGGGTAGTCACCGAAGCTGGGGAGCTTGTCGGCGGTCGGCATCTTGCCGCCGGTGCTGGTGAGGTAGCCGTCGGCGAGCAGCCGGAGGCCCTGCGCCCCGAAGAAACACGCCTCGACGCGGTAGCGCTTCATCGTGTCCTTGTCGACGCGCGGCACCTGGGACTTTCGAGGCGTGAACTGTGCCTTGGCCTCGGCGTCCTTGAGGGTGGGTCCCCCCACGGGGCCGGCGGTGGCGCTCGGCGGCGGCGGGGGAGGTGGATCCTCCTTGCAGCCGGAGGTTCCGATGAGGAGGGGGACGAGCACGAGGCCCAGAGCGTGGGGTCGAAGTCGCTGCATGAAGCTACCTTTCCGCGAAACGTGCGCGTTTGTGGCATGAGCCCAGAGAATCGGCAAGGGCAGCCATTGCCGCGGCGGTCGGCCAGCACGATGGTGGCTGCCGTGCTGAACCGCCTCCCGCTCTCGGATGTCGAGCTCGTCGACCTCGATCTGTACCGCCACGTCGCGGAGGTCGAGCTGCTCCTCGGCTTCGCCAAGAAACACGACCTCACGTTCGCTACGGTCGACGAAGACGGCCCCGCCGAAGACGAAGCGCGACTGCTCAACCTCGCCTTCTGGCACCCAGGTGGTGTGGCCGAGATCCTCGACGAGCCCTACCTCACCGCCGACCAGCTGGCCCACAACGCCTGGCACGCGGCAGCCGAGGTCGCGCTGGGCGATGGGGCAAAAACCATCGAGGGCTTGCTCTTGGCCGAGGCAGTGGCGAGCGCCTTCGACGTCTACCTGGTGGGGCGCCTCATCGGCCACCACCCCGACGCGCCCTTCCTCGAGAGCCAGGTCCCGGCGATGCGCGACGCGGCGCTGGCCGCAGGCCGCAGTGAAGAGGACGTGGAAGCGCTGATCACCCGCTTCGTCGATGCGCCCGAGACCAGCTTCGGTCAGCTCTGGGCGCTGCTCTACGACGTGAGCCGCGCGCTGGCGAAGGCGGAGAATGCGGAGGCCGCCGCCGCCGTGCTGCGCGCGGAACGCGATGCACCGCTCGCACCGCTCCTGCACCACTATGAGCTGCCGACCTGGATCCTCTTCGCGCGGGCCTACGCCGAAGGGACCACGACGCCGAGCGTGACCAAAGCCGAGACCGCGATCCGAGACGCCGACGATCCGGTGCGTTGGCTCTGCGACAACTGGCTCTAGACGGCTCTAACGGGCTCTAACGGGCTCTAGACGCTGACGTCAGCGCCGCCGGTTCATCATCTCGTTGCGCAGCCGGCCGAGCTCCTGCCGGAGGGGGACGATGAAGTCCATGCTGAGCGTGGCCTTCGACCCCTTCATGGCGCGCGCCGTGTGCCACTTGCTGAGCGCGAGCCGGGCGCCGGCCGCCACGAAGTCGGCGCCAGGCTTGCCTCGCCACGACATGCGCGCACGGATGCGACCGCCGTAGGAGGTGATCAGGCGAAACTCCTCCTGCGAAATGTTGCCGAGAAGCACCTCGTCCTGGAGGAACTTCTTGATGGTCTGGCCCTTCCGATAGACGAGCACGGCCACCATGATGAGCAGCGTGAGGGCCATCATGCTGCCGACCAGCAGGTTGAGGATGAAAGCCGCGGGGAAGAGCTGAGGGATCCCGTTCCACCACGCGTGGAGGAAGACGCCGAGCAAGTAGCCGCCGACGGGAAAGAGCACCTTGGCCCACCGCGCACCGTGCTCGCGCGCGATGCCGAAGCCGAGACCGGTCATGGCGGTGAACAGCGGATGGAGCCACGGCGTCAGCACGCCGCGGAGGACGAAGATCTGGTCGAGCTCCTTCTCGAAGCGCATGTAGTAGATGACGTTCTCGGTCGCCGCGAAACCGATGCCGGCGAAGATGCCGTAGATGATCCCGTCCACGGCGCCGTCGAACTCGCGGCGCAAGAAGACCACCAGCCCGAGGATGGCCATGCCCTTGGTCGCCTCCTCGAAGACCGGCGCGCTCACCGCCATGCTGAAGAACTCACCAAAGAGCGCCCCGTTCACGGTGTTGATGATGGCCGACACACCGGTGGCGAAGAGCGCTCCCCAGGCGAAGACGCCGGCGAGCGCCCACCACGGCTCGGGGTCGTAGCGATCGATGAGCCAAGGGATCGACAGGTAGAGCGCGACCGGCAGGTAGGCGAGCAGGGCCGAGCGCGCGAGCTTGGCCATGTAGACGTCGAACTGCGGATCGGCGACCGCCGGCAAGACGAAGATCAGCAGGTTGAGCACGATGCCGATCACACAGCCCACGATGAGGAGGGTGAGCCCCACGCCCCGCCGCCCCCTGTCGGGATCGGGCACCGCCGGCGGCGCGGCGTTCACGAACCGCGCGTATGCATGACCTTGGTGACCGTGCTGGGGCGCGCCATGGGGTTGCGAGTAGCCGCGCTGCGGCTGACCGTGAACCTGACCCGGCGCCCCTTGGCCATGAGGGCCGTAGCCACGAGGTTGGCCATCCTGGCCGTAGCCATGAGCTTGGCCATGCTGGCCCTGGCCGTAGCCATGAGCTTGGCCATGCTGGCCCTGGCCGTAGCCATGAGCTTGGCCATGCTGCTGGCCCTGGCCGTAGCCGTGAGCTTGGCCGTGCTGGCCCTGGCCGTAGCCATGAGCTTGGCCATGCTGGCCCTGACCATGAGGTTGGCCACCCTGGCCGTAGCCATGAGGTTGGCCACCCTGGCCGTAGCCATGAGGTTGGCCACCCTGGCCGTAGCCATGAGGTTGGCCACTCTGGCCGTAGCCATGAGGTTGGCCACCCTGGCCGTGATGTGCCGCGCCGTGGGGTTGCCCATACGGCTGACCAGGGGGCTGACCAGGGGGCTGACCAGGGGGCTGACCAGGGGGCTGACCAGGGGGCTGACCAGGGGGCTGACCAGGCGGTTGGCCAAACGGCGGCCCTCCGCCCTGTCCTCCTTGGTGGGTCACGCGCGGATTCTAGCGTCGCCGACCGGATTTGCCCTCGTCCCGAATGAGAAACGGGCACCAGACTTTATTGAGGCGAGACGAGGACAAATCCCGTCGGCGACGTGATCTCGCGACCGAGTTTATTCCTCTCCCCGTAGAGAAACGGGGGCACCAGACTTTGAAGAGTAGGGAGAGGAATAAACGCGGTCGCGACATCGACCGCTGCGATGGTGAGGCCTCGCCCCCGTCCGAGAGAAACGGGGCACCAGACTAGTTGTTGAGGATCGGACGGAGGCAAGCCTCACCATCGGAGCGTCCGCGTTGCTGCGTGTCCTCAGGTAGAGCAACCCGAGTGCCAACCACGCCGCCGACGAGACTCGTCTTCAAGCGTCGGAAATCACGTCCTCGCACCCCTGTCGACACCATGCGTTGGAGTGGGGACCATGGGTACATCCAGATCCACCTGGACGCATTTGGGTCTTTTTGTTTGAGCCACAGTGGATATGTTCACCACTACCGGACAGTGTGCGTCACGAGAGGTCGCACACAAACGCCAAGAGGCCCAGTCGCACGACTGAGCCTCTTCTGGGTGATGGGATCACCCGGTCGGCGCCTGTGGCGCCGGCACGTGATCAGGCGCGCTTCTCGGCGGCCTTCTTCGAGGTCTTCTTGCTCGCCTTCTTCGCGGGCTTCTTGGCCGCGCCGTTCGACGTGCTCACGGTCTTGCCGTTGAGGAAGACGTCGGCGAGCTCGGCCGCGCGGTCGGTGGCCTCCCAGGGGAACTCCTTGCGGCCGAAGTGGCCGTAGGCCGCGGTGGCAGCGTAGATGGGCCGAAGCAGGTCGAGCTGCTCGATGATGGCCTTGGGCCGCATGTCGAACTTGGCGAGGATGTAGTCCTCGAGCTTCTCCTCATCGATGCCGTTGCCGGTGCCGAAGGTGTTGACGTGCACACCGACGGGCTGGGCCACGCCGATGGCGTAGGCCACCTGGACCTCACAACGCTCGGCGAGCTTGGCGGCCACGATGTTCTTGGCGACGTAGCGGCTGTAGTAGGCCGCGCTGCGGTCGACCTTGGAGGGGTCCTTGCCACTGAAGGCACCGCCACCGTGACGACCCATGCCGCCGTAGGTGTCGACGATGATCTTGCGGCCGGTGAGACCGGCGTCGCCGACGGGACCACCGATGACGAAGCGACCCGTCGGGTTGACGTAGAGCTTCGTCTTCTTGTCCATGAACTTGGCGGGGATCACCTTGTTGATGCACAGCTCGGTGACCGCTTCCTTGATCTCCTTCTGCTTCACGCTCGGGTCGTGCTGCGTGGAGACGACGACCGCCGCGACACGCACGGGCTTGTCGCCTTCGTACTCGAAGGTGACCTGGCTCTTGGAGTCGGGGCGAAGCCACGCGAGCTTCTTGGACTTGCGGAGCTGCGCGAGCTTGCGGGTCAGCTTGTGCGAGTACTGGATGGGCGCCGGCATGAGCTCGGGCGTCTCGTTGCAGGCGTAGCCGAACATGAGGCCCTGGTCGCCGGCCCCCTGCTCCTTGAACTTGCCGCTGCCCTCATCGACACCCTGGGCGATGTCGGGCGACTGCTGCTCGATGGCGGAAAGAACGCCGCAGGTGGCGTAGTCGAAGCCCATGTCCGAGCCGGCGTAGCCGATCTCCTTGATCGCAGCGCGAACGACGTCGGCGTAGTCGACGATGGCCTTGGTGGTGACCTCACCGCCCACGACGACGAAGCCAGTCTTGACGAAGGTCTCGACCGCCACGCGGCTGTTGGGATCCTGCGCGAGCAGGGCGTCGAGGACACCATCGGAGACGCGGTCACAGACCTTGTCGGGGTGACCTTCGGAAACGGACTCGGACGTAAACTGGTATCGGCGCATGTCTTCCTTGGCATCGGCGGGCTTCGCGACTGCTTCTCCGTCATGGAGCCGTGCAGCGCGTTTGGAGCCGACCGGACGCATTGGCTACTACGCGACGCGGAGTGGCGTCAACGTGTGCCATGGGGTCGTCACTCGATCCGTTCGTAGCGGCCCCGCTTCTCCACCCGTTCGAGGACCTGCCGCTTCACCTCGAGGTGAAGGACCTCGTCGCCCCGCACGAGGGTGAGCTTCACCGTGCTCCCGATGGGCCCGCGCAGCCGCTGTTGGAGATCGTCGCGATCGAGGTCGTCGACGTGCACGCCGTCGATCATCTTGAGCTGGTCCCCCGGCTCCATGCCCGCCTCCGAAGCCGCAAGCCCTTCAGGGACGTCATAGACGTAGACGGCACCCGTGATGGG
>JAUHZF010000404.1 GCA_030426145.1 Polyangia bacterium
TCGCCTTCGATGATGAAGGCGGTGAGGGCCGAGAGGAAGTAAAAGCTCACCCCCATGCCGGTGATGAGGAGGGCCATGGTGAAGACGCGGCCCTCTGGCACGTCGTGTACCGGGATCACCTCGCCGTAACCGACACTGGTGATGGTGATGAGCACCATGTACGCGCAGTCCTCGAAGGACCAGGCCCCTCGCCCCATCGACCAGTAGCCCGCGGTGCCGAGGATGAAGACGACGAAGAGGCTCAGCCCCGCCATGACGAGCCGCTTGCGCACCACGGACTCGTCGCTCTGGCTCGGCTGGTAGTAGAGCCGCCCGTACTGGAGCCGCTCGAGCGGCTTGAGCCCCAGGCCCCACCGCTCCCGTACCTGCTTGTCGTCGCTCAAGGCTGCGCGCACCTTCGTCGCGATTGGCCGCCCGACGCAAGACCAACCGTCGACGAGGGGCTATAACCTCGCTCGCATGCGACGGGGGAACTCAGCCGCGGTGGTGATGGCCACCCTCCTGCTCGCGGCCGCCCCCGCGGAGGCCGACGATCGCGGCACCGACATCGGCGGCGGCGAAGGGGAGATCGAGGCTGCAGCTCGCGTGGAGGGCCACTTCGGGGTGGCTCAGCCCTACGCCCGCCGAGCCAGTTGGCAACGGGCCAATACCAAGCTCCTCGCGGTTCAGGCCGGCATCGGCTTCGGCCGCCAAGGCCCGTTCGAACACCTCCGCCTCACCCTCGAGGGAGGCTACGTCGTCTCCGCCGACGAGCGCGTCGACCGCGCAGGCGACGTGCTGCCCCTCGGCCAGCGCTTCTACACTGAAGACGATGCCGGCTACGCGCGCGCCACGCTGCGGGCCGACGTGGTCCACACCCCGCTCTACGCCCTCGAGGTCTCCCTGACCGGCACCGCGCCCATCGACCTCGATCTCGCCAAGTTCTCTCACGTGCACATCCACTACGCAGCGGCAGGCGTCGCCTTTCGCGCGCACCTGTCGGATCCCGATGAATTGGTTCGCCTCGATGGGCTGAGCCGCGGCTTCGTCGGCAGCGGCGCCTACGACGGCACCTTCCAGCACAACGCCCAGATCGGACTCGACGCGCTCTTGGCCGTGTCGTTTCGCCGATGGCTCTTTCCTTGGCGGTTCACCATCGCCGCCGGGCCCGCTTTTCTCGCCGACCTCGACGACCAGGTGAACGAGATCTACCGCGAAGCCTACGAAGCCGTGAGCCCGGACCTCGTCGCCGGTCAGCGCGTTCAGCAGCACCAGCTCGCCGTCCGCGTGCTGCCCTCCTTCGCCATCACCGACTACGCGACCCTCGACCTGCGCTTCGATGGCCAGCTCGCGGGCCAGAACGCCCGTTCGACGCTGCTGTTCTCCGCCGCGCTGCGCACCGCCTTCTGAGGCTCACGGCTGCATCATGAACCACACCAACACGGCCCCGTACACGGCGAGGGCCCATGCGACGCGCTGCTGCTCCGCACGCCGTGGCCGACGCTTGCGTCGTCGGGCTAACTCACGGCGCAGAGCGCCCACGACCGGAGGCTCGACCACCTCCGCACGTTCGACCCGCGGCCCTGCGCGGTAGCTGGCTTCGGCCGGACGCGCAGCCACGACCGTGCTCGCCTCGCTCGCCTCGACGAGGGCCGCCCCGAGCTCGGTGGCGAAACGGACCACGCGCTTCAGCTCGTGGTCCCGAACCCGCGGCTGTCGCACGATGAGGGCGTCGCCCACCAGCTCTGCGTTTAGATCGCACAGCCCCTCCGCCCGATGGCGCTGGGCCAAGGGAAGGATGCGCTTCCAAGGCGCGTCGGTCGGCGCTGCCTCCACCACGTAACGATCGTCGAACCGCGTCGAGAAGCCCTGCCGGGCAGGAAGCACGGCATCGCCGCTGCGGCAGGGACGCATCGCGAAGGCCAAGGGCAGATGCCCCACCGGCACCCGGCACACGAACATGGGCTCGGCCCGCCCTCGGGGCTCAGCGTGCACGCGATAGGCCATGCCCGCGTGTACCCCTCGCCCCAGCCCCGCGGCATCGACCAGCGCACCGGACCGCATGATCGCCCGCCGTGCCGCCCGCACGCGCTGGCGCCCCCGTCGACGCGACCACATGGCCAACCCCACGCGAGCTGCGCCGACGACGACGAGGAGCAGCACGAGCTGGAGCCAGGATTCGGGCACGACGGGCACGCACACAAAGGAACCGACGAGACCCGCCAGCGACACCCATGGCGCCTCGAGGAGCACGATCCCGTCGGGCTCGATTGATGTTGACATTGAAAGTCGCTTTCAATTAATGTGTTCGAACTTCGGCCAGAGGCCATGCGCCCAGCGCCAGCGCTCATCGCCCACCCGCGGAGCCTGAACTGCGCCATGCCCACCTCCAAGCCCTCCGAGCACCGCTGCGACTGCGGTCGACTCCTCGCACACCACGTCGACGACGACGCCTTGCTCCGATGTCCACGTTGCAAGCGTGAGGTCGCCATCGACCTGAGCGCCGGACCCGAGCAGCGCTGCCTCTGTGGTCGGCTCCTCGCCCGCCGGTCCCCGGCGGGCGCCATGGTCATCCGATGCCCTCGTTGCAAGCGCGAGCACCCGTATTCCGCGACCGGATGGCTTCCCTGCTGCGCGCCTGTGACCGCTTCGGCGGCACGCTGACGCCAACCCAAGACTCCCGTCCTTGTTCACAACCCATCTCGCGCCCCGAGACTCTGCGTCCAGCGGCCCCCTTTATCGTGATTGCCGTCAGATCCGTGACCTTCATGGCGCTCGCGGTGGTGACTCTGCTCACCGCTGCGCCGGCGCTTGCTGAAGAACCGGACGACGGCTCTCGAGAACGAGCTCCCGGTGACGGGTCGAGCGAGGACGTCTCGGACGTTCTCATCGACGTCGACGCGTCGGGGCAGGCACCCATCGACGCCGAGGTCGGCCCCGACGACGCCATCGAAGTGGTGGTCACAGGCACCCGCACCCCGGAGAATGCCCAGCGCTCGACCGTCAACGTCGAAGTCATCACGCGTCGCGAGGCGGAGCGTCGCGGCGCCACCAACGTCGGCGAAGCTCTCCAGGGGCAACTCGGCGTCCAGGTGAACCCTTCCGCCTACGGTCAGTTCGGCAATCCTTCGGCCATCCAGATCCAGGGACTCGACGGCGACCGTGTGCTGGTCCTCGAAGACGGCGAGCGGGTCATCGGTGGCGTATCCGGCAACATCGACCTGTCGTCGATGCCGCTGACCGACGTCGACCAGGTCGAGCTGGTCACGGGCCCGACCAGCGCGCTCTATGGCACACAAGCCCTGGGCGGCGTGGTCAACGTGCGCACCGGCCCCCCACGCTTCATGGGGCCTTCGGGCCGCTTCCGAGGCGAAGGGCGCCACCCTTGGGGTGGTCTCGTGCAGGGCCAAGGCTTCTACCGCGACGAGGAGACCGGCGTGTGGGGAGGCGCCGAAGCCTCAGCCCAGTACAGCGAAGGGATCCGGCTACAGCCAGACGTCGTGGACCTATCCCAACCCGAACGTCGCCAGTACCTCGCCGGGGGACGCATAGGGGCCACCAAGCTCGGTGGCATCGTCGACGCCCAGCTCCGCTACCGCTTCATCCGTGACGAGCAGCTCGGCCTCACGGGCGAGACCGTACCTGGGCTCGGGGACTTCCTCATCGAGCTTCCCGACCGCAACGACCGCCACATCGTGCAGTACCGGCAAACTCTCCATCTCGACGGCGGAACCACGGTCAATCTCCGACTCAATCGCCAGTGGTCCCTCGGCGAAACGCGCAAAGACCGTGTCGACTCCCCCCTCGACGAGGTGCGCCGACGCAACGGCAACCTGCAATCGATGGAGGCGATGACCGCCATCGCGGACGGTGCTCGGACGTGGGTCGTGGGCATGCGCGGTGAAGCGGAGAGCTTCGAGCAGCGTCTAGAACGGACCGAGTTCCTGAGCGGCGCGGTGCAAGATACCGCCCGCCAAGAGGTCGACCCCACCAATCTCGGGCACGGTGCACTCTACGCCCAGCTCAAGTGGGACTTCCTCGATGGCATGCTCACCGTTCTGGGTGGGGCGCGCGGCGAGCTTCACCTCCGCTACGGCGGCGTCGTCGCCCCGCGCCTGGCCCTCGCATTTCGCCCCTTCGACGAGAAGCTCATCATTCGCGTCTCCGGCGGCCGCGGCTTTCGTGCGCCGGCGGCACGTGAGTTCGGCTTCTTCTTCGACCACGCCGCGCTTGGGTACCGCGTCATCGGCAACCGCGACCTCACCCCGGAGACGTCTTGGGGTGTCAATGGTGACGTCACCTGGCGCCCAAACGACACAGCCAAGCTTCGCGCCGGCGTGTACGCGAACTTCATCGACGACATGATCGCCATCGACTTCTTGTCGACGAACCAGGGCGGCGTCGATGACTTCACATATCAAAACGTCGCCGAAGCGCGCACCTTCGGCGGCCAGGTCGACGGCGCCTGGCAGCCTGTATCCTGGCTCCGCGGAGAAGCGGGATACGCCTACACCTGGACGCGCGACCTGACCGAGCAGCGACCCTTGGTGGGCCGCCCCCCACACACCGCCTACGGCGCCATACGCATCACGACCGGCATCGGAATCGAGGGCTACACACGCTACCGCGTCGTCACCGACGCCTTCATCAATGAAGACACGCGCTCGGTAGGCTTCTCCACCCTCGATTTTCGGGTGAGCTACCGCCCCTACATGGCGCTCGAGATCTACTCCGGGGTCCTCAATGCCCTCGACGCCAAGAAGGACCCCGACCGACTTGGCGACCAGAGACCGCTCGTAGGTCGAACCTATACCCTCGGCATCATCACCGACGTCGCAGAGGAGCTATTGCCATGAAACATTCTTTGTTCACCCTCACCCTCGCCCTCTTTCCCCTCGCCATCGCCTCCGGCTGCACCGAAGAAGTAGGCAGCAGCGGGAGCGGCGGCAGTGGGGCGACGCCTGCGGGCCCCGGCAGCACCTCGAGCGGACAGGGAGGCGAAGGCGGCATCGACATCAGCGATGAAGGAACGCCCATCGACATCCCGGTTCCCCAAACGGGCAAGGTCTACGTCGACCTCGACGCCCCGGCAGTGCTGGAGCTCACCGACAACGAAGCCGCTTCGTCCAATGTGTGGGAGCTCGCGTTCGAGGGTCTCGACGTGTTTACCAACTCTGGCGTCTCAGGCCCTGGCACCGGTGGCGCCTTCGGTCCCTATGACGGCTTCGTCTTCCTCAGCGATGTCGAGCCGGAACTTCCCTTCCTGCTCGAAGACCGCACGGGGGGCGCGTTTCTACGCTGGTACGCTTACGAAGGCGCCATCCATGCCCTTTGGAGCCGGTACCACGTCTATGGGATCAAAGACCCCGGGGGCGCGACCTACAAGCTTCAGATCTTGAGCTACTACGGCGAGATCCAAGGCGCCCCGGTCACCGCCATCTACCGAGTGCGGTGGGCCGAAGCGACGGACCAAGGCGTCGGGGCGACGCAGGTCCTCGATGACCTCGACGGCACGGCAGGTGGTTTGGCCGGGGACGAAAACGACCCCAGCGGCTGCCTCGACCTCGCTACCGGCACGGTGCACCCCTACACCGTAGACGAGGCCCAAGCGGCCACCGACTGGCACGTCTGCTTCCGCCGCGACGCCATCACAGTCAATGGGGGCCTCGGCGGCCCCGGTGGCGTCACCGCCGTCGACATCACCCGTACCCATGCGCCGGAGGAGCTCGAGCTGGAGACCTACAAGGCCATGACGCCGGCCTCCCAGCTCAGCCCCTTCGACGACGTCGACTTCGCCGCCCTCAACGCGGGTACCCTCACGTACCGAGGAGACCGCGTCGTGAGTGCGTTCGACACGGCTTGGGTCGACACCTCGATATCGCCTCCCACGCCCACGCAGACCACCTGGCTCGTGCAGCGCGGCGATGGCGGCCAGCGCTTCCTCGTCTACGCCGAGGGGTTCGAGGGCGCTGACGACAATCACCCCGGCACCGTCAGTCTTCGTGTCAAGGCCGTTTCTGCGCCCTGACCCTAGGCACCAACACTTGAAACTTCCCCAGAGGCCGCTGCGCCCAACATCCCAATGAACTGGTAGGAACCATGCGCCTCTCAACGATCATCACGCTCTCTCTCGCCATCTCACTGCCGCTCGTCGGCTGCGGCGACGACGACAACGAAGGCACCGGCGGCGGCACGACCACCACCACGACCACCACGACGACGACCACCACCACGTCGTCAGGTGGAGGCCAGGGCGGCAGCACGACCTCCACCACGTCAGCTGGCGGCAGTGGTGGCACGGGCGGCATGGCGCCGTTCCTCTGCGAGACCGCCCGTGAGCAGGCTCTGGGCCCTGTCGCCATGACCAGCACGGGTGCCGTGACCATCCTCAGCGACAACGCTGGCGACCGGGAAGTCTACGTCGATGCGTCGGCGGGAGGGTTCCAGGGCGCGAGCATGAACCCATGGGTCTACCTCGACCTGGCGTCTGCCACGCGCATCGACATCGACGACCCCACCAGCTTCGCCGACACCACCTGGGACATCGCCATCAAGCGCGTCGGCTGGCGCTCGAACAGCGTTCACAGTGGCCCGGGCTCGGCCGGCGTCGCTTGGCTCGATGGCGCCACCTTCGAGAACGTCACCCTTCAGGACGCGCAGAACGCAACCCTCGGCCAAGAGGACTGGTTCGACGACATGTGCGAATACGAGACCGACATGACGGGCGCGCTCGTGACATCATTCGGCACTTGGTACGACTACAACGGTCAGACCATGCAGGTCGCGCCGAAGCCCGGCGTTTTCATCATTCTCGGCGCCGACGGCACCTCCTACTTCAAGCTCCAGCTCCTCGACTACTACGCCAACCCGGACGGGAGCACCGGCGGCCAGACGAGTGGGCGCTACCTCCTTCGACTCCAGGCCCTCTAATACGTTCCCATGGGTTCGCTACACCTCGACTCGCCCCTGGGCGGGGCGAGGACGAGTCGAGGCTCCGCGAACACACCCCCTGTTCACTCCTTCTTCCAATCTCTAGGGGCCTTCAGAAGGCCCCTCCCCTCGCTACGCGAGGGGCCCTGTACAAATCGATCAGCTTCTGAGGTAGGCCATCTTCAGTGGCTAGGCGCCAAGCGAGAGCTACCAGTGGGGCCCTGAGCTTCGAGCTCCCGGGAGGGACATGTGCCTCGTTTGGTCGCCACGTTCGATCTCCAGTGGGGAGTAGCGCTTCGAGCGCCGGTACAGGGATGAGATGAAACGTGGCTGCCTAGGTCATGGCCGAGAGGAGAAACATGACAGAGCAAGCACCTGGCCGACTGTGGGTCGGCATCGACTGGGCGAAGGAGAAGCACGACGTCTGCGTCGTGGATGACGAGGGCCGAGTACTCGGGGAGCGCCAGTTCAGGCACTCGGGAGAGGGGCTCGTGAGCATGGTGAGCTGGCTCCTCGAGTTTGCGGAAGGCGATGCTACGCATCTGCAAGTCGCGATCGAGGTGAATCGAGGGCCAGTGGTCGAGACGTTGATGGCGCGGGACATCACCGTCTTCCACGTCAATCCCAAGCAGCTTGACCGGTTCCGCGACCGGTTTCGGGTATCGGGCTCGAAAGACGATCGTCTCGACGCGCGGGTGCTCGCCGATTCGCTGCGGACTGATGGCGAGCTCTTCCATGGTGTGCAGCCCTTGTCGGGCAAGCTGGTGGAGCTCGGGGAGCTGTCCCGTCTGGCCGAGGAGCTCAAGCAAGAGCGGGTTCGGTTGGGCAATCGGTTCTATGCTCAGTTGGCTCGCTACTACCCGCAGATGGTGGCCTTGGGGCGCGAACGGGTGGACAGCTGGGTCCTGGAGCTCTGGGAGCTCTTCCCCAAGCCTGAGGACGTGAAGCGGAAGCGGCGCAGCACGATCGAGAAGCTACTGAAGGCCCGGGGCGTACGTCGCGTCGATGCGGAGGAAGTCCGCATCACCTTGGGCGCCAAGTCGGTGGAAGTGGCTCCGGGGGTCACGAAGTCAGCCGTGCTTCACGCTCGCATGCTCGTCGAGCGCCTGAAGATGTTGAACCGCCAGCTGCGCGACACCCAGAAGCAGGTCGACCAGCTCCTCGCCAATATCGAGGACTCGGAGCCATCGCCGGGGCAAAAAGTCGAGCAGCGCGACGTGGACATCCTCCTCTCCTTGCCCGGGGTCGGAAGGATGGTCCTCGCCACGCTGCTCAGCGAAGCTCCAGAGGCCATCGCCACGCGAGACTACCATCGCTTGCGCTTGATCACGGGCGTGGCGCCAGTCACCCGGCGGAGCGGGAAGGGCATCCACGTCCGGCGGCGTCAGGCGTGCCACAGTCGCCTCCGCGAGGCGGTCTACCACTGGGCTCGCGTTGCCATCCAACACGATGATCTCGCGCGCACACGCTACCGGGCTCTGAGGGCTCGGGGCTGCACTCACGGCCGTGCCCTTCGCACCGTCGCCGATCGCCTACTCCGCGTCGCCTGTGCGATGCTCACCCTTCAGACGAAATACGACCCCACCCACACAAAAGCCGCTTGACGGTTGGTGGGGAGTCCCTCCCCAAACGGCGTCGCTTCGCGACGA
>JAUHZF010000038.1 GCA_030426145.1 Polyangia bacterium
CCGTCTTCGTCGGCGCCTCCGCCGATGACCTGAGCGCAGGTTGGTACAACTACTGCGTCGACGCCCTCTTCGGCGCGGTGGGCGTCGCCGGAGGCGGAGACCCCATGGAAGGCATCTCCGGTGTAGGTGGCCCCAGCAGCACCGGATTTGCCAAGAGCCTCATCAAGGCCGGCATCAACTACTACTTCAAGGGAAAGGCGACCGTCGAGGTCGGCGGCGGTGTCAGCTGGAGTGGTGGCGGCGGCGGAAAGACGTTCGTCGAGATCGAGCGCGACAAGAAGAACGGCAAATTCATGCCCAACAAGATCGTCGACGGCTACGAGACCAGCGACGGCCTGGGTGGCAACAAGTACGAGCACAAGAAGACCTACGAGATCGACGCGAAGGGCAACGTTAAACAATCTACCGAAGAATCTACGACCAACACGAACTTCCGTGGCAGGCAGACCACCAGAACGACGACGCAGACAGACGACGGCAAGACCACCAAGACGACCACGACCCGCCAACCCCGCTCGCAATGGTCCGACACTCCGCATTGGGAGAGCACGAAGCACGAAGAGGGAGACAAGCCGCTATGAGTACACCCTCCGCTCTCATCCGCGCGGTCGACTCCGTGCTCGGCAACCGCATTCAGCTATTCATTCGCCGCCGCTGGACCTTATCCCCGGAAGGCCTCCGTCATTCGACGCCCTGCAGCCTGCAAACCAGCACCGTCGAAAAGTGTGGCGTAGACATCTCCCCCCGCCGACTCCGCACCGACGTCACGGTGACAGGCTGCGCCCATGCACCGCAGACAAGAGGCAGCACAACGCGCTTCCGGTGCGCACTCGAGGCCGGGCCGGTTGTCTACGACGCCCTCGTAGTTGGTCGCCGCCAGGTACGCTGGAGCGCCCGCGGCAACGCGATCATCGACACGCCATCGCCGGTGGAGAGCGTGAGCTTGGACGCCCACTTTGCCTACGGCGGATTTGACCCTCACGGGCTCGCCGGCGTATCCGCCGACCATTGGGATGAGCTCGGTTGGAACCTCGTTCTCTCTCCGGCCTTCTATCCCCGAAATGTCCGCGGCCTCGGCTACACCATCGCTTCGGGCCGCGACATCGAGATGCCGCAACTCGAGGACCCCGAGAACCCGCTTACGAACGAATCATTGCTCGTCGACCCCCATGCTTGGCGGCGCGCACCCATGCCACGCCACTTCGGCCCGGTGCTGCCCTGCGAGTTCCCTCGAACGTTACTCGCATGCCAGGAAGCAGCTCGAGGAGTCACGCGACCACCCGACGACGAGCTGGCCGAGGTTCAAAGAGGTTGGCTCGGAGGTGAAGACTTCGCTCGAGAGGCGATGGACGTCTTCGGCGTCTCGTCGCGCTACTTCCAGGAAGCGCCTCCTGGGCTTCAGCTTCCGTTTCTAGCCCCCGGCACTCCGTTCGAGCTCGAGAACATGCATCGCGAGCACGCTCGGCTCCGGTTCGAGGTGCCCCCGCCACCCCACGTGGAGCTGCACTTCAGGCAGAGCGCGGTCGAGCACAGCTCGTTGGTGCTGCACCGGATGGTCATCTCACCCGACGAGGGGGAGGTCGACTTCACCTACTTCTGTGAAGCCGATCTGCCCCACCACATCGCCCCCGGCATCCAACCTGACATTCCGCTCCACGCGGTCGTCGAGGGCGAGCGCGTACCGTACCTGCCGCCACCCGAAGTCGTGAAAGCGCGAGATCGATTGAGGAGCATCACGTCATGAACAAGCTCGATAGACGAACCAAGCCGTTCAGCGAAGCGAAGATTGGGCCCGCTCCGCAGATCGGCCGCTGCGTGGCCACAGACCACCCGACACTTCCAGGACGGGTCCGGGTTCAACTCGGCGAGACGGCGTCGCCTCGTTGGATGCCGACGATGCGTGGCCTGCGGGTTCGTGTGCACGATCGTGTGCTCGTGACGCACCCCGAGAACTGGTCAGAGCCGCTCGTGGTGGGGGTCGTGGACGGCCTGCTCCCTGTCGAACGACTGCCCTCCCCCGTTGCCGACCTCGAGCTCAAGCCCAACGAAGCCCTTCGCATCGTCAATGCCCGGCGGGAGCCCATTCTCGAGCTCACCACCGACGATGATGGACGCCCGTTGCTCGCACTGGTGCATCCCGACCTCGAGCTCTCGACGCCCGGCGAGCTGCGCCTTTCCGCCTCGAAGGTGTCGGTCTGCGCGTCACGTGGCGACGTCCGTATCGCAGCGAGCCACGACGTCGTCGTCACCGGGGAAGTCGTGCACCTCAACTGAGACCCTCCCATGGTAGACCGCGACGACTATTTTTTCACCTTCGACGGCGCCGACCACCCCGATGGTCCGTGGAATCTCCTCCGCGTAACCGAACTACGCGGCGAGGAGGCGATCTCGCGCCCCTTCTGGTTCGAGCTCGAGACCGTAGCCGCGACTGACGATGTCTCGGTTCGAGGTCTCATCGGCCGGGATGCGGCCATCAAGATTCGAACCGACACCGAGCCAGCGTTTCGCATCATTCACGGCCTCGTCACGGGCGCCGTCGAGCTGCCTGTTCGGGACGTGACCGCCCCGGGTCGCTACCGAATCACGATGAGCCCGCCGAGTCACCGAGTCACGCTCATGCGCCGCAGCTCCCTCTTCCTCGAGAAGACCCTACGCGAGATCGTCGAGCAGGTCCTCCAACGACAGGGTCTCGGAGCCGGCCTGTCCCCGTCGCGGGCATCAAGACCTTTGGTCGCGAGAGAAGACCTGGTGTCCTTCCACAAGCCCAAGCTCACCTTTGCGTGGGCCCTCGAGGACGCGCGGCGCATCGACGACCCAGACGCCCACCCCTATTGCGTTCAATACGACGAGAGCGACCACGACTTCGTGGCCCGTCTCCTGGAGGAGAACGGGATCTCGTACCACTACGAGCACACCGACGACGAGTGCTGCCTGGTCCTCACCGACTTCGACGGCGGCCGCCCCGACGCTCCTCTGGGAGTGGGCGCCCACCTGAAGAATCGAGAGGTCTTCGCCTTCAGCGACGGTGCGCGGCTGCGCCCCAAGTCGGTCTTCATGTCAGACTACGATTGGCGCAATCCCAACCTAGACCTCGGCGTCGAGTCACCGGGAGGCGTGACGGACTTCACACACGTGGTCGCTCCCGGCCGATATCGTACCGACGCCATGGGCGAAGTCCTGGCCGAGAAGCGAGAGGAGCGCCTCGACAACGAGCGTAGCTACGCGACGGCCGAGGGACATTGCCGCGCGCTTGGAGCCGGCCAGGTCATCACGATCGAGCACGACCTGGACCGATTCCGTGGGAGCTACGTGATCACTGAGGTTCGGCACCACGGCGTGCAGCGTGACCGAGCGACACGCGAAGACGAACGCTATCGGCAGCGACTCGAACTGCTACGCGGTGCGCCCTATCGTCCGCCGCGTCTCACCGCACGTCCACGCATCTACGGAACGCAAACCGCCGTCGTCACCGCCGACCCTTCGGACCCCGAAGCGGAGATCAACGTCGGTGGCCCGCACAACCTCGGCTGCATCCGGGTGCGCTTCCACTGGGATCGGGACGAGGGCCGTCACCGGAAGGAACCCACCTCCTGCTGGGTGCGGGTCAGCCAGTTCTTCGCTGGTCGTGACCACGGTGCACTCTGGCACCCACGGGTAGGAGACGAGGTCGTCGTCGACTTCATCGACGGTGACCCCGACCGCCCCATCGTCGTCGGCCGCGTCTACAACGGCACTCATCCGGCCCCCGAGAATGCGACTCAACGCCCCACGTACAGCGCCATCAAGAGCAATACGAGCCCCTATGACGGAAACTACAACCTCATCGCCTTCGAGGACCTGCAGGGAAGCGAAGAGATCATCGTCCATGCGGCACGCGATCTGAACTCGAATGTGCTGCGCAGCAAGTCCTCCTTCGTGGGACTACACGACAAGATCCACGTCGTGGGGGACCAGACCATCAACATCGACGGCAGGCGCGACATCACGGTGGGGACGATTCAGAAGATCGAAGTGGGCGACTCGCACCTCGTCAATGCAGGGGACCTCATCTCGCTGGAGGCTCCAACCATTGGCTTGACGGACACCAACTTCATGCTCTTCTCCAAGAGTTCTTCGTTGATCTCGAGCGACGTGGTTACCGAGATCTACGGTGGCGCACTCGCAAAGGTCCGAGCCCCCATCGTGGCCATCGAGGGCGGCACCGTCGCGATCCGCGGAGACCTCACTCAGGTCATCGGCACCCACCTCCAGGTCGGCATGACGTCCGTCGACATCGACGCAGCCGGGACCGTCAGGATCCATGGATCCGGAGGCGTCACCGTCGAGGGATCCACCGTCGAGATCAAGGGGGGAACCGTGGACGTCACTGGCGGCACCATCAACCTCAACTGCTAGGACTGCGATGGATCACTCGAGACTCAGCTTCGACGACACGGCTGCCCTCATGGCGCACGTGGCCCACTTCGGAGGCGTTCACCTCGCCGAGATTCTGCAACGCAAGAGGATCCCGCGCGCGCAATGGGAATCGAGCTCGGAGCATTGGAGAGTCCGCATGACGGAGGCCGCAAGAGCCAACGACTTCAGTATCGCCAAACGCTACGGCCGTGCCTTCGGCGACACCACGAAGCGGCTCGAGGAGGACGGCGTCCAACTCGAAGACCTCGGCCCGCTGACCGAGGAGGTCGACGATACTGCGGCCGCGGCTCCCGTGGTGGAAGTAGAGCCGCCACCCGCAGAACCAATGCCCGAATCATCCCCAGAGGTGCACTCTCCTCCAGCTGCACCGACGGGGGTGCCGCTCGCGACCGCGCTCGGGTCGCCTCCACCGGCGGTGGCGTCACCGTGGGCCTCGTCCACACCGACGCCGCCGCGCCCACCGGTGGAGGCGCCTCGGGTCGCGCCGCCGAGTCCCGACGTCACCGGCGACGTCGTACCCGCCGTTTCGGCGGAGCTGCCCTTCGATGCCGCAGCCGCCAAGCTCGCCCCCGCTCCGGTGGCGGCGAGCGTCGCGGCCGAAGGAAGTCAGCTCGCCGGGGGCACCTCGTTCGTGGCCGCACTGTCGGACGATGAGCTCGAGCCGTCGACGCCCTTTGGTCGCGCCCGGTCGCCACGGATTCCGGCTCCGGCGCCGCCGGCGCACGACGTGGAAGGCACCGCCTTCATGATGGCTCCCTTTCAGGACGAGCCACTGCCGTTCGAGGGGGAGAACCCGGCACCTCCTCCAGTCGCGGGGGAGATCTCGCAGGACGCGGCGGGGGCGACCTCGTTCGTGGCGGCGGTGGACGTGACGCCCTCGGCGCCGATGTCGCCCGAGGCCTACGCGCGGCTGGTGCATGCCACCCATCAGCAGCCCGCCGCGGTTCGCGCTTCGGTGCATCAGGCCCATCAGCTCGATGAGGCGAAGCGAGCTCAGCTCGATGAGGCCATGGACGACTACATGAAGCGTCAGCCCGAAGCGTTTCGCGTCTACATGCAGTGGGTACATCACCTGCGGCGCACCGCGGGCTCGAGCTAGGCGCTCGCCCCAGTACGTCGAACGACGTATTTCCCCGTGAGAACGGCGCCGCTAGGTTGCTCGGACATGGGGACGCGGGCGTGTAGCGGATGCGGAGGTGAGTTTCCGGAGGAGAAGCTGCTCCTCACCGGAGATGGTGCGCTCTGCCAGGGATGCGAGCTGAGCGGCACCGACGACGTGGACGTCTTCGAGAAGAAGATGCACCGCAAGTCCGCGACGGGCGCCCTCGCGCTGGCTTGCCTCTCGGTGGTGTCCGTCTTCGTCTTCGCCTTCGGACTGCTCTTCACCGTCCCGGGGTTCGCCACCTTGGCCAAGAGCGCTTTCGAGGGTGGGCGTGAGCACGGTGACGTCGTGACCCTCGGGATCACGGGCCTCGCCGGCGCGATCATCGTCGCGACGGTGCTCGTGTTGGTTCTGCTCTGAGATGAGGGGCTACCTCAGAACCGCGGTGATCTCGTCGTAGGCGCGCCCGTCGGGGCCGAGCTTGTCGTCGAGACCGTGGGCGCGAATGAGGGTGTTGTAGAGGTCGATGCCCTCGACGCCGAGGTCGAGGACCTCCCCCGTCTTGAAGCGCCCGTTGGCGCCGGTGATGGCGTGCATGATCCCCGACAGCTCTCGGTTGACGTCGTTGTGGCGGCCGTCGCCCGACTCGGTGCTGATGGTGATCAGGGCATTGTCGAGAATGGTGCCGCCGTTCTGATCGGGGTGTGCCGGGTCGTCGAGCTGCTGGAGGAAGTAGGCGACCTCGCGCTGCATGAGATGAGCGTGCGCGCGGAGTTGGAGGTTTTGATTGTTGGCGTTGAACTCGTGCCACCATTCGTGACTGCAGCCCAACGAGCCGCCTTGGTTCCGCTCGGCCATGTCGTCGAAGTCGTAGACCAGCTCGCCGTCGTACTCGTAGCGCCCCGTCAACCGGATGCGCTCGCCCGCAGCCTGGAAGGTGACGGCCCCGAACCGGAGCACGTCGCACTGAATGCCGATGGCGTAGAGGTCGCACATCAATCGCCACTCGCCGACGAGATCGTCGAGCGCGATGTCGATGCCATCCCCGCCCGGGTCGGCGGTGTCACCATGAGGGATGTCGGAATCGGCTGGAGCCGTCGGCACGGTGCATGAGGGGCCGGCCCCGAAGACACGCTGCTCGTACTCGCGAACACGGTCGAGGTGGTCGGCGATGCGTGTGCGGGAAGCCGCGCCGAGGTTGCTGCGCTCGCCGGTGTAGTGTTTGTACTGCTCGACGACGCCGTCGAGGATGCTGCGACGGTAGCGCAGGCGCTTCTGCTCCTCGGGTGTCAGGTCTTCCCCGTTCATCGGCGCCGCGCCGAAGATGGCCGTGAACAAGGCGGTTGGGTCCTCCTGAGGCAGAGCCGCGGGAGAACCGTCTGGGTTCCAGCTGTGCACGTACCGCGCCGGGCGACTCCGTCGGAAGTAGGTCCCCATGAGCACGCTGCCGAGCACACCATCGGGCAAGCCATTGGAGTAGACACCGCGACGGATCACCTGGTCGAGCGAAGCCCCCCCTGCCTTGGCCTCACCGTCGGGCGGGGTTCCGGTGAAGGCGCCCGCGGCCCCGTCGAAGTGGGCGTTGATCCCGGCCTCGTCGCATCGCACCTGGTCGACCCCACGCAAGATGGCGATCTTGTTCTTCACCTTCTCCAGGGGCTGGAGCGGACCATCGTAGCCCTCCCCCTGCAGCGGCGTGGGCAGACCGAGCCCGAAGAAGACGTTGAAGGCGCGAACCGGCGGTTCCTCTGACTGGGCGTAGACGCTGGTGGCGCGCATCTCGTCGAGGAAGGGCAACGCGATGCAGACGCCCCCGACGCCTCGAAGGAGCGTGCGGCGAGACAAGACCTTGCGGTACTTCACTTCTGGCCCTCCACGTGGCGGAAGGAGGTGCTGAGCGCGATGGCCACCATCAAGTCGCGATAGGTGCCCCTCGAGGCGAGGAAGCGCTCGGTCACCTCGTCATCGGTGCATTGGTCGCTTGGGCGTTCGTTGGGGTGCAGCGGCCGGCCCAAGGCGAACTGGGTCGATTTGCGGCCCATGCATGCCCGCACGCGATCGCTGCTCGCCAACAGGTCGCCGAGCTCGGCGATGCTCGCGAAGTCGACCTGGCCGTGCTCGAGCACCACCGTGCCGTCTTGGGCGAGGGCGTTGCCGAAGCGATCCTCGGTGGTGTGTCGGCCCGTCGCGTCGAACCGTTCGATGCCCCAAGCCACCGGCTCGATTTGCACATGGCAGCCACCGCAGGCGGGATTGTCGACCCGCTCTTCGCTGAGCTGGCGCTGCGGCGTCTCTTCGGTGATCTCGGGAGGCGTCGTGTCGACCCCAGGAGGCGGGTCCGCGAGATGACCGCAGAGGATGTTCTCGAGAATGTAGAGACCACGCCCCACCATCGAGGAGGTGTTTCCGCCGAGGGTCGTCACCGCCCCTTGCGTCAGCAGTCCGCCGCGCTCGGGCAAGTCGGTGAGCGCCACACGACCATCGTCGCCCACGCCCTCGAAGCCGTAGTGGGTCGCGAGCTCCGGCGTCACGAAGGTGAGCTGAGCATTGAACAGTTCGGCCAGGGGTCGGTTCTCGTCCAGCGCGAGATGGGTGAAAAACGCCACAGTCTCCGCCTTCATGTCGACACCCAGAGACGGATCCCAGTCGGGGAAGAGGGCGGCGTCGCGTTGCAGGTTGTCGAGCCGGTGGAGGTCGAGCCAGTCGACCAGAAACCGCTGGGCGTTCGCGCGCGCCCGCGGGTCGTTCAGCATTCGGTCGACCTGTGCCTCGATGGCGGCGTCGTCGTGCAGTTGGTCCGCGGCGGCCAGAAGCGGCTCGTCGGGGGGCGCGCCCCAGAGAAAGTAGCTGAGGCGCGAAGCGACCTCGAAGCCGTCGAGCGCCACGCTCCCCTCGCCGCGCTCCTTCTCGATGCGGTAGAGAAAGCGCGGCGACTGCAGGAGCGCTTCGAGCACGAGGCCCACGGCGACGGAGAATTCGTCCCCCTCGGTCCGCACGTCTTCGAAGAGGGGCAGCAGCGCGTCGACCTCCTCTGCGTCGGGCGGATGGCGAAAGAGCGCGGTGGCGAGGCTGGTGGTGACCCGGCGCTCGCAATCGGCGGTGAAGGTGTCGCAGCCGCCATGGGTCTGGGCGAGGGCGGCGAGGTTCACTTCGCTCGCCACCACCTCCGCGAGGGCGGCGTAGGACTCGACGTGGTCGAGGGTGACGATGAGGGCGTTGGCGGTGTTGCTGAAGCCGTCGGCCCGCAGGTCGGTCGGCAAGGCGGCCGCGGCTCGATCACGGATGTCGACGCCGAGCACCGCGTCGATCGTGGCCGCGTACGCGTCGAGCGTGAGGCGCCGCACGAAGGGCGCGTCGTCGCCGCAGAGGCCTTGGTTTGCGGTGTCGACCGGCGCCGGGCCGCCGATGTCGCCCACGCAGGCAGAGCCCGCGATTGCGACCGCCGCGACCAGCGCGGACCAGCGCCGGATGGGTCGTGTCCTCGCCTTCGACATGAGTGGTGACTGACCAAGCAAAGAGCGTGCTCAGGCTACCTGAATGCCTTCGCCGACCCGTGGCGTCCGCGGCGACACGACTTGTGCACTCAGGGTGTGAGCCCTTCGCGATCCCCGCGGACCGTGGGGTGCCCAGGCGCGCGCTGAGGTGCGGTGCGCGGCTTCACGGTGTCGTATGATGTCGTCCATGCGTTGGCGCCTGGCCACCCTGTCGATGCTCGCCGCTTGCGGGGGTGATCCCGTGAGCCCGTCGAGTGGCGCAGGAGGTAGCGGCTCAGTGAGCTCGACCCATTCGTCCGGTACGGGAGCCACACCGGCGGGTGCGACCCTGGTGGGTGTCGTGCGCGACGATACCGGGGCGCCGCTGGCCGACGCCTTCCTCGGTCTGTGCGCCGACGCCTGTTGGGCCAGCGCTTCCGCCGCGGACGGCAGCTTCGCCTACGAGAACGTGCCCGCTGGCGACTACCACCTCGACGTGCGGGTCGACGGCACCCCGGGCAACGCCGACGTGCAGCCCACGACGGGCACGATCAGCATCGCGATGTCGCTTGCCGTCGACGAGATGCTCGAGCTCCCGCCGCTCTTCGTGCCCGATCCGGGGACCGCCACCCTCCTCTCGGCGGGAAACCAAGACGTCACACTTGGCGAGCTCACCCTCACCATCGATCCCTCTTCGTGGGCGCTTCCCTTTGGCGTCGACGCCCCCTACGTCGCCGCGGTTCGCGTGCCCGAGATGCAGTGGCCACCGAACCCCATCGACGGGGCGGAAGTGGTGGCGCGATGGGCACTCAATCCCTACGGCACGCTCAGCGACACGCCCATGCCGCTCTCGATCACCAACGACTTCGGCCTCGCGCCCGACGCGACCGTCGGCGTCTACACCCTCAACCCGAGCACCGGGTTGCTCGAGCACGAGGCCACCGCGACCGTCCGTGCCGACGGCACCATCATCGAAGCGCCAGCCGGGATCACCCGCGTGACGTGGGTCGTGCTCGCCCGGTGAGCCGGAGCGATCACTCCGACGGGAGGGCGGGCAGCATGCCCGCGCCATAGACCGTGAGCAGGTCCTGGCTCTGTACCCAGGCCACGACCTGCGCGTTGTCGAGAACGACGCCTTCGGGAACGTGCACCGAGAGGAGGCCACGCTTCACGGGCTCGAAGGCGTAGTGGACGCGGACCACGTTCTCGTGGGCGAGGGTGGCACCCGCGTTCTCACCCGCTGTGGGCTCGCTCACCATGCCGCTCTCGACCAAGGCGAAGTTGAGCACGCTGCCGGGCGGGGCCCCCTCGACCCGGAAGGCGACGGGGAGCGGGTCGGACACGTGCGGGTCGTGCCACATGGTGATGGCGACGGGGATGTCTTGCGTGAGGGCGGCGTCGATCGACGACGCGCTGAGCGCCACGCTCGGGGGCTGCTGGGTGAGCGTGTTCACCCGCAGGTCGGGTGTGAAGATGGTCGTGGCCCCGAAGGCGCTGGCGTAGCTGCGCTGCCGGTTCGCGTAGTCCTCCGAGCCGTAGACGTCGGGCCAGCCGAGGTAGTCCCAGTAGTCGACGTGCCACGCGAGGAAGAAGACGCGCTGCCCCATGTAGTTGGCCTCGAGCTCGGCGAAGCGATCTTCGACCGGGGGGCAGCTGCTGCACCCCTCCGATGTGAAAAGCTCGACCAACGCGAAGGGAGCCGCCGGCTCGCTCGCGGGCTCAGCCGAGGTGGAGCCCCCGGCACCGCTGCCCACCGTTGCGCTGAGGGATCCTCCGCCGGTGCCGTCGTTCGAGGAAGCCGGCGTGCAGCCGATGGCCGCCGCCATGAGGGCCACCCCGAGGAAACCACGGCGTGATCGAGCGAAACCAGCCATCCGAAGAAGCTAACATGGGTCCTGCGCACCGACGGCGCGCGGCGCCCCTGTGAAGGAGATTCGCGAAAGCCAATCGACGGATTCGACAAGCGGTGTTAGGTGAGGCCCCGTGTCCGATCGCGAGAACCGGCAAACTGAGCTAGATGCGGCCCAAAAGCGCTTGGGGGTGCAGTTTCCCCCCAAGTTTACGGAGGCTTTCGTCGCTGGCACCGATCTGCCCAACAGCTCGCCGAGCTCCCTCTGGGAGAAGGTGGAGCTGCTGCAGTGGCCGAGCGAAGACGAGAACGATGAGCCGCCCGCGGGCGTTGGGTTCCCCGAAGAGGGTGATCCCGACTTCTTCTGCCTCATCCAGAAGGCCGACGGCGCGCTGTCGGAGGTGCTGCACTACTGGACCCACGACAAGCAGGTCTACGAGCCGGTCCTTCCGCATCTGGGCGCCGAGAAGGGCTCGATGACCCGCGACGAGGTCAAGAAGCTGAGTCCACTCTACGCCCCCCCTCCGATGCCGGAAGACATCCAGTGGGAGGCGATCCTCGTCGACGTGCTGCTCGAGCAGGAGCTCATCGAGTTTCGGCCCATCAACCGTCCCTACGTCACGCGGCTGCTCGGCAACGCCCGCCCCAGCTCCTTCGACGAGGCTGCGCTCAAGAAGAGCGCGAGGGCGGTGGTCGAGCTGCTCGAGGACGCCGACATCATCGAAGACTTCTTCTTCGGCGACGACGAGCTCTACGAGATCTTGCAGGCGATGGTGAGCTGACCGCTCAGCGCGCCGATTCACCCCGCAGAAGTGCCGCGAGCGCGCCGGCGAAGTCGTCCTCGAAACGACAACACAGCGGCGCGTAGTGAGGGTCGTCGAGCACCACCTCGAGGGCCGCGGGCGGATGCGCCATGGGCCATAGGCCCGCGATGAGGCCGTTGAGGTAACGTATGAGAGCGGGGGCGCGCTCCGGCGCCAGCCCCGGTACCGCCGCATGGAGGGCGTTTCCGATGCGAATGCTCACTTCGAGGACTTGCTCCTTGAAGTCGCGGAGCACGTCGGTCGACAGATTGTGCTCCAGCACGTTGGCCACCACGCTCACCAAAGAGCAGAGCCGCGGCCGATCGGCGAGCACCCGCGTCACCACCCGGGCCACGGCGTCGATGTCACTGGTGCCGGCGAGCGGGGCAAGGGCCTTCTCGGTGGCCGTGACCATGTCGACGAGATCATCGAGCAAGAGTTCGAGGAGGATCTCCTCGCGACTCTCGAAATACCTGTAAACATTCGACTTTGCCACACCGGCGGTGCGGGCGATGGCACTCAGGGTGACGGCGTCGAGACCTCCGTCGAGCAGCTCGATCGCCGCCGCGAGGAGCTCACGACGCCGCTGCTCCTTCTGGGCCGGACGCCGGGCTCGCTGAAACTCGAGTTCGGTCATGAGAACACTGTTCTCTTTTCACGAGTGAATGATTTCGTCAACCCAAAGCATATTTGTCTCGAAGCGAGGTTGACTAGAGAACGACGTTCTCTTAACTAAAGACCACCGTTCTCCTAAAGGAATCCCATGCCCAAGACCGTCCTCGTCACCGGAGCCTCCGGCTTCATCGCCATGCACACCATCCTCGCGCTGCTCGACGCCGGGTGGTGCGCAAGCTCATGAGCCGCGAGATGCCGGGTTGCCCCGACGTGGGTTGGGCCATCGTCGACGTGCGCGACGTCGCCCAGGCGCACGTGGCCGCGCTCGAGAACGAAGCTGCCGACGGTCAGCGCTTCATCGTCGCTATCGAGCACGCGTCCATGTCCGACATCGCGCACATCCTTCAGCGAAACTTCGGCCCCGAAGGCTACCGCATCCCTACGCGGCGTCTCCCGAGCTGGCTGCTCAAGACGGTGTCGCTCTTCGACAAGACGGCGCGCCTCGCCGTGCCCGAGCTCGGCCTACGTCAGGATGTGAAGAGCCGACGCGCCGAGGAGATCCTCGGCCTCGACTTTCGGAGCCGGGAGCAGATGGTGGTCGACATGGGTCGCAGCATGATCGAGTACGGCGTCGTTTGACTCACTCGCCCGGCGAAAAGACCACCGGGTACGCCACCGTTACGACCCCGTGCTCGGGAGGCGGGAAGGTCATCTCTCGGAAGCGCAGGGCGATGCAGGCCAACGTCTCGGGAGGAAAGGCATCGCCCGTCGTCTCGACGTTCTCCACCTTGCCGTCGCGGCCGATGGTGAACCGCGTGACGGTCCGGCCCTCCAGCTTCGGATCCTTCTGCCGCGCCGTCTCGTAGCAGAAGCGGAGCGGGGCAAAACTCGCGCGCACGACCCCCTGGATCACCTCGGGCGCGTATCGGCCGCTGACGTTGGTCGGGCGTTGGCGCATCGCGCGACGGCGCCGATCGCGCCAAGCGATCACGGTGGTGGGCTCGGCCGTGTCGGGCACAGCGTCGATCTCACGCACGCTGAAGGTGGCGCGCGGCTCCGGCAGGCCTGTTGCGAAGCGACCCGCGCTCAAGAGCTGCGGCGCGAAGGCGTCCGCGTGCGTGTTCGCGTCCACGAAGGCGACGAGCGTAGCGATGTCCCGCGCCTTCGACAGCTCACCGAGCGCCGACGCCAGGTCGTTTCGGCCAGCACGCGTGATCGCGCGCTCCTCCGTCGGGAGCTTGATGCGGTAGCCATCTGCCGCCTCGACGAAGACGATGTAGCCCTTTCCGACCTCCTCACACTCGCCCTCCTCGCAGGGCGGCCCGGGGATCTGGGCCACGAAGGTGGCCTCTTGGCCCGCGTGCTCGAGGGTGACGAGCGGGTAGCCCGCATAGGCGGTGGTCTTGAAGACGGAGCGCAACGAGGCACCCGTGACCTCGGCGCTCAACACGAGCCGCGCCCTCCCGGGATGGGGCGTACCGGGGTGCGCCACCTTCCAGGCCTCTCGCCTAGCCTTCATCGCATCGAAGTAGGCCTCGACCATCTCCACCTTCTTACCGAGGGGCAGGGCGTCGACCCGCTCGCCATCGACGGTGATCCCCGCCGACGAGAGCGTCACCCGTGGCTCGTGCTCATCCACCGGCACCGGTGCTGGCGCGGGCGGTGGCATAGCAGGAGGCGGCGGGGGCGAGGCGGGTGGAGGTGATGCAGGGGTGCAGCCAATGAGGGCCACGACCAAGCTCGGGACGAACCTGAGGCGCATGTCGGTCGAAGTCTCTCGGCTTCGACGGGCAGCCGCAAGTCACTCAACGTTGCGCGGACAGCTGCTGCCTCAGTACGTGTTCGACATCGTCGATGCCGCCGCCGAAGGGATTGCCGCGAACGAGGAGGATCTTGCCCCCGGGATGAACCAGCTCGAGGGCCGGAGACGACGAGGCCACCTGAAAGGCGCGCTTGAGCTCGACCTGCTCGAACGAAGCGAAGGCTTGCCCCGATGCGTCCGTCACCGCACGACGGTTCGGATCGAGGGCGCAGAGCACGGGCAGCGACGTGAGCGGGGCCGCCTCTCGGGTGCGCTTCCACCGGAGGATGGCCATGAGTCCCACCACACCGAGCCCCCCGAACAACATCGGGATCAGCCCCGCCCATCCCACGGTGAACAGAAGGGCGAAGCCGCCGAGGAGACCGATGCCGGCGTTGAGACCGGTGACGAAGATGGCGGTCGAGACCCAACCCGTCTTCCGGTCGACCACCCAAAGGGTGCCGCCCTGCTCGACGACGGCGATACCACTCGATTCGGCCACGACGTGAGGTGGGGTCGTCATCATCATCCTCGTGGCCAGCGGGCCATCAGATCCTTGGCCGCCGTGGGCCAATCGCGAAAAGCGAAGTCCATGCCTTCGTCGAGCAAGCGACCGGGTACCACGCGCCGGCTCTTGAGCACGAGCTCGGTGTCGGTCTGGAGGAAAAAAGCGCCGACTTCCACCATCCACTTGGTGGCCGGGAGTCCGATGCCGATGCCGGAGAGCTCACGCAGGGTCGCCATGAACGCCCGCTGGGGAAGCGGCCCTGGGCTCGCGAGGTTGAACGCGCCCGACAGGTCCTCGCGCTCGATGAGAAGTCGGCACGCGGTCACGAAGTCGTGCTCGTGGATCCAGGAGATGTACTGCTCGCCTCCGTCGATGGCCCCCCCGAGCCCCATCTTCGTGAGGCCGAGGAGCACGTCGAAGACGCTGTCGCGGTCGGGGCTCATCACCATCGCCGTGCGCAGCGCCACCTTGCGGGTGTGAGGAGTGGGGGCCTGCTCGAGCTCGGCCTCCCAGTTCTTGGCGATGCGGACGCTGTACTCCCAGTAGTCCGGCACATCGGGCTCTTCGCCGCCGATGATGCCCGTCTCCTCGTCGTTGGCCGCGTCGAGCCGGTGGGCGTAGATGGTGGCGGTGCTCATCTGAAGCCAGACCGGAGGAGGTCGTTTCGCCTGGGCGATGGCCTCCCCGACCACGCGGGTGGAGTCGACCCGCGAGTCCATCATCTGCTTCAGATTCTCATCGGTGTACCGGCAGTTCACCGTGCGTCCGGCGAGGTTGATGACCACATCCGCGCCATCGATGGCCTTGGCCCACGGACCGAGCGACCTGCCGTCCCAGGCCATCTCCTGCGCACGATCGTGCCGACGCTTGGGACGCCGGGTGAGCACGACGACCTCTACGTCGTCGCGGTCGTCGAAGAGGCTGCGGGCGAGGATCCCCCCCACCTGCCCCGTTCCACCGGGGATGACGATCTTCATCCCGTCCCTAGAACCTGCCCGCGCCGTCCGGCCCGCCTGCTGACGGTCTTGTCCCCGTCGTCATCGCAAGCGATGAACACCGCAGCATCGCTACCGCGGCAAACCCGAACCGGAGAGAAGACATCGCCTCATCCTAGCCCCTTTTCGTCTACCCTGGGCGGCCGTGAGTGAGCTTTACGTCCAGGTCAACGGCCGACGCCATTCTCTCGAGGGTGTCGACCCCAACACCTCGCTGCTCTGGTTCTTGCGCGGCCGAGGTCTCACCGGCGCCAAGGAGGGATGCGCCGAAGGAGAGTGTGGCGCCTGCGCGGTGGTGCTCGTGCGCACCGACGAGCGGAACCAAGCGCGCTACGAAGCGGTGAATAGCTGTCTCGTGCTCGCGGTCGCCATGGCCGGCCAGGAGGTGCTCACCGCCGAGGGCATGGGACGAAAGGACGCCCTTCACCCCGTGCAGTCGGCGATGGTCGAGCAGGCTGGCTCGCAGTGCGGCTACTGCACGCCAGGTTTCATCGCGAGCATGTTCGCCGAGGTCTACCGACCCGAGCGCGACGGCTACGACCCCGAGTCGATCGGCGGCAACCTCTGTCGCTGCACGGGCTACCGCCCCATCCGCGACGCCATGCGCTCGTTGCCGCTCGCGCCGCCGGAGGATCGTTTTGCCGAGCGCCTCGCACAGCCCGCGCCCCCCATGGCGAGCGTGCGGCACCAGCATGGGGACCGGCGCTTCTACCGCCCCGCCGACCTCGACGAGCTCTTCGCGGTGCTGGCCGACGAGCCCGATGCCCGGCTCCTCGCCGGTGGGACGGACGTGGCCATCGAGCTGACCCAGCGCTACGAGCGCCACCCTTGCATCGTGTCCCTCGAAGGGGTGGCCGAGCTCCGGTCGCTGGACGAAGACGACGAGGCGGTCAGCATCGGCGCAGGCGTACCGCTCACCCAGATCGAGCGTCGCCTCGGCGAGAAGCTGCCCGTGCTGCACACGCTGTTCAACCTGTTCTCGTCGCGGCTCATCCGCAACCGCGCCACCCTCGGCGGTAACCTCGTCAACGCCTCCCCCATCGGCGACAGCCCACCGGTTCTGTTGGCTCTCGGTGCCGAGCTCGTCCTGGCAAAGCGCGAAGGCGAACGCACGGTCCCCCTCGACGGCTTCTTCACGGGCTACCGGCAGACGATCTTGGCCCCGCAGGAGATCGTTCGTGCGGTCCGTCTTCCCAAGCCCTTCCCCACCATCGCGCGCTTCTTCAAGGTGTCGAAGCGCGAGATGGACGACATCTCCACCGTTGCCGCCGCTTTCGCCATCGAGCTCGACGGCGGCGTGGTGAAGACGGCCCGGCTGGCCTACGGCGGGGTCGCGGCCACGCCCATTCGCGCCCATGAGGCCGAGAAGGCTCTCGTCGGCTCACCCTGGACCGAGGCGAGCCTACGTACCGCCGTCGCCGCGCTCGAAAAAGCCGGCACCCCCATGACCGACCACCGCGGGAGCGCCGCCTATCGGCGTGCCATGATCACCCGCCTCCTCGAGCGCTTCTTCCACGAGACCCAGGAGGGCCACGCCGCATGAGCACCGAAGCCAAAGGACCCGCCGTCGGTCGCCCCGTCGCCCACGAGAGCGCGGCCGCCCACGTGACCGGCCACGCCAAGTACACCGACGACCTCGTCGACCAATACCGCGACGTGCTGCACGCCTGGCCGGTGATGGCCGAGGTCGCCCATGGCCTGGTGAAGCGCCTCGACGTGCGCGCCGCCGAAGCCATGGAAGGCGTGGCGGTGGTGCTGACCGCCGACCACGTCGCCGGCGACGGCAACACGGGCCCCGCCGTTCGAGACGAACCTCTCTTCCCGACCGAGGTGCAGTACCACGGGCAACCCATCTGCTGGGTGCTCGCCGATTCGGAAGAGCAGGCGCGCGCCGCCGCCGCTGCGGTCGAGGTCGAGATCGAGCCGCTCGACGCCGTCGTCACCATCGAGCAGGCCATCGAGAAGAAGAGCTTTCTCACCGAGCCCGGCGTCATCGAGCAGGGTTCGCCCGACCGAGTTCTGAGCGAGAGTTCGCACAAGGTCGAAGGCGAGATCAACATCCGTGGACAGGAGCACTTCTACCTCGAGACCCAGGCAGCGCTGGCCCGCGTGGACGGCAGTGGTCACGTCTTCGTGCAGTCTTCGACCCAGCATCCATCGGAGACGCAAGAGATCTGCGCCAGGGTCCTCGGTATCCCCAAGAGTGAGGTCACCTGTCAGTCGTTGCGCATGGGCGGAGCCTTCGGGGGCAAAGAGGTGCAGGCCAACACCTTCGCCTCCATTGCCGCATTGGGAGCCGTGATTACGTCCCGCCCGGTGCGGGTCCGGCTCGATCGTCGCACCGACTTCATCGTGACGGGCAAGCGCCACCCGTTCTTGGGTCGGTACCGCATCGGCTTCGACGACGAAGGCCGGATACAAGCCGCCGTCTTCGCGCTTTACAGCAATGGTGGCTACAGCCTCGACCTGAGCAAGCCGGTGATGTACCGGGCGATGTTTCACGTCGACAACGCGTACCATCTGCCCCATGCACGCGTGACGGGTCAGGTGTGCAAGACGCACCTCTGCTCGCAGACGGCCTTCCGTGGTTTCGGCGGCCCTCAGGGTATGCTCGTGGTGGAAGAAGCCCTCGACCACATCGCGCGCAAGCTGGGGATCGACGCGGCCACCGTGCGCGAGCGCAATCTCTACCGAGAAGGGCAACGCGCTCACTACGGGCAACCCATCAAGGATGCAGAACGCATCCGCGACATGTGGTCGACGCTGCATCGGTCGTCCGAGCTCTCCGCGCGACGGGTCGACGTAGAGAAGCACAACGCGTCCCATCCTCACCTGAAGCGTGGCCTCGCGATCACGCCGGTGAAGTTTGGGATCTCCTTCACCACGTCGCACTTCAACCAAGCCGGCGCATTGGTCCTCATCTACGCCGACGGCTCGGTGCAGGTGAACCACGGTGGCACCGAGATGGGCCAAGGACTGCACACCAAGATCCAGCAGATCGCGGCCGACGCGCTCGGGGTCCCATTGTCGGGCATTCGCATCATGCCGACCCAAACCGACAAGGTGCCCAATACAAGCGCCACCGCGGCCTCGAGCGGCACCGACCTCAATGGCGCCGCCGTTCGCAACGCGTGTGACGCCCTACGCGAGCGCCTCGCCGACGTCGCCGGTCGCATGCTCGACTGTGCCCCCGACGACGTGGCGTTCGTCGACGGCAAGGTGCACCACTTCGCGCGCCCGGAGACCAGCAAGACCTTCGCCGAGGTCACGGCACGCGCCTACCTCGAGCGCGTGCCGCTGTTCCAGAGTGGCTATTACCGCACCCCCAAGATCGCCTTCGACGAGGCGAAAGGCCAGGGCAAGCCCTTCCACTACTACGCCTTCGGTGCGGCGGTGAGCGAGGTCGAAGTCGACGGCTTCACCGGCATGTGGCGCCTGCTTCGGACCGACATCTTGCACGACTGCGGCACCTCGATCTCTCCGAAGATCGACCTCGGCCAGGTCGAAGGCGGCTTTGCCCAAGGCTTGGGCTGGCTCACCACCGAGGAGCTCGTGTGGGACGACGCCGGCGTACTGCGGACGGTCGGCGCTTCGACCTACAAGCTACCGAGCCTCGGCGAGTGCCCACCCGACTTCAGGGTCGAGCTTCTTCCCAAGGCGCCCGAGCCCACCGTCGTGCACGGGAGCAAAGCCGTTGGCGAGCCCCCGTTCATGCTCGCCTTCTCGGTGCGCGAGGCCATTCGCGAGGCGGTGGCCGCCTTTGCGTCGGGCGAGGTGGAGCGGATCACGCTGGCCTGTCCCTCCACCCCCGAGGCCATCTACTGGGCCATCGAGCGCGTTCGTGCTTCGGCCGCAGACGCCGCAGCCGCCCAATAGTGGTAGGCAGGTGCCCATGTCGTGGACGACCTGGATCGCCTTCGCGGGCGCGATGGTGGCCGGAGCCATGGTCGCGATCCAACCCGGGATCAACGGCCAGCTCTCGAAGCGGCTCGACTCGCCCTTTCAGGCGGCGGTGGTCTCGTTCACGGTCGGACTCCTCACCCTCACGGTGATCTGCCTCGTCCGCGGCGTCGCCCCCTACAAGCTGAGCGCGCTCCGGAGCGCCCCCGTGTGGCAGGTGCTCGGCGGGGGCCTGGTGGGCTCCGTCTTCGTGACCACCGCGCTCACCGTCGCCCCCCGCATCGGCGCCGCGAGCTGGATCGCCCTCGCCCTCGCCGGCCAAATCATCGCCTCACTGATGCTCGATCACTTTGGTTTGATCGGCTTCGCCAAGCAGCCCATCAACCTGTACCGCGTGCTCGGCGCATTGTTGGTCTTCGCCGGTGTCCTGCTCGTCTCCCGAAACTGAACGGCGTCAATCTCTTGGACCCTGGTGAACGAGCGGGGTCGTGGTGAGGGTCTCGTCGTCGATGGTGACGTAGAGGATCCCGTCGCTGCGCAGCACGTCCCACCGATTCATGCGCGACAGGCGCCCCGCGAGCTCGGCCACGAAGCTCGGGTCGAGAGCGACGACGCGGATCTCGTCGGCCCGGTGGATCTTGCTCTTGGCGAGGTCGGCGAAGAGGCCTTCAGGATCGTGGTGGGTGTACACGCAGACCTCGTCGGCCCGCTTGCTCACCTTGTGGAGGCGCTCGGGCTTGGGGTGCCCGATGTCGATCCACAGCGCGATGGTGCCCATGTCTCCAGGTGCCGAGAGAGGCGCCGCGTCAGGCTCCGACAATCCTTTGCCGAACGCGAGGCCGTCGCGGTGCTCGAGCGTTCGCGCCAGAACACGGGTGACCAGGTAGACGTCGTTCTCCGACGGGTGCTGCGCCACGCGAAGCTCGAGCGTGTCGTACACCCCGCGATCGACGTCGGAGACCCCGATCTCGAACCGATACAGCGTCGCGGTGAGCGCCATGCGCGGGTTAGAGCATCTTTTGCCGGCCACGGCCACGCCGCGTGCTCCGACCGCGTCGCGGTCGGGTGGAAGAGCCCCTTCGCAAAGAGCACGCAACGCTGGCCGGGTCGCCAGCTCGTGGCCGCTAGAAGGACGACGCGAGCGTTTGGCAGTCAGGATCGGACTGGTTCTGCGCGCAGTAAGCCGTCACACAGCTCGTGAGCGTGGTCTCTAGGTTCTGGCAGCGGTTGTCGCACACGTCTTCGGCCACGCAATCCTGGTAGGCCTCCCGCTCCGCCGTGCATCCAGACGGCTCCTGGATCTCGAACAGCGACGTGCAGAAGGCGTCGCAATCGCCCTTGATGTTCGTGCAATCCTTCTCCTGTGCGTCGCCGCACAGGGAGGCGCACTCGCCCTCTTCAGAGCAGGCCAACGGGGAAAGGGACAGAAACAGAACCAAGAAAGCCGCGCACTTCTTCATACGATCCTCCGTGACCGCATCGTCGCGACGCGGTCTGCCCATAGCACGCGCCTCGGCGGCCACTCTTGCCGCGCGCGCACGAAATTCACGTCCATCGACCCGGAGCGGTCAGCCGACCATTCAGGAAACGTATGCCGCTGGCTGCGATGTCAGGGACAAGGTCGGTTGGGGAGCACCTTCGCGAAGAAGGCGCAACGCTTGGCCGGGTCGCCCACCACCGCATAGGTGCGCACGAGTCCCCGCTCTACCTCGGCCAACAACAGGTCCCGGCACGGGCCCGAGCCGGCCTGGAGCGAATGAGCCGCTTTCACATACTGGGCGACGGCTTCGGCATGCTCCCCCTGCGCTTCTTCGACCTCGGCCCCACGAATGTGCGCAAACGAACGGGTATGCTCGTTGGGGTACTTGGTCACCTGCCGGAAAAAGTTGCCCGCGACCGACCACATGCGTGGTTCGCTCTTGGCTTGAAGGAAGAAGAGCTCGCCAAACTGCAGGTAGGCGTAGGGGACCAGCGCCGACGACCCGTAGTTCTCCGTGAGCTCCAAGAGCAGCTCGCGGGCGTGGTCGAGCTGACCGTCGTCGATCGCGTCGAGGCTACGCGCGTAGAGGTCTGCGGCCGGGTCCCCATTGTGACGCGCCGAGGCCATGGTGTCGTGGGCCCGCCGCACCGCAGCCATGCATTGCTCCGACGACGTGGGAAGCGACCGTGAGGCGGGAGCCTGTACCGGGGGCGTCGACAACGCCGTCGCGTCCTCCGACGTGGCCTCGATCTCCACCGTCGAGGGTTCCGTCGGTCTCTGGTCGCCTCCGCCGCAGCCCATCGCAACCGTCACGAGCAGAACGGAGACACGATTCATCCCGCGAGAATGCCGAGCCGATGAGGTCGCGTTCCAAGTCAGCACGATTTCGTTCCAAGCCATCCATCCGAGTGAAGTCTGTGTCGCTCCCCGGAGGGCGCCGGTGTTCAGCTCGAGGGCACGACCGTCGGTCAGCTGGAAGCGGGGGTCAAAGCAGTGTGAGGAGGGCATCGGTCTGCGCCTTTGCCGAAGGATAGCGCTCGGAGGCTGCACGGCTGAGGGCGCGCGCGAACCAGGCGTCGAAACCCGGAGGCACTGCGCCGAGCTTCGAGGGTACAGGCAGTGGGTTGAGGCATACCGCGAGCACCAGATCCCCGAAGTGCCTCTGCGGGAAAGGCAACTGACCCAACAGACAATGAAAGGTGATGGCCCCCATCGACCAGAGGTCGGCCGTGGCCCCCACCGCCTTTGACGAGCGAAGCTGTTCCGGACTCATGTACGCGGGCGTTCCGAGCATGTCCCCGGTCTTGGTCCTGGGGTCGGTTTCGCGGAGAAGCGCATCGAGCTTGGCCACCCCGAAGTCGCTGACCTTCACGCTTCCATCACGCCCGAGAAGGATGTTGGCCGGCTTGAGGTCGCGGTGAACGATGTTTCGCGTGTGCGCCAGCTCGACGCCCTCGCCGACCGCCGACATGACGTGTGCCGTCTCGGAGAGGCCGAGGGGTCCACGAAGCAGCCGGTCGCGCAGGTTCTCGCCGTCCACGAGCTCCATCGCGATGTAGGGCTCTCCGTCGGATGAGGCGTCGAGGATGCGCACCACATGGGGGCTGTCGAGCGCGGCCGCGGCTCGCGCCTCGTTGATGAAACGCTTGCGATCGACCTCTTCACGGTCGACGTGAAGCAGCTTGAGTGCGACGTGATTTGCGCCGTCATCCTCCGCTCTCCACACGACCCCCATGGCGCCTCGGCCGAGAGGTTCGAGGAGCCGGTAGCGCGCGGCCACCACGTCGCCTGGTTGAAGCGCCAAATCCCCCTCAGCCTACCACGCGATCGTGGGTGCAAACCGCGTGACGAGCTAGGGTGGGGAGGCATGGAGTGGGGACAGCTAGCGCAGCTCGCCGCCCGCGTGAGGGGTGCCGAGAGCTTCGAGGATGCGGCGATCCCGAGCCTGACGGCCCTCATGGACGTGGTCGCGGCCACGACCGAGCAGGCGAAACTATCGGCGACGGTGACGCGGGCTATGGTGCACCTGCGGCCATCGAGCGGCTTCGCGGGTCTGTTCGTGCTCGACCGTGGAGCCGAGAAGCTCCACGCGCCGGGACCGGCCGAAGCACTGCTGCCTTCGGTCAGCGCCTGGCGTGTGCTGGAACGCACGGAAGAAGCCGTCGCCGTCGACGTGAACTTCCGGCTCCTCACGCCGCGCGGACAAGCGCCTCAGGCCGCGCGCTGGGGCGAAGACGGTGAGCTGAGCGAGAGGACCAAGGCCCGCCTGCTGAAGCGCGACGCCACGCACCTCTACGCCCTCCCCCTTCACACGCCCGAGGGGCTGTTCGGCATGGTGTCCATCGAGGTGACCTGCCCGGGCGCCATCGGCAGCCCATTCGTTTGGGACGCGTGCAGCGACGCCCTCGAAACCATCGTCACCTTGGCTGGCCCCTACCTGGAAGCGCTGCCGGTCGATGCCGTGAGCGCCGGGGTCACCACGGCGCACGAGCACGAGCTGCTCCCGGTGGTGGGCCCGACCATGCGGGGCCTGGTCGACGTGATGCGCGCCTTCGCCCAGGAGGAAGAGACGCTGTTGATCAAGGGCGAGACGGGCACCGGCAAGTCGCGCATCGCCCGCTGGTGCCACGCGCAATCGGAGCGGGCCGACGGCCCCTTCGAACTGCTCGACTTGCTGAGCGTGCCGGACGAGACCCAAGCGGGTGAGCTCTTCGGCTGGAAACGAGGCGCCTTCACGGGCGCGGTGAAGGACCACGATGGCCACGTGACCCGAGCCGAAGGCGGCACCCTCTTCATCGACGAGATCGACAAGCTCTCGTCCAAGGCGCAGGCTGCGCTCCTCTACCTGCTCGAGGAGCGGCACTATCGCGTCCTCGGTGATGATGGCCCCCCGAGGCGAGCCGACGTGCGCTTCATCGTGGGGACCAACGTCGACCTCATGACCGCGGTGCGTGAAGGTCGTTTCCGCGAAGATCTCTTCTACCGGATCAACGTGCTTCCCACGATGCTGCCGGCTTTGCGCGAGCGCGCAGACGAAGTCGCGGACTGGGCTCGTTTCATGTTGCGGCGCCGCCATGCGGAAAAGGGAAAGACGGGCGCGGTCACCCTCGAAGACGAGGCCGCCCAGCTTCTGCGTGCCCAGCCCTGGCCCGGCAACCTCCGTCAGCTCGACAACGTGGTGCGCCGCGCGCACACCCTCGCCCTGGCGGGTCGCAAAGACGACGCGCGCGTGACCGCCGCGCACGTGACCACCGCCCTCGGCATGGATGGCACGCCGATGACCGCGGTGCCGGTGGCCGCATCGACACCCACGCGGCGGCTCGGTGAGCTGACGGAGGAAGAAGTGCTCGAAGCGCTCGCGCGCACCGGCTTCCGACGCGCGAAGGCTGCTGAGGCGCTCGGGATCTCGAGGTCGTCGCTCTACGGCTTCTTGGCGCAGAGCAAGCTCATCCCCAAGCCCAGTGAGCTGACACGGGACCAGATCGTCGAGGCTCGGGATGCCCATGCCGGCGATCTCCACGCCACCGCGCAAGCGCTTCGGGTCTCGGTCCATGGCCTCAAGCTTCGCCTGCGTGAGCTCGCGTTGGTCTGAGCGAGCTTGGACCGTCCATCGCTTTTGCGCGCGACCGTCCAACCCACCGAACTGGCGCTCATATCGCTGAAATCATTGGCAATCACCCTGTGGCACGAGGGCTGCAACACCCCTAAGCATGACCAACCCCAAGATGCTCCAGGCCCTCCGGATCTCCACCTTCACCGCTCTCGCCGTCCTCGCCACCGGCTGCGCCGACTCGGCGCCGGACGACGAGCTGCAACGCAGCTTCTCCCCGCAAGACAACGCCGACCTCGTCGTCAACGCCGCCCCGCAGCCGCTCGCCGAGGGTAGCGTCTGCATCGCAACCGACGCGTTCGAGCCGAGGTTCGTCGACGAGTCCATCCCCCTCTCGGCGGACGATCACGTCTACATCGAGGTGCTCGGCGCCTTCGCCTGCGAGGCAGAGCGCATCGGTGACCGCTTCGTTCTTCGCCCTGAGCGAGATGCCGACAGCTTCGAGGATGTCGCCCGCTGCAAGCTGGGACCGCTCGACGACGGCGTCTACGAGGTCGTCGTGGAAGGCATCGAAGGGGCCCGCTTCCCGCTCGCCGTTCCCTCCCGCACCGCCGCTTGTCTGCCGCCCCTCGCCGCAGCGATCGACGGCCCGTCACGCGGCGTGATGGACGCTGCGTCGTCGCCCGAACCGGCTGCGCTCGATCGCCTTGGAGGCGACGACCTCTCTTCCGACGCGGAGGCCGAGCTCCAGCACTGAGCTCCGAGGCCAGCGGGGTCGCGTCACGCCAAGCTGCGCTGGCGCGACCCCGACTTCAAGGCAGCGTGAGCTGATGAACGTCGCGCTGGCTACGCAGGTCGGACGCGACGACGACCTCTCCGTCGGCGGTGATGCTCACGTGGCTCAGCGAATCACCCGAGCCCACCTCGGGCAGCCCGAGGCTCAGCCACGGCGTCTCCTCGCCGGTTGTGACATCGATGCGCAGCACCTCGTCGCCCGATCGGGCAAAGACCACGTCGCCCTCTCGGTTCCAGGCCAATGGCTCGTAGATCTTCTGCGACGCAAAGGTCTTCCAGCCCGACGGCCCTTCGGCAGCGAGGCCGAAGTCTTCCCCGGCGCGAAATGCGGCCACGCGGTTCGTGCGTGATGAGATCGCCATGCGAATGGCAACGGGCTGCGGGTCGGCAAGAAGCTTTCTCGTCGCGCCGGTGTCGGGGTCGATGCGGCTGTAGTTGATACCGCCCGCCGTATGAACCAGGAGCTCTCGGCCCGGCGCCCAGCTCAAGTCTCGGGAGGCCGCGAGCCGTGGCGACGGCTCGAGCAGCTTGGGTCGTCCTGAGAGTGAAGTGAGCCATACGCTGGGACGACCCGTGTCGTCGGCGGCGACGAAGGCCAAGCGTCGGCCATTGGGCGACCAGGCGGGCGACGCGACTTTCACGGGCGTGTCATGCACCGCGCGGACCTCGCCCCCCTCGCTGGGGATCAGCATGAGTCGCGCCCCTCGGCCCCGCTCGTAGCGCACGAAGGCGACCTGACCCCCGTCCGGCGATAGCGCCGGGGCGAGGTCTCGTTGCACACCACGCGTGAGCTCGCGTCGCGCCCCGTGGTGCTCGATCCTCACGAGTGAAGCCTGAGCGCTGAAGTGCACGTAAGCGAGGGTGCCGGCCCGACTCACGTCGAAGCGGCCCGTGCTGCTCAACCCCTTGGCAACAAGCTCTGGTCCACCGCGGGGGCGCCCGTCGACGTCGAGCTCGAGTCGTGAGATCTGAACGCCTACGTCATCCCGCGTCGCGACCCAAAGGTGCCTTCGGTCGGGTCCATAACGGGCAGCGACGAGACCGTCGATGGCGAGGGTCTTCGCTTTCCCACCCGCCACCGGCTGGATGAGGAGCGTGGCCTCGCCGGTCCCGTCGACCGCCGTTAGCATGACCTCATCTCCTTCTGGCGACAGGTCGAGGTGCCGCAGGCTGCGCCTCAGCGAGAGCCCCTCCTCGTCGCGCGATGTGCGTCGCCAGGCCTCCGGCACCTCCAACGAAACCTCCTTCTCGAAGCTTCCGTCCGCACCGCGCAACACGACGTAGTCGACGTAGGACTGCGGCAGCACCGCGTAGTGCTGGCCATCTCGCGCCCAAGCCGCCTCGTGTGCCCAATCACGCTGCGCGTCGATGCGCTCCGGACGCGGCGGCACGTCGGCCGGCCCTTCCAGCAGCAACGTATAGGCACGACCCGCGTCGAACGAGAGGTATTCACAGACCAGCACCCGGCGGCCATCAGGAGAGACGTCGAGGTCGAAGACCCAGGTGGTATCGGCCAGCGCGCGTGGCTCCTCCTGCCCGCGCTTCACGTAGAGGGTCGCACCCTGCTCTCGTGGCAGCGCATAGACGACCTGCTCACCGTCGGGGGTCTGCGCGAAGATGCGGACCCGACCGTGAAACGTGATGGGCCGCGCATCACCTTCGCCGAGCACGCTGGCGGATGCGGTAGGTGCCGCCGTTGCCGTGGCGACCGTCGTGCGCTCGACGGGTCGCTCGCCCCTGGAGACGACCAGCGCACCGACCAGAAGGGCAGCCCCGCCCGCCGCCCACGTCACCCGAGAGAAACGAGGCCGGGTCGGGGGCGCCACGGTGGACGATGCGATGACGGATTCGGGCGCAGTCGTACCCAGGGCCGCATGGAGCGCATCGATGAGGCTCGATACGTCGTCGAACCTATCTTCTTGGGCCTTGGCCGTTCCCCGCGCGAACCAACCGTCGAAGCCTTCGGGTACGTCACCTACTTCCGACGGGAGTGGCGGTTCCTCGACGCAGATTCGCATGACGAGGTCGCCCATGGTGTCGCCCGCAAAGGGTCGCGCCCCCACCAGGAGCTCGTAGGCGATGACGGCCATCGACCAGAGATCGGTGTGGTGGTCGATCTCATGCCCGCGGATCTGCTCCGGGCTCATGTAGAAGGGTGTGCCCAGCATGGCGCCGGTCGCGGTGTCCTCGGATGCACTGTCGACCGCACTCGCGGTCGTGATCTTCGCGATCCCGAAATCGAGCACCTTGACCTGATCCCCATCGTCGATGAGGAAGATGTTGGCTGGCTTGAGATCGCGGTGGATGATCCCCTCCGCATGAGCACGCGCGACCGCACGGCCGACCTGGTCCATGATCCGCGCGACCTCGGTAGGAGGGAGTATCCCCAACCGATCGAGACGTCGGTCCAACGGCTCGCCGTCGAGCAGCTCCATCGCGATGAACGGAGTGTCACCGTCGACGCCAACGTCGAAGACCTGCACCACGTGGGCTCCGCGCAGATGGGCTGCGGCGCGCGCTTCACGGAGGAAGCGCTCGACCTCCTGGTCGTCTAGGTGCGTCGCGCGGTCGCCCTCGGGGGCATCCTGGTTTGAGGCCCTCCGTCGCAAGAGCTTGAGCGCGACCGGTGTCTTCAGGCCCGTGTGCACGGCGCGCCACACCTCGCCCATGCCGCCGCGTCCGAGCGGCGAGACGAGCTCGTAGCGGTCGATGATGTCCCCCGGGGCCGGCATCGTGGGCAACGCTAGGAGGTGTCTGAAGCTGCGTCGAGCGACCGTCCAGCTCCCACCGTGTGGACCGTCCAGTTGCACCCGAAGGCGGCCAAGCTACCGCAATCGCGGAATGGCACGGCCCTCGCTCAGGGGCACACCATGAACCGTACCCTCACTGGCCTCGCCCTCCTTTTGACCGCCTGCACATCGACCCCGGCGCCGACGCCCCTCATCGCGAAGGCCGAAACGGCTTCGGCCGCCGTCGTCGTTCCCGAAGAGGTCGCGAGCGCGACCCTCGAGACGACCACACCGGAACGCGCCGGGCTCGACGCAGAAGCACTGAAGCGCTTGCTGGCCGAAGCAGAAGAGACCAGCTCCGACGCCGTGGTCATCCTGCGCGACGGCAAACTCGTCGGCGAGTGGACCTTCGGCAAACCCACAGGACGCATCGAGGCGATGAGCATCACCAAGTCGGTCGTCGCCATGGGCGTGGGTGCGGCCATCAGGGCGGGAAAGATCCCGTCCCTCGACGTGCCCGCCCACCACTACTTCGCCGAGTGGGCCGACGGGCCGCACGCGGCCATCACGCTACGCCACTTGCTCGACAATACCTCCGGCCTCCACGCCAAGCGCACCACGGAAGACATCTACGCCAGCGACGACTTCGTCGCCTTCGCCTTGAAGGCCCAGCTCGACGCACCTCCAGGCAGTGTCTTCAAGTACAACAATCGGGCCTTTAATCTGCCTCCCGCGGTGGTGGAGATGGCCACCGGCCAGTCGATTCGCGCGTTCATGCAAGAGACCCTCTTCACACCCTTGGGCATCGAAGAGGTCGGATGGAAACGAGACGACGCTGGTAACTGCCACGGTATGGCTGGCCTCGAAATCGCTCCCCTCGATCTCGCGCGTCTCGGGCAGCTGATGTTGGATGGAGGCGTGCACCGTGGGCGGCAGCTCCTCGATGCCGAGTTCGTCGAGGCAAGTCTCTCGCCCTCCCCAAAGCTGCCCTACTACGGGCTCGGTTGGTGGCTCGCGGGGGACGTCGAGCTCGTCCTCGACGATACGCTGTTCGCGCAATGGCGCGCGAGCGGCGTGGACGAGGACTTCATCGCCATCGTCGCCGACATGAAAGACCAACCGATGAGCGGTGTGGCCTTCGCGGCCGCGATCGAGAAACGCTTCGAGGAGCACGGCGGTGCTCAGCGATGGCACGAGACGACTTGGAAGCGAGGCCGCCCCGCCGCGAGGCCCGTGAAGATGCTGAAGATGCGTCGGTTCGCCGCCCGCGGCTACCTCGGCCAGACCCTCGTCGTGCTCCCTGAACATCGGTTGGTCGCGGTCCGCATGCGACGCGGAGACGACCGGGGTGCACTCCCAGAGCTGGACTTCGAGGGTTTCGAGAAGCGCGTGCAGGCCCTCGTCGAGGCCCCCGAGGGCTGACGAAGGCGCGTCGCGAAGCGTGGTACCTCAGGCCGTGGACTGGTTCTGCACGTACTGCTGCGCGGACTGGTACTGCTGCTCGATGGGGCGCAGCATGGCCTGGATCTGAGCCTCTTGGTCGCGGGTGAGCGACGTGGTCAAGACCGTACCGCCGTAGCGGCGAATGACTTCTAGCACCTTGTCCGGCGTCGCCTTGCGCACCAAAACGAAGAGGGCCGAGGTGCCGGGCTGGAAGGCCTCACCACAGCGTCGGGCGAAGTCGTCGTCCACGCCGATGTCGGCCAGGCTCCCGGAGAGTGCGCCCATGCCCGCACCGAAGAGCGACGACACGAAGGGAAGCGCCACGAGGCCCGGACCGAAGAACGGAAGGGTGAAGATGGCGCCGAGCAAAAGCCCCCAGAAGCCACCATTGAGGGCACCGGCGAGCGTCAAGTCGTGAAGCTGGTTGAGCTTCACCTTGCCCTCTTCATCGCGCACGACCACGAGGGCGTCGTCGAAGTCGATGAGGTGGCGCTTGTTCAAGCCAAACAGCTCCATACGCACCTGCTCGGCTTTGCTCATGTCGTCGTAGTGAATCGCAATGAGATCAGTCATGCCCAGCGGAAGAGCAATCACGATGCCAAGACGCGAGACGGCCCTCTTCGGCGCAGTACGCACCCCTTGGAGAGCTCTGGCCGTCGCACTTTGCCACACCGGGCAGCATTGTGCCTCGCAGCCCCCCCTCACGCGCGTAGGAAAAGGACTGTGCGCCGTCGCCCGCGTTGGAACGGATCTTTCAATGCAGCTCGGGCATGACTCGCCCACTCTTCACCACCGTTCTTCTTGGCCTGTCTTCCACGCTCCTGGCCTGTGCGACGACGCAGCCCGCACAGAACCCCGACGCGACGGGCCTGCCCGACGCGGGGCCCGACGAGACCTACGAGGTATCTTTCCCCGAAGCGAAGCAACCGCCCGAGCGTCAGCTGGTGATGGTGGTGAGCGAGGACTTCGAGACCGAATGCCCGAGCTCGGACCCACACTTCGCGTTCGATCGGGCGCGCCTTCAAGCTGACGACGCGGCCGGGGTCGAAGCCCTCGCCCGCTGCGTTCAGCGACCGGGGCTCTCGGAGCGAGACATCCTCGTCACGGGTCACGCCGACGCGCGCGGTACCGAGCGCTACAACCGTGATCTCGCCCTCGAGCGCGCGCGCACCGTCTCCAAGAAACTCATCGACCACGGCGTCGACCCGAAGCGACTCTTCGTGACGACGGCCGGCGAATCGAAGGCTCGAGGCAGCGACGACGGTCTCGTCGCTCACGGCTTCGACCGACGCGTCGATGTCCGCCTGCGCGACGAGCCGCACGTCCCCCTCGCAAGCGGCGTGTTTCCTTACGGCGAGGTCGCCCCGTGATTCACCCTCCGACGCGGAGGAACGTGATGGGGATCGACACCATCACCGCCTTGCCTCCCTTGGGGGCAGAGAACGGGGCTCCGGCCACCACCGCCTTGAGACACGGCACGATGGCGCCGAGTCCTCCTCCTCCGCCGCTCACGCTGAGCACGCCGCCGTCTGGACCGACTTTGGCCATCAGAACCACGCTGCCCGCGAGCGTGGGGTCACCGTCGAGTCCCGCTTGATAACAGCGGCGGAAGCGACCGCTCATGCGGGCCACCACCGAGGAGGCGTTCGCGACCTCGCCGCCGCCCGCATCGGTCGAGGCGGCGACGCGCGTCGTGGGACCCGCGACCTCTTGGCTGACCCCGGCCTCGCTGGCGTCTTCGTCACCATCGCGTCGGCCGACCTGGTTCAGTCGCTCGTGCTGCCCGGGCCGCTCCTCGCGCGAGGCGCGGCCGTCGATCTTCAGCCCGTCATCATCCACGCCGCTGCCGTTCTTGGCAGCCTCCTCCAGCGCCTTCTGGGGGATGGACGCGTCCTCGTCGAGCACGCCGTCTAGGGCGGGGCCACCACGTACCCCCAGCTTTTGCACCTCCATCTCGGCGAGCATGCCCGCCAACCGCTCGGCCGCGGCGTCGGCGCTCTCTGGAGGCACGGGCTGGGGCGGGCGTTCACGTCCTTTGGTGCGCGTGGGCGCGGTCTCCGACGACTTCCGCTCCTTCTCCGGCGCGACCTCGGCTTTCTTTTCGTCGAGGGGCGCTTCGACGGGGAGCGCTTCGACAGGCTGGGGAACGACCTCAGCGCGCTCCACGATGCGACTCACGATGTAGTGGTCAGCCACCTCCGGGTCCATCCAGTCGGAGTAGAGGGTAGCCAGGGCCATGAAGTGCACGAGGAACGAGAAGGACGCGAGGATCGTGGTGCGCCAGTCGAGGGTCCAGCCGCGCTCGACCCCCTCGGGCAGCGGCGGCTGCGCTGGCGCAGGGGGAGGCACCACCAGCTGAAACAGGAGTGTCGTGTCGCCAACGACGAGACGCCCTCGCGCGCCGCCATCGAGGGAGAACACGCGCGTTTCGCCAGCGGACCATTCGAGGTCGTCGCCGTGGACTTGGACACGACCGTTGGAAGCCGCAGGGGGATGCAGGATCACGCGCGCGCCGCGCCGCTCGAACAGTCGGACGGTGGCGCCGCCACCGGGTATGAGGATGTCGGCGTCTTCGTCGCTGCCCATGTTCACGTGACCATGGTGGTGATGCTCGTCGACGATGCGACCCCGCTCGACCACGGCGATGCGAAGAACACGTCGTCCCTCAGGTGGTGCGACCGCGCGCATCACCGCCGTCATCCGCCCCGCGTCTCCGCGAGGCAGGCTCCCAGGCTGTGCCATGGGAGGTGCTACGCAGCGCGGGGCGAAAGGATCTACGCTGGCAGAGGAGACGGAAGAGCGGGACACTCAGCTGGGTGAGCAGCCAGATCGACGATTTCCTCTCCGGAACGCCCTTCGCAGTGGTCGGCGCCTCCGACGACCGCCGCAAGTTCGGGAACCTCGTGCTGCGCTGCTACTGGGACCACGGTCTCGCCGCGCACCCGGTCAATCCGAGACGAGAGACCATCGAGGGCGCAACCTGCTACGCGCGCCTGGCCGACCTGCCCGAGAAGCCCCACGGGGTGTCCCTCATCACCCCACCACCCGTGAGTGAGGCCGTCGTGGCCGAAGCCATCGACCTCGGGATCCGGCATCTGTGGTTTCAACCCGGAGCCGAGAGCCGCGCCGCGATCGAGGGAGCGCGTTCCGCCGGCATCCACGTCATCGAAGGTGGGCCATGCCTGCTCGTGGAGCTCCCGCGCCGGTTGTGACCGGGGTCAGCCCGGCTCGGGCGCGTTCTGGGTTCCCTCGCCAGCGGTGATGAAGAGGGCTTCGGTGGGAACCTCGATCTTGGCCGTGTGCCAGACCCCAGGCGGGTTGATGGCGGCCTGGCCTGCGGTGAGCTCGGTCTCGATGAGCTCACCGTCGATCTTCTGGACGAGGGTCATTCGGCCGCGCGTCACGAGCACGAGCTCGGCTCCCTTGGGGTGCATCTCCCAAGTGGCCCAGTCCTTCTCGAAGCGATGAAGTGCGACGAGGCGCCCTTCCGCTCCGTCCTTTCCGTGGGCCTCTCCGTAGCGCTGGTACCACTCCATGGTTCCGTCGAAGGGTGGCAGAACCACGGCCGTGGCCCCGAGGCCGAGGTGAACGGGGGTCTGGGCGAGCTCGAAGACAGACATGCCATCATGGTAGCCGGCATACGGTTCGGGCGCTTCATGCGACCGCGTGGACGCGCCGGGCACTCGTGTATGCTGCGCGGATGACGCCTCGGGGAACGACCATGCTCGTCGCGCTGACGCTCGGCAGCGCGGCGTGCGGGCGCAGCGACGAGTCGTCCGAGTCCAACCTGATCCACGGCGCCGACGACCGCCACGACGTCTACGAGCACCCCGACCAGCGGCTCGTCGCCCTGGCCGAGCGCTCGATCGTGGCCCTGGTGAAAGCCGATCGGATCGACGCCAGCGACCCCAGTGCGATCCGGTTCGACGCCGAAACCCTGGGTGAAGCCAAAGACCTCTGTGCGGACGAGGCCTTCGCAGAGGACCCGGCCATCGCCCACTGTTCGGGCACGCTCATCGGCGATGACCTCGTCCTCACCGCTGCCCACTGCGTGCCGGGCGGAAACTGCGACGGCATCGACTTCGTGTTCGGGCTGCATCACGACGGGCCCGGGAAGCTGCACCCGATCACGAGCGACGACGTGTTCCACTGCGCCGGACTGCTCGAGGTCGACGGCCTCCCGGCCTTCGACCGCCCACGGGACGTGGCCGTGCTCCGCCTCGACCGACCAGCCACGCCACGCTTCGAACCCGTGCCCGTTCGCGGTCCGAACGCGGCCGTGACCCAAGGCCAAGCCCTCGCCACCATCGGCTTTCCTTGGGGTGCGCCTGCCAAGATCGAGAGTGCGGGCAAAGTCACTGCACCTCGGGCGGAGAGCCTCGACTACTTCCTTACCGACCAGGACATCTTCCGTGGCAACTCGGGCTCTGGCGTCTTCGCCCTCGACACGCTCGAGCTGATCGGGGTCGTCATCGAATTCGAGTCGGTCGAAAAGGAGACCACGACCGCAGGCCCCTGCGAAAGAATCACGCACCTCGACGGGGAACGCGGCACGACCCGTGTCGCCTACGCCCGGCACGTCCCGGGCTTTGGCGCCTGTGCGAGCCCCTTCGACAGCAAGCACATCGACTACGATGCAGGGGCCATGCTGCCTCCGCTCTCAGCCTGTGGCCACGACGAGGTCGTTCTTCCGATCCACGGCTCGGTTCCCAGCGACGCCGCCTGGCGGTGGACCGTGGTGGAGGGCGCAGCGCAGTGCGGGGGTCAGGTCACCCTCACGCCTTCGCACCCCGGGGTTACCGTATGTGCCTACACCACCTGCTACGCGGGTCCCCAGCACACGGAGCTGACGTGTGAGGGCATGTCGACGCTGGGACCGCAGGGCCAACCCGGCTGCTGCAGCGGGCCCGGCCAGCCACTTCAGTTGAACGCGACCTGCCCGACGCAAGACCCCGATGGGATGTTCCTCCACATGCTGTCGATCACGCCCCATAGCCCCGGCAGCTGCACCGAGGCCGAGCTGCGGGTCGCCCTGTGACCACGGCTACTCGATGACCTCTTGGGCCAGGGCATAGGGCTGAACCGGCACCGCGAGGAAGGCCTTGTCCGGGTCGTGTTCCCACTTTTCGAGCTGCTCGCGGCTGGGTCGGGTGAGCTTACCCGACGCGATCCAATCTCCGACGGTATCGGTGTCGTTCTCAGCGATGGCCATCGCACAAGTGAGCAGGTCGAGGTCGGGGTCGACGAGGAAGACGGCCTCACGGAGCACGTGGGCCTGTAGGTCACGCCACTGAACAGGACCGAGCTGGCTTTCGAGGACGGCGCGCTTGTCGAGCGGGGTTGGGCTCGGGTCGTCGTCGATGGTCATCGCGGGGTCGTACCACGGCGTCATCGGTGTCGAGCCGCCGTTCTTCGAATTGCCGAGCAGGAACCGGAGCGCGCGGACGTCTCGGGGGAGCCTATCTCATTCCCAGCCGTGCTGGGCGCGGCAGAGAAAGGACGGAGGAATGGATCGATTGAAGGACAAGGTGGCCCTGATCACGGGCGCGAGCACGGGCATCGGTCGTGCGGCGGCACGACTCTTCGCACGCGAGGGTGCGCGCGTGGTCGTGGTCGCCAGGCGCAAGAACGAGCTGGACGAGCTCGTCGGTGAGATCGAAGCCGAGGGAGGCCAAGCGATTTCCCATGCGGGCGACGTTCGGGATGAAGCTTGCGCCGAGGGCGCCGTAGAAACGGCGCGGGCCCGGTTTGGAGGTCTCCACATTGCGATGAACAACGCTGGGTCGCTGGGGCCCATGATGGCGACAGAACAAGTGCCACTCCGTGACTGGGAGTCGACTGTGGCCGTGAACCTCACGAGTGCGTTCCTCGGCGCGAAGCACCAGTGGAGAAGCCTGCGCGAAAATGGCGGCTCGTTGATCTTCACCTCGACCTTCGTCGGGCACACGGTCGGCATGGCACAGATGGCGAGCTATGCCGCCGCGAAGTCTGGGCTCGTCGGACTTGCGCTTGCATTGGCGGCAGAGGGCGGTCGAGAGGGGATCAGGGTCAATGTGCTCGCCCCCGGGGGCACGGACACGCCTATGGGGCGAACGGTCGCCAACAGCCCCGAGGCGATGGACTACGTACGGGGACTTCATGCCCTCGGGCGCATCGCATCGCCGGACGAGATCGCGCAATCCGCGCTCTACCTCGCCTCGGACCAATCCGCCTTCGTGACGGGTACGGTCCATCTGGTCGATGGTGGCGTGTCGATCTTCCGCGGCTGACTTGGCTAGAGACCGGCGCGGGTGCGAACGCGAGTGAGGGCCGCCATGGCCTCACGAACGGTTTCTTCGGTGTCCCAGCCAACCACGCCACCATCGCGAACGACGCACCGTCCTCCGATGTAGACCTCGCGCACGTTGGCCGGGGTCATGGCGTAGACGATGGCGCCGTCGGCGGGTCCCCCGCCGAGCGAGTGGAGGAGGTTGGGCTCGAGTACCACGAGGTCGGCGTCTCGACCTACGCCAAGCTCGCCGGCGTTGAGGCCAAGCGCTTCGGCGCCGGCCTTGGTGGCCATGTGCAATGCATCGCGAGCGGGCATGGTCTCGGCGCCGAGCCGCGGCTTCTGGATGAGGGCCGCGAGGCGCATCTCCGCGAATGGGTCCATGCGATTGTTGCAGGGCGCGCCGTCGGCGCCGAGAGCGCAACGTACGCCGCGGCTGCGCAGCTCGGGCACGCGGCAGAGGCCGCTCGCGAGCTTGGCGTTTGAGCCGGGGCAGTGAACGACCGTGGTGCCGGTGTCGGCGAGGATGGCTTCTTCGTCGTCGGTGAGGTGGATGCAATGCGCAAGCGCCACGTCCTCGCCGGTGAGTCCGAGCTCGTGCAGGTGGACGATGTTGTCGCGCCCAGAGAGCTCGCGCACGAGCGCGACTTCGTCTCGGTTCTCCGAAGCGTGGGAGTGGATCATGCACCCGTGTTGGCGAGCGAGGCGGGCGGTCTCACGCAAGAGGTCGTCCGAGCAGGACGGGACGAAGCGGGGGGCGTAGGCGAAGCGGAGGTTGCCTTTGCCGTGCCACGCCGCGCGGAGGCGCTCGGCTTCTTCGAGGTTGTGGTCGAGGCTAGCCCCGAGGCCAGCCTCGTTGTCGCGGTCCATCATCGCGTTGCCGATGAAGGCGTGCAGGCCGACTTCCTGGGCCGCGCGGAACACCGCGTCGGTGTTTCGCACGGTGGCCATGTCGAGGATGGCGGTGGTGCCCGCGAGAAGCATCTCGGTGAGTCCGACCCGGGCGGACCAGTATGCGCTCTCTTCGTCGTGTGCGCGCTCGAGGGGCCAGATGCGCGTGCGTAACCAGTCGAGGAGCGCGAGGTCGTCGGCCATGCCACGGAACAGTGCCTGAACGAGGTGCACGTGGGCTTGCACGAAGCCCGGCACGATGACCTTGCCGGGCATCTCGAGGACCTCATGGCCTTCGAGGCGCAACGAGGGCTCGATGGCGGCGATGCGCCCGCCCTCGACCAGGAGGTCGTGGTCCTCGAGGATCTGGTGCGCGGCGTCGCAGAGCACCAAGGTCGCGCCGCGAAAGATCTGTCCCATCCACGCTCTATACCCTTCCGCGGGCCGTCGCGGAAAAACTCCGAGGTTGGATGCGGAGAGAGCGCCGTGATGATGTGATGTCCATCGTGTTGCTGAGTCGCCAGGCCGGGCCATAGGTTGTCCCGATGAGCCTGCCCGTCGACGAACGAACCCTCGATGAAGCCTTGGTCCGGGTCCACCGCACGTCTTCGACGTGGAGGGGTAACCTGGCCAACCACGCCCCGATGGCAGCCGACGCCCTCGTCGAGCTGGGGCGCGCGGAAGCGATCCCAGCTTTCATGGAGGACTATGGCCGCAACCTAGAGCCCGTTGCGGCGCAGCCGGTCGCCTTTCTGGGGGAGGGGTGGCGCGGTCATCTGGGCGAGCGTGCAGCGGCGGGAAGGCTGTCGGCCCACTTCGAGGCGTGGTTGGGGCGTGCAGGGTGGGAGCAGGTGCTGCGGGAGGTGCTTCCGGTTCTCATGGGCGGGGTCCTCGGTGGCTCGCTGCATGGCCTGATCAGGCTGGGGCATGCCGTGGCGGGTCTGCGTCGGCACGACACGCCCGTGCGACGCCGTGAGGTGGCATGGGCGCTGGGGTATTGGGCCTCCGAGTACCGTGCCTTGCGTGGGGAGGTCGGCACGGAGCCGACGGTTCCGGTGGCGGAGGCCCTTTCGCATCTCTCGGCCATGCCCGATGCGCTGAGGGTGGAAGGCATCATCACGGAGAGGGCAGCAGCGGCGGCCGAGTCCGAGAGGTTTGCACGAGACGTGGCGGAATTCGATCTGGGGCTGGACGTGGCGTCCACCCTCGACGCGGTGCTACTCGGTGCGGCAACGTGGTTGGTGGCCGAGCCAGCGTCTCGGTTTACCTACCTGCATGCCATCACGGCAACGTCTGCGCTGCGCGGGCTGCTTCCGTGCTTCGAGGATGGGGGGTCGATGGCGCTCCGTGCCTACGTGCATGCGCTCGCAGCAGTGCGCTCGATGAGCCGCGGGCCGAGCGAGGGCGAGGTGGGGAGGACCGCGGCGCTCGCCGAGCTCGTTGAAGCGGCGGTCGCGAGTCGCGACGACCACAAGATCAAGTTGGCGGCGGCGGTGACCCGGGAACATGCCCGCCTCGAGGACGACCGCCTCCTCGCTGCGGCCACGGTGTTCATTCGGCCCTGAAGGTCGCCATCCTGGCCTTCGAAACGCATCGCGTCGTCCTCTTCGTGGCGCTCGCAGCGGGCCAGCCGCACATGTGCCGTCGCAGTCGACGGTCTGCGCGAGGACGTCCCCCGTGCACTCCAGCGTCTCGTCGAGGGGTCGTTGGTGCTTGGGTACGTCGGTCGGTCGTGGCGGGAGCGCACCACGAGGTTCCCGTCATCGTCGCAGTGGTCGACGAAGGTCCCGTTGGTGCCGGAGACGGACACGACGACCTCGGCTTCTGCGTAGGCCGCGTCCGTGCGAAACCGCTCGGGATCTACTGGTGGTGTGCCCGCCCTGGTTTCACCACCGCAAGCGGCCAAGAGCGTGAGGATGACGATGGCAACCGCATGTCTCGAGCATTGCAGGATCAGCGATCCAGGAATTGCGCGCGAGAGGGAGGGTGCTCGATTCGATGAATGGGTGAGATGGCAGTGCCTCGTTGTGTCGTGCCTGGAAAGACCCTGTTCATTTCGCGCCGTTGTTCGGAGCGAAGGTTCTTCCTGAAACCGTGTCAGGCGACACGGAGCTCCGTGGTGTACTTGGTGGCCGAAGCCGCGCAGCGGTACGGCGTGCAGGTG
>JAUHZF010000405.1 GCA_030426145.1 Polyangia bacterium
GGTCTCGGTCTCGGTCTCGTTCTCGATCTCGTTCTCGTTCTCGTTCTCGTTCTCGTTCTCGATCTCGTTCTCGATCTCGTTCTCGATCTCGATCTCGTTCTCGATCTCGGGCTCGATTTCGGCCTCGAACCTCGAACCTGGAACCTGGAACCTGGAACCTCGAACCCGGAACCTCGAACCTGGAACCTCGAACCTCGAACCTCGAACCTCGAGCCTCGAGCCTCGAACCTCGCATTGCAGCCGCGGAAGGGCACGATGGCTGTCGTTGAGGGGCCTCAGGCGCCACTGAGAGGGTGGAACGACAGCGAAGATGTCGTTGCGCGTCCCCAGTGGCCCCTGGCCTTGCCGTGTGCCGACGTTCGAGGCCTGCAGGGGTTGAACGTCGTGCGGGGGCCGACGTTGAAGGTCTGCAGGGGTCGAAGATCGCCGAAGTCGACGTTGAGCGTGAGCAGGGCGGGTCTGCGAGGGTTGAACGTCGACTTTGCCGACGTTCGAGGCCTGCAGGGGTTGAACGTTGTGCGGGGGTCGACGTTGAAGGCCTGCAGGGGTTGAACGTCGTGCGCGGGGGGTCGACGTTGAAGGTCTGCAGGGGTTGAACGTCGGCTGGTCTCGCTGGCTAACGCCGCCACCGGAGCGCGACTCCGCGGAGACACTGCAATGCCGAGCATCGCGCCTCACCCCGACCATCGTTGCCCTCCCACGACCTCACGGCTTGGGGCTGCGGCTGGTGAGGCGGCTGAGCGCGGGGATGTCTTCGCCGAGGCGGGTCCACAAGGCGATCATGGCGACGAGCAGGACGCCATTCGTCACCGTGGCGACCTGCATGGCTTCGATGTCCGGGTTCAGGGCCAACAGCAGATAGCCGGCGAGGAATGCGAGGGCGGGGATGGCGAGCCGTCGGTCGACGCTGAGCGCGGTGAGGCCGGTGATGCAGGCCCAGGCGAGGTGGACTTCGAGCACGGCGTCGCGCATGGCGCCGCCATTGCGCCACGCGACGAGGGACGTGATGAATAGGACCACGATCGCGGTGAGCATGCTCACGGAGAGGTTGCGGTTGATGCGGGTTCGCATCATCGATTCGCGGGCCCAGAAGAGCAGCGACAGGCTGAACACCAAGAAGAAGGCCGAGGCGTAGACCCCGATGTCGGGGCCGATGGGCACATCGAGAATGGCGAGGCCAAAGGGCACGACCACCCACGTCAGCCCGCACACCAAGCCCACGAAGAGCCGGGTCCGTCGTCCGAGGCCCGGGTCGATGTCGGATTCGAGGTTGGCGAGGCGGGCGCGCTCGGCGCGGGTCTCCTCGACCGCGGCTTCGACCTCGGCTTCGAGCTCGGGCGGTGGTGCGTCGAGCTGACCGATCCATCCTTGGGCCGCCTCCGCTTGCCCGACGGACAGCTCGAACCGGACCATGGTCTCCGTGGCCTCATTCAGCCCTCGTTGGGCGAGCTCGCACTCGGGCCATAGCTCCAGGGCGCTTCGAAAACCGAAGCGGCACTCGCCGAAGATGCGGTAGATGGCCTCGCGATGGGCAGCGGAGGCCGCGTCCTTGGCGCCGATGGCCTCGGTCAGGTCGCGATGGCGCGAGGCGGCGCGCGTGGCGAGGTGCTCGGCGTCGCGCTGCTCACCGAAGTGCTCGAGCTCGAGTCGGAAGGCCTCGGCGCTCTGCAGCCGCGTATCCCGATCGGTATCCATCGCCTGGCGAACGAGCGCCACCAGGCCCGCGGGGGCGTCATCGGGAAACACCAGCTCGGTGAGCAGGATCGATCGAACCAGCGCGCCCCAAGCCCCTTCTTCGTGCGGCGGACGGCCGGTGAGGATCTCGTAGAGTGTTGCCCCCAACAGATAGACGTCGGCGCGATGGTCGACCGGCTCGTCGTAGACGCCCAGCATGTCGGGCGCCATGTAGGCCGGCGTTCCCGCGACGCCTTTGCTCTGCGAGGCCAGAGGCAATCGTCGGGAGCCGTCGTCGATGGTGCTGACGGCGATGCCCCAATCCAGGAGGTAGACCTCACCAAAGGGACCCACCTGCACGTTGTCGGGTTTGATGTCGCGGTGCACGATGCCGCGGGCGTGGGCGAAGCGCACCGCGTTGCAGACCTGACCCAAGACCTGGAGGTGGAAGGCCAGGGTGTCGTCGGCGCCATAACGCTCCCGCACCATGGCGTCGTTCTGGAGCAGGGTGGTCCACGTGACCCCTTCGAGGCGCTTCAGGATCACCACCGGATCGCCGTCCTCGCGCAGAGCGACGTCGTAGACCGGCACGATGTTCGGGTGCTCGAGCTTGCCGGTGATCCAGGCCTCCTGCAGAAGCTCAACCGTCGCCCGCTCCGAGCGGTGCTCGGGTCGCACCGACTTGACCGCCACCTCGCGTCCCATGCGCACCTGTTGGGCCACGTGCACGATGCCCATGCCGCCTACCCCGAGGGGCTCGCCCAGCTCGACGGCCAGCGATCGCGCCGAGTGGCCTTCACGGAGCTGGCGCAGGGCCTCCGAGGCCGTCTCGTGGTGGGCGGGGGCGAAGGTGGCCTGGGCCCCCACGACGGTGCCCGCCTCGACGCCGATGGCATCGAGGGCGGCGTGGATCGTCTTCGCAAAGGCTTCTTCGGTCATGACGCCTCCAGGCCATACTTGCGCATCCGGCGGTAGACGGTGGTGCGCGCGACGCCGAGGCTACGGGCGACCTCGGAGACGTTCCATTCGTGCAGCTGCAGCAGCTCGAGTAGCTTCTGGTGCGCCTCTTCTTCGAAGGCCTTGCGGGTGGTGGCGGCCTTCGGGGGCCGTGGAGCCTGCAGTCGGAGCGCCTCGGGCGTGATGACCCCGTCGTCGGCGAGGAGCACGGCTTTGGTGACCACGTTCTCGAGCTCCCGGACGTTGCCCGGCCAATGGTGGGCCAGCAAGGCTTCGAGGGCGCTCGGATCCACGCGCGGCCGTGGCCGACCGAGTTTGTCCGCGGCGCGTTGCAGCAAATGCTCGGTGAGCGCCGGGATATCCTCGGTTCGGTCGCGCAATGGTGGAACCTCCACCTCGACCACGCCGAGCCGATAGTAAAGGTCTTCGCGAAAGCGCCCCTCTTCTACTTCGGTGCGCAGCTTGCGGTTGGTGGCCGTGATGACGCGAACGTCGATGGGGACCGTCTGGTGGCTTCCGAGTGGCATGACCTCCCGCTCTTGAAGGACGCGCAGCAGCTTGACCTGCATCGCGGCGGGCATCTCTCCGACCTCGTCGAGAAAAACCGAGCCGCCACGCGCCGCCACGAAGAGGCCAGGTCGATCGCTGTCGGCGCCGGTGAAGGCTCCTTTGACGTGACCGAAGAGCTCCGACTCGAGCAGCGACTCGGGCACGGCGCCGCAGTTGATGGTGACGATGGGGCCGTCGCGTCGCGGGCCATTGTAGTGAATGGCCTTCGCGAGCAGCTCTTTTCCGGTACCGCTCTCGCCTTGGATGGAGACCGGGATGTCGCTATCGATGACGCGGTCGAGGGTGAGCAGCACCGCGCGCATCGCGGGGGAGTCGCCGATGATCTGTCCGTAGTCGAAGCGCAGCTCCAGGGCCTTCTGTTGATGGCGGACCCGGTTCTGCAGCGCATCGATCTCCTGCTTCTGCCCGCGCGTGAGGGCGTCGAGCTGTCGGGTGCGTTCGGCGAGCGTCTCGTGGAGGAAGGCGTTGTGAAGCGCAATGGCGACCTGGTCGGCGAAGGCGCTCAGCAGGTCGGTCTGCTCGGGCCCGAACATGCCGGCGACGTACCGGTGGTCGAGGTAGAGGGCGCCGAGAACCCCCGCAGCCGCGATGATGGGCACGCAAGCCACGCTCTGAAGCTGCATGGCGTGCACCGAACGCTGGGCCTCGAATCGTTCGTCCGCACGCGCATCCACGGTGATCACGGGGCGCCCCGAGCGAATGACGCGATGGGTGATGCTCTGAGAGAACTCCAGCTCGTTCGGGTCGTCGGTCTGCACGTTGCGTGCGGCACGCATGGTCAGCTCGCCGTCGCGGTCGAGGATGACGAAACCACGCTCCGCGCCCGTGAGCTCCAGGGCGGCATCGATGGCCTTGTCGAGCACGATGTTGGGCTCGAGGGCGCTCGTGAGGCGCTTGTTGATGGCGAGCAAGCGCTCGAGCTGCACGATGCGATCGGTCTGAGGTCGCTCGGCCTGCCGATGCGTGACGAGGGGAGGTAGAGCCCGATGGGGGTGACGCCAGAAGGCCGAGGCGAGGTGACTGGGGAGGGTGGTGACGGTCTGCTCCCATAGGCCGCGCGCGCGCTGCGCATGCTGCGCCGAGAGGGTGGCCGCACCGCGGTCGGCACAGGCTCGGGCGAGGCTCGCTTCGACCTCGGCCTCGAGCTCTCGCTGGTCGGCGCGCTGGGCGTGGTCGAGGGCTTCTTCGAGCAGTGGAAGGGCGTCCTCCGATGCGTTCTGGCGAAGGTGACGGCGCGCGCGACCGAGGGCCAGCCGCGCGCGCAGGTCGTCGGCTTCGAGCGTGTCGGTGATGGCCGCGGCCCGCGCGAGGGCCTCTCGTGCTCCCTCGTCTCGACCTGCCGCCCCGAGCGCATCGGCGAGGTGAAGGTCGGTCTCCACGAGCTCGCGTTGGCTCTGCTCACCAAAGGTCTGGCGAGCGCGTCGCAGGGCCGCAATGGCCCCTTCGGCATCGCCCCGAAGCAGTGCGACCTCGCCCGCGGCCGAGGCCGCCGTGGCAGCCACGATCGCCACCCCGGCCTCGGTGGCGACCGCCTCTGCGCGAACCGCGGCTTCTGCCGCTTGCTCGAGCAGGCCGAGGTCGGTGTAGAGCTTGGCGAGGTTGGCGCGGAGGCCGGCTTCGCTGCTGCGGTCGCCGAGGGCGACGGCGAGTCGGAGCGCGCGTTCGTAGGCACTCGCGGCACGTCCGAGGTCTCCGAGTTGATGGGTCGCGGCGGCGAGGTTCTGGGCGGCGTAGACCACGAGGTCGGCCGCGCCGCTCTCCTCGGCGATGCGCAGGGCTTCGGCGAAGCCCGCGGCCGCCTCGCGAGCCTTGCCGTCGCGATAGTCGGCGAGGGCGAGATAGATGGTGCTGCGAGCCTGAGCGCGTGGTTGCCCGTGCTGCTCGTGGAGCGCGCTGGCCTTCTCGAGATGCTCGCGGCTGGTCGCCGAATCGCCGAGGTAGCTCGCGGCCACGCCGAGGTCGTCGTGCAGCGCTGCGCGGAGCCACGGGTCGTCTGGATCGAGCGCCAGTGCGCGTTCGGCGTGGGTGCGCGCGGCGGCGTAGTCGCCTTGCTTCACGACGGTTCGGCTGAGCAGATCGAGCGCTTCGGGAGACGACTCGGCGATGGGCTCCAGGTAGCGCCGAGCGCGGGAGAGCTGACCGCAGCGGAGGCAGATGGCACCCGCCCGGAGCCGGACCCGCGGGTCGTCGGGGTCGCGACGGCGCGCGCGGGCGATGAGCGACAGCGCTTCTCGGGTGCGCCCCGCCAGCTCGTAGATCTCTGCCGCGACGGCGCGCAGGTCGAGGCTGTCGTCCGCCCGCGTGGCGATGGCTTCGGCCACCACGAGCCAAGCATCGGGAGAAGCGCGCATGGCCCCCCGTTGGGACCAGAGCTGTTGCGCCGCCTCGGAGGTCGCCCCGGCCCCGAGCAGGTGGACCACACGCTCGGGGTCACGCGAATCTACGAGGTCGACGGCGGCGCGATGGGCGCGGCGTCGAAGCTCGACGGGGAACGACGACAGCGCCAGCGGTCGCGTCGCCACCACGTCATCGCCGTCCATGACCAGCCAGCCCCGTGCGAGCGCCTCGGTGACGGCGGCGGGATCGATGGGGGCCCGCGGTGCGCGTCCCCCACGCGCGGCCACGAGGGCGAGGGCGGCCACGACCGACTCTGGCCACAGGGCGAGCTCGCGCAACGAGACCGCCGCGAAGGGCTGGGCCCGTCGCAGGTCGTCCGCGTGGAGCTCGCCGAGACGAAGCGCACCGAGCAGCTCGGCGAGCGGCGCGGGCCGGCCCTCGGTGAGGCGCATCACGTCGCCGAGCCGGGCCTTGGGGAGCTTCTCGCCAACCCAACGCGCCACCTCGTTGGCACCGAGGGGTTCGACCGACAGGATGGACGCATCCGGCAGCGCCGGCGGCGCGTTGGAGGTGGTGGTGAGGGCGGTGATGCGACCGGGGAGGCTACGAAGGAGCGCCCACCACGCCTCTCGTTGAGGAGCCGTGAGTCGCTGCGCGTCGTCGAGCACGAGCAGCCGCGGCTCGTCGGAGGGCCATCGATCCAGGGTGTCGACCACGAGCGCGATGCCGCTGCGGTCGTCGTCGATGTCGAGCGCCCGCCGAAGGAGCTCGTCGACCGCGTCGGGGCGGCTCGCGGCCCCTTCGATCACGACGACGCGACGCTGGGCCTGCCACTTGAGCTCCTCGAGCAGACGACTGCGGCCTACGCCGGCCGGACCCGTGATGACGATCGGTCCGGCTTCGCCGGCGAGGGCACGCTCGAGGCGCTGCTCGGCATCGGCGAGCCAGGTGGCGCGACCGATCAACTGGGGCGGCACGCCCGAGGCGAGGGCAGTGGGGCGAGCGCGTTCTCCGAGGCGGCGCGCCACCTCGTCGACGTCGGGGGGACGATCGTCGGGGTCGTCCCGCATCAGCTGCGTGGCCAAGGCCGTCACCTCGTCGGGCAAGGCCAGCTGCTCACCAAGCCACGCCAAGGTGGCGCCCAACCCAAAGAGGTCGGCGCGGCCATCGGCGGCGACACCTTGCAACAGCTCCGGGGCGATGAAGCCGGGCGTGCCGGCTACGCGAGGCGGTCGACCGAAGGAGGTCGTGCAGCTCAGATCGATGAGGGTTCCGCGGCCGTCGGGACCCACCACGATGTTCGCTGGTTTCACGTCACCATGACGAAGGCGGAGGCCGTGTAGACAGCGAAGCGCGTCGACCACATCGAGCAGGAGTGGCCGCACCGACGACCAGTCGGGTAGGGCGGCTTCGGGAAGGGCCGTGGCCGCGTCGTCGTCGGCGGTGAAGTAGGCCCATCGCCCGTCGAGGTGGCCGAGATCGCGAACCCGAACCAGATGCGGATGAAGCAGCCCCGCCAGGCGCTGGAACTCTCCGTGAAAGATCGACCGGCTCTCGTCGTCGGCCGCATCCACCAGCTTGAGCACCAACCGTCGTTCGGTCACGACGTCGATGACCCGGTAGGCCGTGGCGAGTCCGCCTCGACCCAGGGCTTCGCCCACCCGGTAGCGGCGGGCCAACAGCGCCCCCGGCTCGTAGCTCATCGCCATCGGCGAAACGATACAGGTCGCAACAGTCCGCAACAACAAGCACTAGGTCGATGTACGTAAACTACCGAGATGATGCGCAACGGTGGTGGCGTACGGCTTGCTATACTTCGACCCCGTGTATGGCTGGCGAGCATGGGCCTTGGTGGGCGTTGCGTTGGGAGGCCTCGGGTGCGGACCGAGTCCCCAGCCGCTGCCACCGCCCATCGGCATCAAGTTGTCGGGCCTGCGCGTGAGCGAACCCACGCCGGGAATGGTCCGGCTCACGGGTCTCGCCGACGCGGTGACCGCGGCCGACACGCTCGAGGTGATCAACGTGCCCTTCGACGGCGATCCCGTTCTCGAGCGACGAGAGGTCCAGGTCGCCGAGGACGGCTCCTTCACCGTCGACTTCGAGGGGGCCATCGACGACGTGTTCCGACTTCAGGCCTTCGGCGTCACCGGCGCCCGCACCGACCCCGTCGACTTGCGTGGGGTCGCCATGGGCGCGCTCTTGCCCGCCCCCACCGTCGACTGTGTCGACGACAGCCTGGGTCCAGAGATCTCGCTTCAGATCGAAGCGGCCGGCACGCCCGCCGTTCGCGACCTCATCTTCACCAACCAGTGCGGGGTCGAGGTCGACCTCTCCGAGGCGACCATCCTCAGCCCCGACGGGTGGTTGTTCGACGGCCTCGGCCAGATCCCGAGCGGCCTCGTCGACGGTGCCGACATCACGTTCAACATCGTCTTCGACCCCGACGTCCCGCGCGACGAGACCAACGTCGCGGTCATGACCCTCTTCGACGGCACCACGTCCGAGCGGCGCCTCTTCACGGTGCGCGGCCTCGCGCCGTGAGCGCCTGCGGTCGGCCGACCCTGCCGGCGGGCTGCATCGCTCGAGCCCGCCGGTGAGGTCCGTCGGCGCTCAGCTGCCTTCGCGCAGCAGAACGCTCCCCTGCACGACGTCGTCGTGCATGGAGTTGTGACCACCGGTGTCGCCGTCGACCCCGCCGTACCACATGGTGACATCGCCAGCGCCAGCGGCGGGGGCCTCCCACTGGAAGACCCACTGCGTGACGTCGTCGCCCCCCGAGAAGAGGATGGCGTGGCAGTCTCCATAGACGAAGGTCGTGCCGCTCGGGGCATTGGTGGGGGCTTGGCTCGGGCAGTTGTTCGAGCTGTTGTTGGGGGTGTCACTGAAGAGCGAACCCATGACGGCGCCACCCGGATCTTCGAACGAAGCAGAGAACCCG
>JAUHZF010000039.1 GCA_030426145.1 Polyangia bacterium
ACCGGGTCTACCAGCGGGCCGTGGTCAACGGAGACGGGACCCTCACCTGGCTTCCGGCGTTGCAGATGCACCTCCCCCCCCAGGGCGAGTCGGCCACCGTCGAAGTGGCGACCACGGGCGGGGTCGAGACCACGACCGCGAGCTTCTACCGCTACGACCACCTCGATGGGGGCATCCTCTTCGTACCGCCGACCACCCACCCGGTGGTCACCACACCCGGTCAGTCGATGATGAAGGCCACCATCGGCGGGCAGCTCTACGCGACGCCCTGACCCCGCATCGGACGAGCCTGGGCTACGGGCTTTCTTTGCGGTGGCATGGACTCGTGTAAAGTAGGACGAGCATGGGGGATTCCAACGTCTCCACCGACGCGGACGAGCGCCGCCGTCGAGCCTTCACCAGAGCCGTCCTCGAGGACCTCAACGGACTCGAGCAGCTCATCGACAGCGGCCGCATCGAGACGGGGATCCGTCGTATCGGCGCCGAACAGGAGATGTTCCTCGTGGATGGGTCGCGCCAACCCGCGCCCATCGCCGTCGAGCTGCTCGAGCGGCTGAATGGCGAGTCGAGGATCACGACCGAGCTCGCGCGCTTCAACCTCGAGGCCAACGCGTCGGCTCGGGAGTTCGGCGGAAGCTGCCTCAGCGACATGGAGGACGAGATCCGGGAGCTCATCGGCCTCGTCGATCAAGCGGCCGACGAGCTCGGCGCCTCGGTGACCCTCGCTGGCATTCTGCCTACGCTACGGACCCGCCACCTCACCTTGGGCAACATGACGCCCAACCCGCGCTACTACGAGCTCAACCGCGCCATCACCGCCGCCCGAGACGGTGCTCTGAGCATCGTCATCAAAGGGCTCGACGAGCTCGACATCACCCACGACAACGTGATGCTCGAGGCGGCCAACACGAGCTTCCAGATCCACTTCCAGGTGGGCCCGGAGGAGTTCGCGCCCCTCTACAACCTCGCACAGGTCATCAGCGCGCCGGTGCTCGCGGCAGCCGTCAATTCACCGCTACTCCTCGGGCAACGGCTCTGGCACGAAACCCGGGTTGCGCTCTTCCAGCGTTCGGTCGACTCGCGGTCGTCGACCCACAAGCGTCGCAGCAAGCCGGCGCGCGTCTCCTTCGGCGACCACTGGATCGATCGCTCGATCCTCGAGATCTACAAAGAAGACATCGCCCGGTTCCGCATCATGATCTCGAGCGACGCGCTCGACGAGAATGCGGTCAAGGTGGTGAGCCAGGGAGGGGTGCCGCGGCTCGGTGCACTGCGCATGCACACCGGCACCGTGTGGCGCTGGAACCGCGCCTGCTACGGCATCGGTGACGAGGGCCTGCCCCATCTCCGGATCGAGAACCGCATCCTCCCTTCGGGACCGACGGTGGTCGACGAGATGGCCAATGCCGCCTTCTTCTTCGGCCTCATGTCGTCGCTCTCCAACGACTACCCCGAGATCCGCAACTCGATGGAGTTCGACGACGCCAAGTCGAACTTCTACGCCGCCGCTCGGCACGGCCTCGGAGCGCAGTTCAGCTGGCTCGACGGCAAGCAGATCACGGCCCACGAGCTCATCGTCGAGCGGCTGATCCCGCGCGCCCGTGAGGGACTGACGGGGCAGGGGATCGCGAGCGACGACATCGAGCGCTACCTCGGCGTGGTCGAAAATCGGGTGCGCTCCGGCCAGACGGGATCGACCTGGGCCCTGCGTTCGCTGGCCAAGATGAGCAAAGCTCCGCGCGACGTGCGCATGCGGAGCATCACCTGGGCCTCACTGCAGAACCAGCGCAGCGGCAAGCCGGTGCACGAGTGGCCCCTGGCCAAGCTCTACCAGACCCGCGACTGGTTCCCGTCCTATCGCACCGTGGACCAGTTCATGAGCACCGACCTCTACACGGTGCGTCCCGACGATCCGGTGGATCTGGCGGCCAACATCATGGATTGGCGTCGCATCCGGCACGTGCCGGTCGAAGACGACCACGGCAAGCTCGTGGGCATGATCTCTTTCCGCGACCTTCTTCAGCTGCTCGCCAAGCGCCATGAGGAGGGTTCCGACGAGGTCATGTGCGCGGACGTCATGAAGAAGGCTCCGCACTGCGTGGGACCGGACACGCCGACGATCGACATCCTGCACCTCATGCGCGAAGAGAACATCGGCAGTCTGCCCGTGGTCGACGAGGACGACCGCCTCATCGGGCTCGTGACCGTCTACGACCTGCTCGACATCGCAGGCAAGGTCATCGAAGACTTCCTGCGCGACGACCACTCCGTTCCCAGCATGACGGGCAGCCACCCTGCGGTGTCTTCGATCCCGAGTGGCCCCACCTCGTCGAAGCCCTCGTCCGAGTGAGCGTCACCAGCTGACGATCGACCAGCCGCGGCGACGTGCGACGCGGCGCAGACGGGCGTCGGGGTTGACCACGACGGCCTCCCCGGCCCGCTCGAGAAGGGGCAGGTCGGTGATCGAGTCGGAGTAGAAGACGGCGTCGGAGAGCTCGAAACCCTCAGCTTTCGCCAGACGCTCGGCGCGGGCCACCTTGCCGTCGCCGTAACACATGGGTTTGACGACCCGGCCCGTGAAGCGGCCCAATGAGCTCACCTCGAGCTCGGTGCACACCACGTGCGCGATGCCCAGCTCGTCGGCCAGGGGCTCGGCGGCGTAGCGGGTGGCGCCCGTGACCACGGCCATGAAGTCGCCAGCCGCGCGATGGGCCTCGACCGCCGCGCGCCCCCGTTCGGAGATGTGAGGCCGGACGTAGCGCTGGTACCAGTCGCGGCAATTCACCTCCATCCAGCGCTCTTCACGACCTCGGAAGTCGGCGAGGGCCTTCTCTGCGACGCCCTCGGCGTCGACGACCCCGAGTGTGTACTGGAAGATCCACCAGGCCACCTTGGCCTGCGTCCTTGGCCCAACTTCGCCCACGTCGCGCTGATAGCGCACGTAGAGCGTGGCCGTGTCGCGCCGGACGAGGGTCCGGTCCATGTCGAAGAGAGCGGGACGGGACACGGTTCAGCTCTCGTCGGTGGGACAGGGGGCGCCCAAGCCCAGGGCCATCTCCTCGAGGCTGATCCGGCCGTCGTTGTTTCGGTCGAGGGCGTTGAAGACCTCGTCGGTCCCCGCCCACTCTTCGCGATCGATGTAGCCGTCGTTGTCGTAGTCCCAGATCCGGAACAGGGTCAGCGTCGAGGTCTCGGCCGCCTCGTCCTGCCGCTGCGTGATCCAATCCACGAGCTGCTTCTCCTGGGAGATGACGGCCCACGACAGGTTCTTGATCCCGCTCGTGAGCTTGTCGCTCGCCACCGGGTCCGCCGCCTGCAGACGCTGGTAGGCGCCGGCATCGAGCTCGAGGGGCAGCTCGGCGGGGTCGTCGACCCGAACTGGGGGAGGCTCGTCGCAAGCCTCGAGCTCTTCGAGAAATGGCGCCGGCAGTGAGATGCGTGGCACCCCGGCGAGGGCGACCGCCTGCCCGAAGCCGCGAAAAGCCACCGGCATGAGCTTGGCCTCGGGGTGGTGGCGCTCGAGGTAGTGCTGCATGCGTCGCACGAGCAGCACGCCTGGATCCTCTTCGGGCGGATAGCCTTCCACGCCCGCTCGCTTCTTGTGGAAGTCGGTGATGCGACCGACCGGCGGTGAGATCACTTCGGCCCCAGCCTGCGCGGCGCCCGCGAGCTGGTGCATGCCGAAGACCATGGTCAGGTGACAGTGGATACCGTTCTTGTCCTTGAGCTTGCGAGCAGCCTCGATGCCTTCCCAGGTGGCGGGGAGCTTGAGCAAGATCCGGCTCGTGTCGACCTCCAGCTCCTCGAGCTGGCTCCACATGGCGCGGGCCTTTTCGATGGTCGGGCGGCGCTTGTAGGCGAGGCGGGCATCGACCTCGACGCTCACCTCGCCGGGCACGAGGTCGAGGAGTTTGCGCGCGAGCTCGAGCTGAAAACGCTCGACGGCGCGAATGCCCACCATCTTGCGGTTGCCGCCCTTGCCGACCTCACGCTGGGCCCACTCGATGGCGGCCTGAACCACGTCGACGTGCTCGGCCTGTTGCGCCGCCACGGTGACCTTGGAGGCGGAGAGGTCGACGTGCTTCACGTCGTAGCGCCGGAGGGCGTAGGCGTGGGTGCTCTCGGTCGCGAGCTCGGAAAGTTCGGTCAAACGGGGCATGGGCTCCTCAGCGGATCTTCGTCTTGGCGCCCGCCAGGCGGCAGACGCGCTTGAAGTGGTCCTTGTCGACGGGCATCACGCTGAGGCGCTGACCCTTCTGCACCACGAGCATGTCGGCCAGGGCCGGCTCGGCTTTCAGGGCGGTGAGCGGGACGACCTCGGGAAAGGTCTCGACGTGCTCGACGTCGACGAGGATCCACCGTGGGTCGTTCGGGTCGCTGGTGGGGTCGTGGTAGGGCCCCTTGACCTCGAACTGGGTGGGATCGGGGTAGGGGGCGGTGCTCACGCGGGCCAGCCCCGCGACCCCGGATGGCTTGGCGCTCGAGTGGTAGAAGAGGACCAGGTCGCCCACCTGGCACTCGTCTCGCATGAGGTTGCGGGCCTGGTAGTTGCGAACGCCCTCCCACATCGTGCTTCCCTCACGCTCGAGATCCTGGATCGAATAGGTCCCCGGCTCGCTCTTCATGAGCCAGTAGCGTCGTTTGGCCACGAGACCTCTCGTAGTCGTGGCGTGTACCGGTGACCAGTCTTCGCCCCGTCGACGGGATCCGGTCCAGGTCGAGCGAGGGCACGCCAAAGCAAGGCCGAGGTCTGGTGTGGCTGAGGCCTGCGCGATAGACTTCGCATGGTATGCCCCTTCTTCCCGGGACGCTCGTGCGTGACGGGCTCCGCCTCGTGCGGGAGCTCGGCTCCGGCGCCATGGGAAGCGTGTGGGTGGCCCATCACGAACAGCTCGGCACCGAGGTCGCGGTCAAGTTCATCCACCGTGACCTCGACCGAGGCGGTGGCGTGGTACGGGCGCGCTTCGAGCGCGAAGCGAAGGCGGCGGCCCAGATCCTCAGCCCCCACGCGGTCAAGGTCCTCGATGCGGGGGTGATGCCCGAGCACGGGCCCTTCATCGTCATGGAGAAGCTCGACGGGGTGAGCCTCGGCGAGCACATCGCGCGGGTTGGCCACCTGAGCCTACGCGACACGGCCGAGGTGGTGGCTCAGGTCGGGCAGGCGCTGCAGGAGGCCCACGGCCGCGGAATCATCCATCGCGACATCAAGCCCGACAACATCTTCCTCGTGAAGGGGCAGAACCGGATCTACGCCAAGGTCGTCGATTTCGGCCTCGCCAAGAGCGAGAAGTGGAGTGGCTCGGGAAAGCTCACCAACCCCGAGGACATGGTGGGGACGCCGGCCTACCTGAGTCGAGAGACCATCCTCGCCCAGCCCGCTGACCACCACGTCGACCTCTGGGCCCTCGGCGTCGTGGCCTACGAGTGCCTCACGGGACAGATGCCCTTCGACGGGGCGTCGATGGCCCTCATCTGCGTGGCCATCTGCGACGGCAAATTTACCCCGGTCTCGGCCCTCGTGCCCGAGCTGCCGCCATCGGTCGATGCGTTCTTCGCGCGCACCTTTGCGATGCTGCCCGAGGATCGTTTCCCCAGCGCCGAAGCCATGGCCTTGGCCCTGCTGCACTGCGCGAGCCCGGAGGAGATCGACCGCCACAACGCCCAGCAAGCGCTCATGCGCAGCGGACCCTTCGAGCTGCCTCCGCCCAGTCGGCAGATCAGCGGCGACTACACCACCCTTGCGCTCGAGCTGTACGACCAGCCCCTGGCGGTGCCGGTCGAGGTCCGCAAGCGTCGAGCGCGGGCCGTGACCGGCCTCGCCGTCGGGGGAACGGTGATCGCGCTCACCGCGGCGGCGGTGGTCGGGCTTCAGGTCTCTCGCGAGGAGACGATGCCCGACCCGGCCCCCTTTCCCGCCGCCACGGCCGACGCGCCGACCGCCGAAACCACGGCCGAGCCGTCTCGTGAGGCCACCAGCCAAGATTTCGAGGAGCCCACCCCCAAGCCCCAGGCCACTGCCCCGCGGCCGAGCCCGAGGACGTCGGCCGCGCAGCCTCCCGAGCCCGACGGCACGGCTGGACCTGCCGTCACCAAACCGCCACGTCCCCGAGACACGACTGGCAAGACCGGAGCGGGCTCCGACAAAGAGGCGGAGGCCATTCTGGACTTCTGAACGCTGACGAGTGGCCGGCGCCGGTCTTTCGTGATACCCGCCGCCTCGTCATGACCGAATCGAACGGCCGCAAGCTGCGCAACGTGGCCATCATCGCGCACGTAGACCACGGAAAGACGACCCTGGTCGACGCCATGCTCCAGCAGACGGGTGCCTTCCGTCGTAACGAAGACGTGAAGAGCCAGGCCCTCGACTCGGGCGAGCTCGAGCGGGAGCGGGGGATCACCATCCTCGCCAAGCAGACCAGCGTTCAGTACGGCGACACGCGGATCAACATCATCGACACCCCCGGCCACGCCGACTTCGGCGGAGAGGTCGAGCGGACCCTGATGATGGCCGACGGTGCGCTGCTGCTCGTCGACGCCGCCGAGGGGCCGTTGCCCCAGACGCGCTTCGTGCTCGGAAAGGCACTCGGCCTGGGCCTCCCCATCATCGTGGTGGTCAACAAGATCGACCGCCAAGACGCCCGCCCCGACGACGTGCTCACCGAGGTCTTCGACCTCTTCTGTGAGCTCGACGCGAGCGACGAGCAGACCGACTTCGCCAGCGTCTACGCCATCGGCAAGGACGGCATCGCCAAGAAGAGTCTCGCCGACGAGAGCGACAGCCTCGAGCCGCTCTTCGAGACCATCATGGAGAAGGTCTCGGCCCCGTCCGACGATCCGGATGGTCCGTTCCAGATGCTCATCACCAACGTGGAGCACGACGACTACGTGGGTCAGCTCGCGGTGGGACGCGTGCGTCGTGGCCGCGTGTCGGTCGGCGACGAGATCACGGTGCTGCTCGAGAACGACAAGCAGAAGAATGGGCGCATCGTGCGCCTCTACGCCTTCGCGGCGTTGAGCCGGAAGGAGATCAAAGAGGCCGTGGCCGGCGACATCGTGGCCATCGCGGGCCTCGATGGGCTCCACATCGGCGATACGCTCGCCGACAAGACCAACCCCGAGCCGATGCCCCGGATCGCGGTCGAAGAGCCGACCATCAAGATCCAGCTCCTCGTCAACGACTCGCCGCTGTCGGGCCAGAGCGGCAAGAAGGTCACCTCACGGCAGATCCGTGATCGGCTGGAGCGCGAGACGAAGAAGAACCTCGCCATGCGCTTCGAGGACACCGACTCGCCCGACACGTTCGTGGTGTACGGGCGGGGTGAGCTGATGCTCGCGATCCTCGCCGAGACCATGCGTCGCGAGGGCTACGAGTTCTCGCTCGGTATGCCCGAGGTCGTCATCAAGGAGATCGACGGCGAGAAGCACGAGCCGCTCGAGCGCGTGTACATCGACGTGCCCGAGGAGCACGTGGGCACGGTCACCCAGAGCCTGGGCGAGCGGCGCGGTCAGCTCGATGCGATGAACAACCTCGGCGCGGGACGAAGCCGGCTCGAGTTCATCGTGCCCGCGCGCGGCCTCATCGGCTACCGCTCGCAGTTCCTCACCGAGACCCGCGGCACCGGCCTTCTCAACACCACCTTCGAGGGCTGGACACCGTACCAAGGCGTGGTCCTGCGACGAAAGGGTGGGGCCTTGGTCTGCGACCGTCAGGGCAAGACCACGCCTTATGCGCTCTTCAACCTGCAGCCCCGCGGCAACCTCTTCGTCACGTCCGGGGAGACCATCTACGAGGGCATGGTCATCGGCGAGCACAACCGTCCGAACGACCTCGTGGTCAACGCGACCCGCGAAAAGAAGCTCACCAACATCCGAGCCGCCGGCCGCGACGAGAACGTGCAGCTCTCCGGGTTCAAGGCCCACACCATCGAGACGGCGCTCGAGTGGATCGACCGCGACGAGCTCCTCGAAGTGACGCCCGACGCCCTCCGACTGCGCAAGAAGATCCTGCGCGGGGCCCTGCGGCCGCGGCGCGACGACGAACGGATCGCCTGATCCGGTTGACCCAGCGCGTGGGGTCGTAAGGACTTAGGCTCCCGCGCTTGACCCAATAGGTTACGCATGGGAAGCCTCGCTTCCCGCGCCGGCTCCCTCCTTTGGATCCGCGGGCCGCGCGACAACCCACATTTTACGGAGTGACCAATGGCCTTCACCCTTCCTGAGCTGCCCTTCGCCAAGGACGCCCTCGCCCCCCACATCTCGTCGAAGATCCTCGACTTCCACTACGGCAAGCACCACGCCGGCTACGTCACCAAGCTGAACGCGGCCGTCGAGGCCGACAGCAGCCTCGCCGGCAAGTCGCTGGAAGATCTCATCAAGACCCAGAGCGGCGGCGTGTTCAACAACGCGGCCCAGGTGTGGAACCACACCTTCTACTGGAACAGCATGAGCCCCAACGGCGGCGGTGAGCCCACCGGCGCGATCAAGGACGCGATCGACAAGGCCTTCGGTTCCTTCGGCGACTTCAAGGACAAGTTCACCAAGGCCGCCGGCGGCCACTTCGGCAGCGGCTGGGCCTGGCTGGTCAAGGAAGAGAGCGGCAACCTGGCCATCGTCGACACCCACGACGCCGGCAGCCCCCTCACCAAGGGCCAGACCCCCATCCTCACCTGCGACGTCTGGGAGCACGCCTACTACCTCGACTACCAGAACGCCCGCCCGAGCTACATCGAGGCCTGGTGGAACCTGGTGAACTGGGACTTCGCGAACAAGAACCTCTGAGGTCCCCTGGTCTCAGTGGCCACGAGAGCCGCCACCCGCAACGGGCTGGCGGCTCTCTGCATTTTGCGGGTTTGCACGGGCGTGCGACACGCATTTGAAAGTGACTTTCGCTATCTTCTCCGGTATTTGGTGAAACCGACTTTCATTATCGGAGCGCCGTAGCGGACCGTGATCCCGTGCGCGTATGGAATAGACATGAATTACAAGACACTGGCTGCGATCACGCTTGGCATGACCTCTTTCATCGCCGTGGGCTGTGGGGACGACTCGGAGACGACGGCGACCACAGGTACGGGAACGGGCACGACTTCGAGCAGTAGTGCTGGAGGAGCGGGCACGGGCGGCGGCGGTGTCGGCGGTGGCACGGGCGGCACCGCTTCGTTCGATGACCCGTACGACTTCGAGAGCCGCTTCCAACCTGGCGTCTCGGCGGTGAACTACGCGGGGCAGTCCTTCCGCCACACCCTCATCGACGCGATGAACAGCTATGTCGGCGCGCTCACCCAGCGCATCGATGGCAGCATGAACCCGCCCCAGACCCAGGCCGAGCTCGTCGCGGCGCTCGACTACTACTTCGCGTTCGACGACGCGTCGTCTTCGGCTGACAGCCACGGCGTGGTCACCATGCCGGGCGCGCTGCAGACGAGCTGGGGCGACATCTCGAGCGGCAAAGACCTCGTGGGCAAGTTCGCCGGCAACGACAGCAGCACCGATCACAAGGACTGGGACGACGGCGTCTCCTTCGTGGGCTGGGCCGACGTGAGCATCAACGGCAACGCGCCCATCGACTCGCCCGAGACGCTGCTGCGGGCCTTCTTCAGCACGCTCGGGACCCTGGTCGAGAACCGCGTCAACGGGAACATCCCCGACGAGCCCGGCACGACGACCGACATCGCCGAGGTCTACGTGACGGCCGACGGTCGCGACCTCAAGCAGCTCATCCAGAAGTTCGCCCTGATGAGCATCACCTACAGCCAAGCCACCGACGACTACCTGGACGACGCCACCGCCGACAAGGGCCTCTTGGCTTCGAACGCGCAGGACGGCGACAGCCCCTACAGCGCGCTCGGCCACGCTTGGGACGAGGGCTTCGGCTACTTCGGCGCTGCGCGCGACTACAGCCTCTACACCGACGACGAGCTCGCGGGGGAGGGCGGCCGCAGCGACTGGCAGGGCATGCACGACACCAACGGCGATGGATCCATCGACCTGCTGCGGGAGATCAACTGGGGAGCCTCGGTGAACGCGGCCAAGCGCGACTTCGGGAGCGACGCGTCGGCCATGACCGACTTCACCAAGGAGGCCTTCGATGCCTTCGTGGCCGGTCGCACCCTCATCCTGATGGCCGACGACGACCTCACGGCGGCCCAGGTGACCGAGCTCACCGGCCATGCCGAGACTGCGATCGGGGCGTGGGAGAAGGCCATCGTGGCGACGGTCATTCACTACATCAACGACACCATCTCCGACACGCAGGCGGTGGGCACCGCCGGCTACAGCTTCCTCGACCACGCCAAGCACTGGTCGGAGATGAAGGGCTTCGCCCTCGGTCTGCAGTTCAACCCCAAGAGTCAGCTGAGCGATGCCGACTTCTTGACCCTGCATACGCTGCTGGCCGACGCGCCGGTTCTCGCGGATGCCAATCCGGCCGCGCGCACGGCCTACGTGACCAGCCTCACGCAGGCGCGCACGCTCCTCGCCAACGCCTACGGTTTCGCGACCGTGAACGTGGAGAACTGGTGAAACCATGAAGCATCGCACTTCGCTCGCGCTCGCCTTTCTGGCCGTCATCGGGACGGGGTACGCCTGCGTCGAGAGCTCGAACGAGCTCATCTCGACGGGGGCGGCCACGGCCGGCACGGGACCGGCGACCACGGGCGGAGACGATGGCTTCAATCGGCAGGCGATGCTCCAGCACCTGGCCGAGACCGTCATTCGCCCCGAGACCCAGGCTTTCGCCGAGGCGACGAAGACACTCGAGAACGCGACCGTTGCCTATCGTTCGTCGCTCTCGGCGGCCGACCTCGACGCGGCCCGCGACGCCTGGCGCAACGCGATGAACGCCTGGCAGCGCTTGGAGATGATGCAGATCGGACCGGCCGGTGCGAGCGACTCGGTCTTGGGCGGTGCCGACCTTCGGGACGAGATCTACTCGTGGCCCCTCATCAACAAGTGCCGCGTCGATCAGGAGCTCGTCGAAGGGGCCTACCAGAACGAGGGAACCTTCGCCTCGGAGGCGGTCAACGTGCGTGGTCTCGACGCGCTCGAGTACCTCCTGTTCCAGGAGGGGACGCAGAACGCCTGCGCGCCCCAGAACGACATCAACGCGCAGGGGACCTGGAGCACCATCGTCGCGGAGGTCGACCAGCGGCGTGCGGACTACGCCGCCGCGGTGGCCTCCATCCTCGATGGTCACGCGACCCAGCTTCGCAACGCTTGGGAGGGCAGCTTCCTCCCCGCCTACGTGGGGGCGGGGAGCGACACCAGCGTCTATCCCAGTCAGCGCGATGCGCTCAACGCCACGAGCGATGCCTTGTTCTACCTCGAGAAGCAGACCAAGGACGCCAAGCTCGGCGTGCCCCTGGCCATCATCGACTGTGGTGCGGCGGGGTGTCCCGACACGCCGGAGTCGAAGGTGGCGCTGCACAGCAAGCAGCAGATCCAGCAGAACATCGCCGGGTTCCGCGCCTTGTTCACCGGTGGGGTGGGGGAGGATGCCCTCGGCTTCGACGACTGGCTGCGGGCGGCCGGGGCCGAGGACGTGGCCGATGCCATGCTCGCCGACCTCGGCTCGGCGGAAGCGGCCCTGCTCGCCATCGACGAGCCTACCCTCACCGAGGCGCTCGCGGAGGACCCAGCCAGCGTGACGGCTCTGTTCGACGCGCTCAGCGAGCTCGCGGTTCACCTCAAGACGGACTTCGTGACCGTTCTCGACCTCGAGTTGCCCGCGGCAGTCGAAGGCGACAACGACTGAGGGATGAACCAGGAGCGCCAGCGCCGCACGCCGGCCCGTGCCCTTGCCATCGCGCTTCAGCGGCCGCTGCCGTCGGACGCCTTGGTGGCGTTCCGCATCATCCTCGGCGGGCTCCTGACCATCGGTGCCCTGCGCTTCTTGCTCAACGGGTGGGTGCAGCGCTTCTTCGTCGAGCCGAAGGTATTCTTTCACTACTGGGGCTTCGGGTGGGTGCGCGCCTGGAGCGCCACCGGCATGCAACTGCACTTCGTCTTGCTGGCGTTGCTCGGGCTCTGCGTGGCGGGTGGGGTGTTCTATCGCGTCACCGCACCGCTTGCCTTCGTCGCCTTCACCTACGTGGAGCTCATCGACGTCAGCGGCTACCTCAACCACTACTACCTGCTGAGCCTGCTGCTCCTGCTCGCGGCGTTCATGCCCTTGCACCGAGCCGGCTCCTTCGATGCATGGCGAGCGGGGTCGTTGCGCGGTGCGCGGTACCTGCCCGCGTGGTGCACTCACCTCCTGAGGTTCCAGCTCGCCACGGTCTACTTCTACGCCGGCCTCGCGAAGGTGAACGCGGACTGGCTCCTCCACGGACAGCCACTGTCGATCTGGCTGTCGTCGAGGGCGGACATGCCGATCGTGGGACCGCTCTTGGCCCACCACGAGACCGCCATGGTGATGAGCTGGGCGGGATGCATCTACGATCTCACGATCTGGATCTGGCTGTCCTGGGCACGCACGCGGGCCGTCGCCTATGCGCTGGTGTTGGGCTTCCACACCGCCGTAGGCTTGCTGTTCAACATCGGCATGTTCCCCTTCATCATGTCGCTGTCGGCGCTGATCTTCTTTCCGCCCACCTGGCCTCGCGCCATTTGGCGCGGCCGGCGAGGGGAGGAGGCGCCCTCGAGCCCATCCCTGCCCCAGGGCACGATGAAGCGGCGCATCGCGCTCGGCTTGGGTGCGTTCTACGTGGCCGCGCAGGTTCTCTTTCCCCTGCGCCACTTCCTCTACCCGGGCGACGTGCTGTGGAACGAGCAGGGCATGCGGTGGTCGTGGAAGGTGCTGTTGCGGGAGAAGAACGGGGCCATCACCTACCGCGTGCGTCGGGGTGACGGCAGCCTCGTGCAGGTTTCACCACGCCAGTTCTTGACCGACGTGCAGGAGCGCGAGATGAGTGGTCAGCCCGATCTCATTCTTCAGCTAGCCCACCGCATCGCGGACCAGCAGCGGGGGCTCACCGGCGCGCCGGTCTCGGTCTACGTCGACGCCTTCGCGAGCCTCAACGGCCGCCCGGCGCAACGTCTCGTCGACCCCACCGTCGACCTGTGTACGGTGTCCGATGGCCTCGCGCCTGCGAGCTGGATTCTCCCCGCGCCGACCACGGCGCCTCCCCACCTTCGACCCGTGCGTGCGCGATGAATCTCCGGCTTCACCACCTCGCTCCCATGCTGAGCTTTCTGCTCGCCGTCCCGACGACGAGCTTGGTGCTCGCCCTCCCGGCACTGAGCTTGGTGCTCGCCGTCCCGGCGACGTGTTGGGCGCAGACGACGACCGACGCCCCCGCCGAGCCCGACCCATGGGCCGACGACGATGACGACGACGGCGGGATCATCGACGTCGAGGTTGGATCCGAAGAAGAAGGGGGCGACCCCGAAGGATCCAAGCAGGCTCGCGACGAGAGCGACTTCGACCCGGACGACGTGCTCGACGAGTGGGAGGAGGAGCTCGCGGAGCAAGACCCGGTCGACGTGTCCGTGCTGGGGAAAGCGTTGCGGGTTCCCCGCGTCGCGGGCTCGGCGCACACCTACGACGAGGAGGACCTGGCGCGTTTCGAGGACGACGACGTGCAGCGGTTCCTCTCGCGGGAGACGCCGGGCGTCTACGCCCGCGGTGAGGACGGCTACGGCCTGCGCCCGAACATCGGCATGCGCGGGGGGACCTCGGATCGCAGCCGGAAGGTGGCCCTCCTCGAGGATGGGATCCTCTTCGGTCCCGCGCCCTATTCGGCCCCGGCCGCCTACTTCTTTCCGCTCACCACGCGCATGGTGGGGCTGGAGGTGTTCAAGGGAGCGAGCGCCATTCGGCACGGCCCCAACACCATCGGTGGCGCCATCAACTTCCTCACGCGACGCATTCCCTACGGTCACGAGGCAGGCATCGACCTGGCGGCGGGGACGGAGAGCTACGGCAAGGGGCACGCCTACTACGGCTACGGGACCACGCACTGGGGCGTGCTGGTGGAGGGCGTTCGCCTTCGCAGCAACGGCTTCAAGCAGATCGACGGCGGCAATCCCAAGGCGGGTTTCGACAAGATGGAGTTCATGGCCAAGGCCAGGGTCAACTCCGACCCGAACGCCCCCGTCTATCACGAAGGGCAGATCAAGCTCGGCTACAGCCGCGAGCGCTCCAACGAGACCTATCTCGGGCTGAGCGATGAGGACTTCGCCGCCACGCCCAATCGCCGCTACCTCACCACCGCCCTCGACAACATGGCCTTCGACCGTATGCAGGTCGAAGCGAGCTACGGACTCGTCGTGCGGGATCTGTTGACGATGAAGACCACGGTCTACCGCCACGACTTCGTGCGTGAGTGGTTCAAGGTCAACCGGTTCCAGCCGGACGCGCTGGGCGGGGGCGCTCCGGCCATCAAGGAGATCCTCGGCGACCCCAGCGGAAGCCGTGCCGTCTTCTACGACGTGCTGCGAGGAGCGGCCGACAGCACGGACGCCGGTGTTCCGCCGCTGGGGATCGGCGAAAACGATCGGCGCTACGTCTCCCAGGGCGTGCAGAACCGGCAGCGGTGGACACTGCCCACGTTGGGGGGGCTGGTCGAGCAGAACGTCCAGATCGGCATGCGCTATCACTACGACCGCGTCGCGCGCTACCACACCGAGGACCCCTACCTCGTGGTCGGCGGCAGGCTGGTGCGCGCACCGGGGGACCAGCTCCTGCTGCGGCGGGACCAGGGGCAGGCGAACGCTTTGGCGCTCAGCGCGATCGACGAGATCAGCATTTGGCGTTTCCTCATCTCTCCGGGCCTTCGCTTCGAATACATCCGCACCCACTACGAGCGGGACGAGGTCGATGGCCTCACGGTGGTGAAGGGGGAGCAGAAGGTCCTCCTGCCCGGCGTCGGCGTCGTGTTTCAGATCTTCGATGGCTTCAATGCCCTCGCTGGCGTGCACCAGGGCTTCAGCCCCGTCGCACCGGGACAGACCGCCGACGTGAAGCCCGAGACCAGCACGAACCTCGAGGCGGGAGCGCGCCTCTCGACGGAGCTCTTGCGCGTGGAGGCGATCGGCTTCTTGAGCCTGTACGACAACCTCACGGGTGAGTGCACCTTCTCCGCCGCGTGTGCGGAGCAGGATCTGAACCGGCAGTTCAACGCCGGGGAGGCGCGCATCGCCGGCCTCGAGGCCGCCATCGGCGCCGACGTGCCGACTCCCATCGAGCTGGTCTTCCCGGTCGCCGCCACCTACACCTTTACCCACACCGAGCTGCTCAGTGACTTCTCCTCGGCCATCCCCGGCTTCGACGAGGTCCAAGCGGGCGACCGCATTCCCTACGTGCCCGAGCACCAGGTGGGGGGACGCGTGGGGGTGATGGCCGACGGGTGGGGATCCTTCAACGTTGCGATGTCGTACGTGAGTCGAATGCGGGAGACGGCGGGTCGGGGGGAAGCTGATCCCGCCGACCTGACGGATGCGCAGTTCACGATCGACTTGCTCGCCGAGGCGACGATTCTGCCCGAGCTCTCCGTGTACGGAAGTGTGCTCAACCTGTTCAACAACAGCTACATCGTGTCTCGACGCCCCTTTGGGGCTCGCCCTGGACGGCCTCGCTTCGGCCAGATCGGGGTCAAGGTTCTGCTCGACGACTGACGACACATGCTCCAAAGTGGAGGTGCGTAGGCTGTGGGCAAAGCTGCGCGACGGTGAAGGCGGCAGTGGTCGTCGGCGCCACGAAGGTTCGAGATGAGGCAACTTTCCGGTCGGCAGGGTTCGTTCTTGTTGGCCGCGTTCCTGGCAATGGGAGCTGCGGCCGGTCCACTGGGAGGGTGCGGAAGCGAAGACATTCCCTTCGGTGACACCGAGTCGTCCGGGGCGGGGGTCGGAGGCGGTGCCGGTGGCGGCGTCGTCGTTCCGCCGTTCGAGCCTGCGCCCGCTGGCGTGCGTCGGCTCGTCGCACGGCAGTACGTCAACACGGTCGAGGCCCTCTTCGGCGCTTCGGTGGCCGCGGCCGCGAGCCCGCCCGACGACCTGGCCCTGCACGGCTTCACCTCCATCGGCGCAGCCGACATCGCCATCCCCGAGTCGGCGGTGGAGACCTACGAGACCTCCGCCCGAGCCATCGGTGAGGCGCTGGTGGCCGATCCCGTGGCGCTCGCCGACGTCTTCGACACCAGCTGCGCCGATGGCCCCACGCAGCGGCAGTGCTTCGCGAGCTTCGTCACCTCGGTGGGCAAGGTCGCCTGGCGGCGGCCCCTCAGCACCGACGAAGTCGACGCCATCGTCGACATCGCCATCGCGGCGACCACGGAGTACGCCGACTACGAGCAAGGCGTCGTCTACGCGGTGATGGCGCTGCTTCAGGCGCCAGAATTCTTGTACCTCGTCGAGGTGGGCGAGGCCGACCCGGACGACGCGACGCGAAACCGGCTCACGCCCTACGAGCTGGTGACGCGGATCTCCTACTTCCTCACCGACAGCCCCCCCACGGCCGAGATGCTCGATCAGGCCGAAGCGGGGGCCTACGCCACCGAAGACGACCTGCGCGGTCTCGCGCGCACCTTGCTCCAGCGCCCCCAGGCGCAGACCGCGCTCGCGAGCTTCTTCTCCGAGCTCTACCGCCTCGAGCAGCTGAGCGAGGTGGCCAAGGACGAGACGCTGTTTCCGCAGTGGTCGGAGGAGATGGCCCAAGGGCTCTACGACTCGACGCAGTACATGCTCGCCGACGTCATTTGGTCACGCGACGCCGACGCCCGCGAGATCTTCAACGCGGACTACGCCTTCGTGAACAACACCACCGCGCCCATTTACGGCGTGAGCGTGGCGACGCCGGCGTTCCAGAAGGTCACCATTCCCGCAGCTCAGTCCCGCAAGGGGATCATGGGTCAGCCGTCGATGATGTCGATCCTGTCCGCCGCCGACGGCACCTCACCCACCCGGCGCGGCGTCTTCATCCGCCGCGTGCTGATGTGCGACATCATCCCGCCGCCCGACCCCAACGCCGAGCTCGAGCTGCCCGAGAACGACCCGGGCAACCCCAAGTCCAAGAAAGAGCTTCTCGAGGAGCACTTCGAGAACCCAGCCTGTGCTGGCTGCCACTCCCTGTTCGATCCGGCTGGCCTGGCGCACGAGTCGTTCGACGCCATAGGGCGGCATCGCATCCAGGACGAGCATGGCCTCACCATCGACACCTCGGGGGAGCAGCAGGGCATCGGGGAATTCCAGACGCCAGGTGACATCAGCGACCTGCTCGCACAGGAGGCGAAGGTCGCCGACTGCATGGTCACCAACATCTTCCGCCACTCGATGGGTCACCTCGAGACCGAGGGGGAGGAGGGGGCTCTCATCGAGCTGAGCCGCTCCTTCGCCGACGGCGGCTACAGCTTCCAATCGCTCATGGTCGAGCTGGTGGCCCATCCGGCCTTCCGGCTCGTCGGGGACCCCAAGTAGGCGGGACTGACGACATGGCTTTCAAACCTATCGCACGCCGCACCCTGCTTCGTGGCTCCGCCGCCGGGCTGTCCTGCGCCATCGGGCTTCCTCTTCTCGAGGCGATGCTCGACCACAACGGCGAAGCCCTCGCCGACGGCAGCGCGCTTCCGCAGCGCTGGATCACGTGGTTCTTCGGCAACGGGGTCATTCTCAACCGATTCATCCCCACGCAGCAGTACCCCAACCTGTGGACGCCTTCGGACGAGCTCATGCCGTTCCAGACGGCGGGGGTGAAGGACTACGTGTCGGTGCTGACTGGCTTCAACAACCACAGCGCCCACTTCATCACCCACCACGAGGGCATGACCGTCTTCAGCGGTCACGACATCGTCGACGTCGGTCAGGGGCAGGGGATCTTCTCCAACGCCGGTGGCAAGACCCTCGATCAGGTCATCGCCGACCTGCCCGAGGTGGGTGGGCAGACGCCCATCCCGTCGATGCAGGTGGGGATCTCCAAGGAGGACAGCCAGGCCGATTACGGGACGACGACGCACAACGTGTCGCACCGTGGCTACCTTCAGCCGCTTCCGCCGAACCGCAGTCCCCAGTCGGTTTGGACGGCGCTCTTCGACTCGTTCGTACCCCCGGAGGATCCGCAGGGCCCCCTGCGACTGAGCATCCTCGACATGACGAAGGATCAGATCAACAAGCTCGCGAGCCGGCTCGGCTCGGCCGACAAGGCCCGCCTCGAGGCCCATCTCGACGGGGTGCGCACGCTCGAGCAGAAGATCCAGGCCTTGCCGCCGCTGTGCGAATCGCCCCTGGTGCCCACCCAGCAGAACGTGGGGAGCGGCGCCAACGAGCCCATCCGTCAGGTCTGCGAGGTGATGAGCGACCTCATCGTGCACGCTTTTACCTGTGACGTGACGCGCGTCGCGAGCCTCATGTTCCTCGAGCCGGCGGCCAAGACCATCTACGGCGAGCTCGGTCACACCGGCGAGTTCCACAACTACACCCACAGCGCGAGCAAACAGGAGCCGGAGGTTCACGACGGTGTCGTCTTCACCATGGAGAACCTCGCCTACCTGCTCAAGCAGCTGAAGGACACGCCAGAGCCAGCGGGGCAGGCCGGGAACAACCTCCTCGACAACACGGTCTGCTTCGCGAGCAGCGACGTGGCCGTCGGCTACAACCACTCCATCAACGACCAGCCCATGATTGTGGCCGGCGGTGGGGGAGGGAAGCTGCGGACCCCGGGCATGCACTACCGCTCCCCGAACGGCGAGAACCCGAGCGAGGTTCTCCTGGCCCTGCTGCAGCTTTTTGATCCTACGGCGACCGAGATCGGCTCTGGCGCGCCGTACACCAATCAGAGCTTCGACCTCATCAAGGCACCCTGAGGGTCACCGTTCTGGGGCTAAGACATTCTTGCGGACCCGGCTTACGCCGCAGTGACGCAATTCGTCAGCGGCGCGCTCATCGAGCGCGCTAGGTATACGATTGTTCGTCTTCCAAGGGTCGAGTTGGCCTGGCGCGCTACGTGCATCGCTTTCCATCGATCGTTGCAACCTACCGAGCGAATGGGATGTCGCCGTGGTAGTGTGCGCACACAACGACAGGTTTATTCGATGCCCGACCGTTCGAACCTCCTGGCCCGACCCACGCCGCATCGGCGGGTGCGAGGCTTTACCCTCGTCGAGCTGATGATCACGGTGGCGATCGTCGGCGTGCTCGCCGCCATGGCCGTCTACGGGGTGCGCAAGTACCTCACGTCGTCCAAGTCGGCCGAGTCGAAGAACACCGTCGGCGTTATCACGCGCGGCGCGGTGGCTGCATTCGAGCGCGAGTACATGCCGTCCGAGTCCGTCAACGAGGGCGTCGAGTCGACGGAAGCGTCGCACGAACTCTGCGGTTCGGCCGTGCCCGTGCCGGTCGGTGGGCCGCCTGCAGGCAAGAAGTACCAGCCGATCCTCGACGGCGTGCAGGACTTCGCGACGGGTGACCGGGCCAATGGGTGGCGGTGTCTCCGGTTCGAGATGGATCGCACCGTGTACTACCAGTACAACTACACGAAGGACGCGTCGCCGGTGGCTCCCACCTCCCCCACGGCCTGCGGCGGCACCGACTGCTTCGAAGCGGCCGCCCTCGGCGACCTCGACGGCGACGCCACCGACTTCAGCCGCATCGCACGCACCGGATTCGTGAACAACGCGACGGGGGCTCTGCTCGTCGCGACCTACACGCACGTCGTCGACGAGCCCGAGTGAGTACGTTCCTCGCGCGCGTGGTGTAACATCGCGCTCGTGAGTGACGACGAACGCGTGGCCCTGGTGACCGGGGCCAACCGGGGTCTGGGTCTCGAAACAACGCGGCGACTCGCGGCGGAGGGTTATCGCGTGCTCATGGCGAGCCGCGATGAGGCCAAGGGGCGCGCGGCGGCGGAGAGCCTCGGCGAGCTGGCCGAACGCGTGACGGTGGTCGCCCTCGACGTGACCGACCGTGCGGCGGTCGATGCGCTGGCCGCCCACGTGAAGGCCGAATACGGCCGGCTCGATGTGTTGGTCAACAACGCGGGGATCATGCCAGACAAGGGTCGCTCCTTCTTCGACACCGACCCGGAGGTCGCGCGTCGCTGCTTCGAGACGAACACCCTGGGGGCCTTCCACATGTGCCAGGCCTTCGTGCCCTTGATGCGCGAACGGGACTGCGGGCGTGTGGTCAACGTATCGACGGGCATGGCGCAGCTGTCGGACATGAACGGCGGGGCCGTCGCGTACCGGATGAGCAAGGCCGCTCTCCACGCGCTGACGCGGGTCGTGCACGACGAGACGCGAGGCACCTACATCAAGGTCAACGCGGTGTGCCCCGGATGGGTGCAGACCGACATGGGCGGACCCGAAGCTTCCCGCACCGTCGAGGAGGGGGTCGACGGCATCTTCTGGCTCGCCACCCTCCGCAACGACGGACCCAGCGGCGGCTTCTTCCGCGACTGCAAGCAGCTCGACTGGTAGCGCCGTCAGCGACGCCGGAGCGTGACGCGTACGCCGTCGCGTGGGCGCAGGGTGACGCTGCCCTCGGGCACGATCTTCTGATGGGGGCAGAGCTCGACGCGGTAGGCGCGCACGATGGCGGCGAGGAGCACGAGCGCCTCTGTGCGCGCGAAAGCATCACCGATGCACTTGCGGGGGCCCGCGGCGAAGGGAAAGTAGGCGGTGCGGATCCGCCCTCGACGCTTGGCGGCCGCGAGGCGTTCAGGCGAGAAGCGGTCCGGGTCGAAGCCTTCTGGGTTCTCCCAGAGGTCGGGGTCCCGATGCACGACCCAGGAGCACATCACGGTGTAGCTGTCCTTGGGGATGCTGTAGCCGAGGATCTCGTCATCGATCTCGGCCCGCCGCGCCACGGCCCACACGGGGGGAAAGAGGCGCATCGACTCGGACAATACCTGGTCGGCATAGGTGAGCGACTTGAGCTGATCGAGGGTCGGCGCGTCGCCAGGCCGGTCGAGGAGGGCATCGACCTCTTGTTCGAGCTGGCGAAGCACGGCGGGGTGCTTGCTGAGGAGGTAGAGCGTCCACGCCATGGCATTGGCTGTGGTCTCGTGGCCCGCGCTGAGCATGGTCATCAGCTCGTCGCGGAGCTGCGTGCGGTCCATGCTCTCGCCGGTCTCGGCATCGCGGGCCGACATGAACATGCCCAGAAGGTCGTCACCGTGGACGCCGCTGCGGAAGCGCTCGTCGATGATCTCGTGCACGATGCGGTCCATGGCCTCGAGCGCCTGGTCGCTGCGACGTTGCTGCGCGGTGGGCAGCTTCCAGTGAAGGGGGAGGGGGGTACTGATCTTCTTACGGAAGAACTTCAGCATGACGGCGACGCCGCGCCCGAACTCGCTCGACTCATCGGACATGTCGACCCCACAGAGGGTCTCGCCCGCCATGCGGAGGGTGATCCGCATCATCTCCTCTGCGGCGTCGATCTCGGTCTGGCCGTCGGCCCATGGTGCCCAGCGCTCGACGAGATCGCATGAGGCGATGCGCATGGTGTCGACCATCTTCGCGATGCGGTCTTTGTGAAAGGCGGGCTGGGCGATGCGACGCTGCCGCTTCCAAAGCGCTCCCTCCGAGGTGACCAGGCCCTGACCGAGCAACATGCGAAGGGCGTCGTAGCCGCGGGTCTGCTTCGAGTAGTGCTGCTGCTTGTCCACCAGGATGTGCTTCACGGCCCGTGCATCGAACACGAAGATGGGGGTGAGGAAGCCGAAGGAGACGCGCGCCATCGGCCCGCACTCGCGCCACGCCCTCGTGAACAGTCCGAGGTTGTCCTGCCTCAGCTCGGGGATGTGGCCCCAAGGCCCGTGCGACGGAAGCATCGGCGGCAGCGAAAGAGGCGACGAGTGGGCGATGGGTTGGGCGGCGGTCATGTCGGCTTGGTCTCTTCGAGATTGTGAGCGTTGACTCACATTATAATGTGAGCCATTACTCAGATAACAACTCGCATCTCGCCGTCCGCCGCTTCATGACCACCACAACGCCCCGCAAACCCCGCAAAGCACCGCGACAGGCGAGAGCCAAGGCCACCGTCGAAGCCATTCTCGAAGCCACGGCTCACATTCTGGTCGACGAGGGCGTCGAGCGCCTCAGCACGAACCGCGTGGCCCAAGTGGCCGGGGTCAGCATCGGCTCGCTGTACCAGTACTTCCCCAACAAGGAGGCCCTGGTGCTCGCCCTGCTCGAGCGCCACGTGAGCAAGATGCTGGGCCTTCTCTCCAAGCACGCCACCGAGCTCATCGGGGCACCCATGGAGGATGCGGTCACGTCCTACGTGCGCGTCGTACTCGAGACGCACCAGATCGCGCCACGCCTCCATCACGTGCTCACGTTGCAGGCCATCGACCTCGACCTGAGCGCGCTCGCGGATTGGGAAGCTCAGGCGCGCAAGATGGTGCAGGGCTACCTCGAGACGCGCCGAGACGACATCGTGCCCGACGACCTCGAGATGGCGGCCTTCGTCCTCGTGCACTCGGTCGAGGCGGTCGTGCATCGCGCCATCATCAAAGAGGACGACGTAGCGGCCATCCCCTGGGACAGGCTGGAGAAAGAGCTGAAGGCGCTCATCCTGCGGTACCTACTATCTGAAACGCCCGGGTAGCTCTCGTTTCTCGGGCTCGGTCGCGCTCTCGGGGCTCGTTCTCGATCTCGGTCGCGCTCTCAGGGCTCGTTCTCGATCGCGTTCTCGTTTCTCGGGCTCGATCGCGTTCTCGAGCCTCGGGCTCGTTCTCGATCGCGTTCTCGAGGCTCGGGCTCGTTCTCGACCTCGGGACCTCGAACCTCGGGACCTCGAACCTCGAACCTCGAACCTCGAACCCGGAACCTCGAACCTGGAACCTCGAACCCGGAACCTCGAACCCGGAACCTCGAACTAGTTGAGCGAGTGCGGCGGCGGCGGCGGATCGGACGCGGGGAGGTCGCGGGCGGTGAAGGGGCTGGCGTGGTGGTGCACCATCTTCCAGAGGCCGTCTTCGAGCACGAAGATGTTGGTGGCGGCGAGCTTGGCGTCGGGCAGGCGCTCCACGCAGACCACGACTGCCATCTGGTCCATGAGGGTCACCGCCGCGTCGGTGCAGCGCACCGGGGGAGAGCCCCCCGCGAAGATGGCGCGCCAGCTCGCCATGACCTGGTCCCGTCCACGAAGAGCCTGCCAACCCGGATGGATGCAGACGACCACTTCCTTGCGCGCCCAGACGTCGGCCATGGCACCGATGTCGCTCGCCGCGAAAGCCTCGTAGAACTCGGTATTGGCCTCGAGCACCGCTTGCTCGGGGTTCAACATGTCGAGACGGTACCGCAAAAGGCGGTCGGGGTCAGAACTTCGTGCGGCGATCGCTATCGGGGTTGCTGCCGTCGGAGGAGTCCTCCACATCCCAGCGAACGTCGTTGAGCACCCGAAGTAGCTCCTCGGCTTGCCAAGGCTTGCGCAGGAAGCCGCGGGCGCCCTGGCTGCGTAGCGCTTCCTCGCGTGCCGGATCGCGGTGGCCCGAGATCATGACCACCCGCGCGTCCGGATCAATGTCGAGCAGGAGCGCAAGCGCAGCATCTCCGCTGATCTTCGGCATCTCGACGTCGAGAAGGACGAGGTCGGGGCGCTCGGCACGTGTGTAGGTGGCGATCCCTTCGTCGGCGCCCGCAGCGAGGGTGACCTCGTGACCGGCCTGGGTGAGGACCCGAGTCAGAGCCCGGCGCACCACGTCTTCGTCGTCGATGACCAGCACCGAGAGTCCCCCGCCGGCGAGCGAGTTCGTGGGTTGCACGGTGCTGATCCGTCGCCGTCTTCGCGTGGTCGCGGGCAGTCGAACGGTGAAGCTGGTGCCCTTGCCGACCTCGCTGTCGACGTCGATGATGCCACCGAGCCTCTGAATGATGTCCTGGCACGTCGAGAGGCCCACCCCGAAGCCTCGCTTGCCCTTGGTGCTGAAGAAGGGCTCGAAGATCCGGCGGAGGGTGCGCTCCGGGATGCCGTGGCCGTTGTCGGTCACCTTCACGATGACCGACGCGCCGAGGTCGCTCGCGGCTTCGTGCCATGCTTCGAGGGTGAGCAGGCCCCCGCCGGGCATCGCGTCGCGCGCGTTGAGACACAGGTTCATGAGGACCTGGTGGAGGTCGAGGGGGTCGGCCTCGACCCAGAGTTCTCCATCGAGCTCGATCACCACGTCGATGTGGCGTCCGAAGGTGCGGCGAACCAGCCGGGCGACCGTCTCCACGACCTGCCCGAGCGGCACCGTCTCCGCATTCTCCACGTCCCCGCGCGCGTAGGTGACGAGCCGACGGCTCAGCTCGGCGGCGCGGTGGGCCGCGTCGAGCACGTCGCTCAGCGACTCCTTCACGTCGACGTCACCTAGGTCGACGTCGGAGGGGAGCGACTGCAGGAAGTTGAGGTTGGAGGTGATGGCCCCCAGCATGTTGTTGAAGTCGTGCGCGACACCGGCCGACAGTCGGCCCAGGGTCTCGAGTCGCTGTCGCTGCAGCAACTGCTCCTCGATGGGGTCGTGGAAGGCGAGCTGGAGCAGGAGGTTTCGGCCGAGGTGAATCTTGTCACCGAGTTCGATCCGCATGGGCTCGGACTCGACCGGCCGGCCGTTGACGCGGGTGCCGTTAGAGCTTCCGAGGTCGCGTACGAAGAGGTCTTCGCCGCGGCGCAAGACCTCGGCGTGGTGTCGCGACAAATGGGGATTCGATAGGCGGAGGTTGCAATCCTCGGCGCGACCGATGAGCGTCACGTCACGTTCGAGTGCGACGTAGCGCCCGATGCGTTCCCCCTCGAGGACGATGAGCCTGCCCGGACCCTCCTGCTGGGTACCCGTCGTCGGGGTAGACTCTCGGTCGTCCGGGTAAGGATTCATGAAGGATCGTTACCAACCTATCTGACGACGTGCGGGTCGGTAAACAAGTTCCCATGGCATCGCCGCCATCTCATCCTTCTGTTGGGCTATCGATCGACATGCGCCTTCCGTTCCTGATCGCAGTGGTTTTTGTTGCCGCCTGCGGTGGTGCCACGTCCGAAACCGCATTCGGAACCTGGACGCCACCCCTGGTCGCATCACCCGAGGTCGATGCGCTCGAACGGCAGATGTGGCGCCGCGTGAACGCCGACCGCGCTCGGGCCGGCAAGTCGGCCCTCGACTACGACGCCCGCCTCTCGGACGTGGCGCGCGCCCACTCGCTCGACATGCGCGACCACGGGTTCTTCGACCACGTTTCACCTCACACGGGTGATCTCGAGCGACGCCTCGACGTCGCGGGTTACCTCGCGCTCGAGATGCGCGAAAACCTCGCGCTCGCGCCTACCGTCGACCGCGCCGAGGACAACCTCCTGAAGAGCCCGGGCCACCACGCCAACATCATGGCCGACGAGGTCACGCACGTGGGGATCGGCATCGTGCAGAGCGACCGGGGTCTCTTCGCGACGCAGGTCTTTGCCCGCCCTGCGAAGGTTCAGAGCCCTGCGGAGGTGGAGGCGGCGGTGCGCAAGCGGTTTGCATCGCTTCCCCGCGCCGTCCCGCTACAGGTCGACCTGCGCCTCGAAGAGATGGCTGCGGATGAGCTCGAGGACCTGCCGGCGGTGGTCCCGGCCAAGGCGGCCATCATGGTGGGTCGCAGCGTGGTGGGACAGCTCGAGCACGACGAGGACAATCCCTTCGGCGCGGTGGCGGTGGCCGTGCAGAGCGTCTTCGGTGGCGACGATTTCGAGCCGCCCGATTCTGCCTCCGCGCCGCGCTCACGTTTCTACGGGTTGGCAGTCGGGGAGGGCCATGATGATCGCGGGCGCCCGCGGGTGCGCGTCCTCGTGCTCGTCGCGCAGCCGCGCTGAGCCCGTCAGAGGTCGCGTGCAGCCCAGACCGTACGCACCGCCGTGAGGAATCGCTCGGCGGCCTTCTGCTTATCCTGCTGCAGGTTGGTGACCACGGCGCGATAGACTGCGAGCCGAAGCTCCGGTCGGTCGTAGAAGCGCTGCCGTCGCTCGGGTTGGCGGGTGAGCATCTCGAACCACCAGCGCGCCTCCCGCAGCAGGATCTTGTTTCGGGCGCACGTGGCGATGAAGCACCAGAAGTCGCGCTCGAAGTCGTCGAGGCTGCCGCCCTCGGCGCCCTCGGCCTCCCGTGCGGTCACCATCGCGTCGAGCTCGGCGACCTGCTCGTCGGTCATGCGGAGCTGTGCGAGCTCGAGCAGCATCGCCCCGCCGAGCATCTGGCGCTCGTTGACGTCTTGCTCGTCGTGCTGCTCGGGCGCGAGCTCCATCTGCAACGCCACGATGCGCGGGTCGTTGGCGTCATCGGGGTCGAGCACCGTGTTCTGTCCCCCTTGACCACCCGCGACCAGGCCCATCTCGCGGAGCCGATGCAGCGCCTGGCGTGCGATGAGGCGCGAGACGTTGAACAGGGCACCGAGCTCGCGCTCGGGGGGGGGCGCTCCCCGGCGGGTACTTCCCGCGCAGAATCGCCCCGGCAAGCGCATCGAAGACGGGGTCAGCCGCGAGCTGCCTCCGTGGTGTGAGCTTCCCGGCAGCCACGCGCACATGAAAGCACATCGCGCTACGGTGGGGTACTGACGGCAAAGATTTCTGGTTGGAGTGGAATCTACAGGTGTGCCTCGACGGAGCTGGCCAGACGAGGCCGGACTGGGTAAAGCAGGCACCACTTCATCCCCGATCAGGATCCATCGAGATCCAGGGGCGCCATCCGATGACCCCCGAGCCACGAACGTCCTTTCGGCACCTTGACGTCGCTCGAGACCATATTCCAGGGTATCCTTCACTTGCCTACATTGTGGCACACATGGTGCTTGGCTGCCGAGGTGGACGGGGTTCGCCCCATCCCTCCCGGAGCGTCGGTGCCAGGCAGCGACTTCGGGATGACTCCTCCCGACAACTCCTCCCAAAGCGCCGCGGCTCGGGCCTGGTACCCGCTCGCGGTCGCTTCATTCCTGCAGGTGACTTCATGAAGCGCGCCATCTTCCTCACTCTCGCCCTCACGGGCTCCATCGTCGCCGCGGCCTGCAGCTCGACCCCTGCTTCGTCGGACGACGACGACCAAGGCCAGGGCGGCACCAGCTCCAGCACCGGCACCGCAGGCGGCAACACGGGCATCGATTCGCCCTTCGTGTCCGAGACGGAGGTCACCCGACTCGTGCAGACGCTCGCGTCCGACGAGTTCGACGGCCGCGACGAGGGCACGCCGGGCTCCACCGCGGCCAGACAGTACATCGTCGAGGAGATGCAGCGGTGCGGCATTCAGCCCGCAGTCAACGGCAGCTTCGAGCAGCCGATCACCACCGGCGACGGCATCAACATCGTGGGTGTGATCCCCGGTACCGACCCGGCTCAGTCCGACCGCCACGTCTTGGTGAGCGCGCACTACGATCACCTCGGCCACTGCGGTGGTGACATCTGCAACGGGGCCGACGACAACGCAGCTGGCGTCGCCCTCATCCTCGGCGTCGGCTGTGCGCTGGCCGAGAACCCGCCGGCCAAGACCGTGGTCATCGCGTCCTGGGACGCCGAAGAGCCGCCGACCTTCCTGACCCAGGAGATGGGCTCCGAGTTCTACGCGGCCAACCCCGTTTTCCCACTGGAGCAGATGGACGTGGCCATCGTGCTCGATCTGGTGGGCTCGGACCTGTGGCCTGGCTTCCAAGATCACTTCTACCTCGGCGCAGAGCTGAGTCCGCAGGTGGCGGCCGTGCTCGATGCCACGCCGGTGCCCGCGGGCCTCCCCGTGCAGCGCTTCGGCCTCCACATGGTCGAGGAGCAGCCGCTCGGGTTCCAGCCGTGGAGTGACTACAACGGTTTCCGCAATCGTCAGCGTCCGGTGCTGTTCCTGTCGAACGGCCAGAACAAGCGCTACCACACCCCTGCGGACGAGCTTGGCACGCTCAACCTGCCGAAGATGGCGCTCGAAGCGCGTTACCTCCTCAACGTGGTGAACAACCTCGCGTCGTCGGCGGAGGTCCCGGCCTTCGTCGGAGAGGGCGCGGACCACGGTCGCGACGTGGAGGCCAACCGTGCGGTGCTCGAGGCTGCGCTCGCGGCAGGCGGGCTCGCCGACGCGCTCGGTCTCGGGCAAGCGAGCCGGGACGCCCTGCAGGGCGACCTCGACGCGACCAATGCGGTGGCGGCCAAGCTGACCAACGGTGAGAGCCTGACCTCGGGCGACCTCACCTCCCTGCGCAACGGGGCACAGCGCATCATGTGTCTCGCCGGCTCGACCTACATGGAGAGCCTCTGCGCGGCCTTCTGACCGCCACAAAATGAAGCGCGGCCCGACGCGGAGGGTAACGCGTGGGCCGCGGTGCGAGACGGCACGACCTCAGGGGTTGCTGCCGTTGTTCTCGCTGTTGTTGCGCATGGCGTGGGCCAGGCTGTCGACCAGGCGGTTGAAGTCGATGCCGAGCTTGCCCTCGTCGAGGGCACGCTTCAGGCGATCGACCTTGGCCTGGTCGAGCTCGCTCCTGGGCCGCGCACGTTTCTTCTTTCCACGACGTGTGGCGCAACGTCGCGCCGCACGTCCAGTTTCTGTTCCCGCCATGTTCGTGGAGATCGGCACGGGTTCCACGATCTTTAGCCGAGGGTAGGAAAAAACGACTCGAGCGTCGGGGTCTTGCTCGCGTGCACCGCGCAAGTGCCCGATTATCCGTCGATGACTGGAAATTCCATGTCTCGCCCGGTCACGGACCATCGGCTCGTCGTCACTTGGGGTTCGAGGAGCACAGGATGGCAGCACTCGAGCTCGCGACGGAACCAACCCCAGCGGAGGAGGCATTGCCTCCGCTGAGCCCCGAAGACCAGTCGGTCGTGGAGGCGCTCGACGGTGGAGACCGTCGTCGGGCGCTCACCCTCTGCGCCCGCCACCATGGGCCCGCCTTGGGTCGCCTCTGTATGGCGATGCTGGGCAGCCAGGCCGACGCGGAGGACCTCGCGCAGGAGACCCTGCTCGAGGCCCACGCCGCCATCGCGGGTTGGCGCCGTGAGGGTTCGCTGCGTGCCTTCCTCATGACGATTGCGCGTCGCAAGTGCGCACGCCACCTCGAGACTCGACGGCGTCGAAACGCCAAGCTCAGGCTCGTTCACGACGCGGACCGAACCCCGGCCAGCGCCCCCACAGAGAAGGCCCTCCTCCTGCGGCAACGCGCGGGTAAGGCCCGTGCGGCGCTCGACGCCATTCGGCCCAGCGAGCGCGAAGCGGTCTTGTTGCGTTACGGGGCGGGGCTCTCCTTCCGGGAGGTCGCGATGGCCTGCGGAATCGAAGAGGCGGCGGCGCGAAAGCGCGTGTCGCGCGCGGTGGCGAAGTTGCGTGATGCGGTGCGGGAAGGAGGCGAGAAATGAGCCAGGAACTCTGTCATCAGGTGGACGAAGCCATGGTCGAGCTGCTCGAAGGCGAGGCCCCGAGCGAGCTCGTCGAGCACATCGCGACCTGCGATCGCTGTCGTGACGCGCGCTACGACGCCATCGAGGCCCGGGAATGGGTCGAGGCGGCTGGCGCCGACTACGAGCATCCGAACGACTTCGAAGCGAAGCTGCTCGCCCGGCTCGATGGCCTGGACGAGGAGGGCGCGAGCGACGCCGCGCTCGACGTGGATGAACGGAGCGCCGGCCCCGAGAGCCTCGCGCGGCCGGCCAAGACCGAAGAGATGCCGGTCGCTTCGGCCAAGACCCAGTCACCGTCTTCGGTGGAGGAGGCCGGCGAAGCCGTCACCGAGCCTATTGCATCGCGACGGAAGCGCCCGGAGCGAGGCCGGCTGGTGTGGCTCCGGCGTCCGCGCAACACGGTGGGCACGGGGCTCGTGGCCGCGGCTTTGACCGCGGCCGGCGTGGCCTTGGTGATGCGTCCCGACGCGCCCGTCGACGAGAAGGTCGCGGCCGAGCCCTGGACCGGCACCGTGGCCAACGTGTCACGCGCGGGTGGGGGCGAGGGTGGCCTGAAGGTGTGTAGCGGGCCCAGCCAGTGCACCGCCGCGGTCGAAGGCGCCGAGGTGGCCGCCGGCAGCGAGCTCAAAACCGATGCCCGCACCCGAGCGCGGGTCACGCTCGCGGACGGTACCACCGTGGTGCTCGACCGCTCGAGCTCGCTGTCGCTGGTGGCCGATGCGAGTCGCCGGGCCAAGCTCACCGAAGGCGCGCTCGTGGCCGAGGTCACACCACGCCCAGAGGGTGGCCCGGCGGCGGTCTTCGCCGTGGCCGGTGGCCTGGTGGAAGTGAAGGGCACCAAGCTCGCGCTGCGCGCGCAGGGCGACGACGCCACGGTCGACGTGGTGCGAGGGGCCGTGGATCTCGTCGACGCCAAGGGCGAGCGACTCGAGGTTCGCGCCGGACAGGAAGGGCGGCTCACCGATGGGGGGGTCGCGGTGACGAGTGCTCCGCTGCTGGCCGAGTCCTTGAGCTGGAGTGAGACCGGGGAGGGGCCCACCGCGGCCCGCGGCCTGGGCGAGCTCCGCGCCAAGAAGCCCGGTACCACCGAGGAGAAGAAAGGCGCGGTGCGCCTCGCCTCGCACAGAGTGAAGGTGCGCATCGTCGACGGCTTCGCGCGCACCGAGGTGACCGAGGTCTTCCAGAACGAGACCAACGAGGTGCTCGAGGGGATCTACCGGTTCCCACTGCCGCCGGGGGCTCAGATCGAGCGCCTCGCGCTCGAGGTGAACGGTGAGATGGAGGAGGGCGCCTTCGTCGACCGCGGTCGCGCGGCGAAGATCTGGCGTGGGGCCATCGTGAACGGCTCTCAGAGGAAGGTCCGCCCCCGAGAGGAGATCATCTGGGTCCCGGGGCCGTGGGAGGACCCGGCGCTGCTCGAGTGGCAGCGAGGTGGACGCTTCGAGCTGCGGATCTTCCCGATCCCGCGCCAAGGCTCGCGCAAGGTCGTGCTGACCTACACCGAGAAGGTGCCCGCGACCGGCGACCGCCGGCGCTACACCTACCCGCTGCCGCACGACGCGAGTGGTGACCTCACGGTGGCCGACTTCGACGTCGATGTGCAGGTGCGAGGCCACGATGATGCAGAGGGCGTGCGCAGCCTCGGCTATGCGATGTCGAACGGGAGCGGCGCCAGCGTGGGGTCCCTGTCGATGCAAGCCCAGCAGTTCGTCCCCACGGGCGACCTCGTGGTCGAGTACACCAGCGCGGCCCGCGACCGCGAGATGACGGCATGGGCCTACCAGCCGACTGCGGTGGGCGAGGCCAAGGCCGCGACCGGCGACGACGTCGAGGCCGCGGCCCGGGCCGAGGTGGAGAGCGATCACCCCTACCTTGCGCTCGCGCTGCGACCGCAGCTGCCTGCCGCACGGGACGAGCGGCAGCGCGCCTACGCCATCGTGGTCGACACGAGCCGCTCGATGATGGGGGAGCGCCACCGTCGCGCGACGGCCCTCGCGACCCGGCTCGTCCAGGAGATGGACCGACTCGATCGCTTCACGGTGCTCGCCTGCGACACCCACTGCGAGACGCTCGATGCGGGGTGGCGCACGCCGGGCAACCAGGCTGCGGCCGACGTGCAGCAGTTCCTACGGGACGTGACGCCCGATGGTGCCTCGGATCCGGCCGGCGTGTTGCGTGAGGCGGCGCGTCGCAACCCGGACGGCCGGCGCCTCGAGATCGTCTACATCGGCGATGGCACGCCCACCGTGGGACCGGTCCGCCCGGCCGTGGTGAGCGCTTCGCTCGAGGGGGCCATCGGCGCGGACACGCGGGTCACCACCGTGGCCATCGGCGCCGACGCCGATGCGGACAACCTTGCGACCTTGGCCCGTGCTGGGGGCGGCGTGGCCTTGCCCTACGTGCCCGGTCAGCGAGAGAACGAGGTCGCTTACGCGGTGCTCGGGGCCACGCTCGGCCAGTCGCTTCGGGATGTGCAGGTCACCCTGCCGCCGGGCGTTCAGCAGGCGGCGCCGGCTCAGGTCGACACCATCGTGGCTGGCGGCGAGGTCCTCGTCTCGGCCCGCATGAACTCGCCTCAGGTGGCGGGCGAGGTGGTGCTCCGGGGTCGCCTCGGCGACGAGCCTTTCGAGCGCCGCTACCCACTGGACGTGCGTGCGAGTCGTAGCGACGGCAACGCCTTCGTGCCGCGGGTGTTCGCCGCGGCTCGTATCCGGGACCTCGAGCGCGAAGGAACGGCCGAGGCCAAGGCACGGGCGGTCGCGCTGTCGGGGGCCTTCAACGTGGCGAGCCGCTTCACCTCGCTGCTGGTTCTGGAGAGCCCGGCCATGTTCAAGGCGTTCGGACTCGACAACCAGCGACGGGTGGCGACCTGGACCGGTGACGTGCTCGACGACGTGTCCGACGAGAAGGTGGCAGCCAAGGGAGATGACGAGGGCGAGCTGTCCGGGGGAGACAAGCGCCTCGCCAAGAGCAAGGGCCAGCGCGGCTTCGACCTCGACGACACCACCGCAGCAGGGGGGCTCGCGGCTGCGGACGAAGCGCCGGCGGGGCGCAGCTCGGGCACCGGCTCGCTGGGACCGCCCATGTCGCGTCCCAGTCCGGCTCCGGCGCCCGCGACGAAGAAGCCGATGGCGGCGAGCCCGCGCGACCCGATGGTTCCCATGGAGGAGGAGCGCAGTCCGCGGGGCCGCCGGATGGTCCCCATGCGGCGCATCTTCGTTCGCCAGGCGCAGATCTTCCCGGGCCGTACGCAAGTGACCGGCGTGGACACGGCCGCCATCGAGCAGGCGCGACGCGAGATGGAAGCGAACCCCAACCGCCGGGCCGCCGTGCAGGAGCTCTTCACGCTCTACGCTCGGGCAGGGCGGGTCGACGATGCGGCGCGGCTGGCGGACCTCTGGGCCGACAAAGAAGCCCTCGACCCCGAAGCCCTCACGGCGCGCGCCGAGGTGGCCGCCGCGCGGGGCGACCGCGAGAGCGCGATCCGCATGCTGGGGAGCGTCATCGACGTCCGCCCCGGCGACGTGAACGCGCAGCGGCGACTGGCGCGCCTCCACACTTGGGCCGGTCGCCCCCAGGACGCCTGCCTTCACCGTGTGGCGCTGGCCGAGCTGCAGAGCGGCGACGCGAAGCTCCTCGCGGAGGCGGTGCAGTGCACCCGCAGCACGGGGCAATCTCCAGTGGGCGAGGCGCTCATGCGGGCGGCGGAAGATGGGGTTCGCAAGAATGCAGAGCGCGAGCTCGCCAAGGCTCCGGCCAAGGACCTCGGGGTGCGAGGCGATGTGCAGGTCACCGCTACCTGGCAGGGAGGAGCCGACGTCGACCTGGCCTTGGTCCACCCCAAGGGCCACCGCGTCTCGTGGCTCGGCGCACCCACGCGGGCCATCATCAGCGCGGCTGACGTGACCAGCCTCAGCACCGAATCGCTGGGTCTGCTCGGCAGCCCCGCCGGCGAGTACGCCATCGAGGTCGTGCGAGCGCGCCCCGAAGGCCCGGGTGTGACGGGCGTGAGCCAGCCGCCGGTCACCGGCGAGCTCACGATCCGCGCTGCGGGGACCGTGCGCAGGATTCCGTTCACGCTCGTCGGAGACCGGGTGGTGGTCGGTACCATGCGCGTGAGCTTCCGTTCCCAGCTCGTGCCCGTCGGCGGCGGCGGCTGGGGCGGATGGAGGCGGTAGGAAGCGAGTAGGCAGCCCCGATGAGCAACGAGGAGACCGCGCATTTGGCGTCGTCTCCTCGTTCTCAACCTCGTGCTCGGTCTCGACCTCGTGCTCGATCTCGTTCTCGTGCTCGACCTCGTTCTCGTTCTCGTTCTCGTGCTCGGGCTCGTTCTCGTTCTCGTGCTCGGGCTCGACCTCGTGCTCGGGCTCGACCTCGTGCTCGGTCTCGACCTCGTGCTCGGTCTCGACCTCGACCTCGACCTCGACCTCGACCTCGACCTCGACCTCGACCTCGACCTCGACCTCGACCTCGACCTGGAACCTGGAACCTGGAACCTGGAACCTGGAACCCGGAACCTGGAACCTGGAACCCGGAACCCGGAACCCGGAACCCGGAACCCGGAACCTTGCGATCGCCGAAGGAGCGCGCCACATTGCGCCGGATGTTCGACCGCACCTCCGTGCTCGTGCTGTCTCTGGGCCTCGCCGTGCTCGTCGCTTGTGGCGACGAAGGCGGACCCAAGACGAGCTCTTCGGCCTCGGCACCCACAGCGCCTGCGACGGCGACCGCGTCGGCGACGGCGACGGCGACGGCGACCGCCACGGCGACGGCGGACGCCGAACCGGAGAAGACGTTCGATTGCGGAGAGAAGGGTGAGCCGCTCTGCCCCATGCAGTCGTGGATGAAGAAGAACATCGCCAAGGCGGTCTCTGCTGGCGACCTTCCCCAGATCGCCAAGCATCTGCAGTTCATCGCGGACCACCCGATCGAGGGCTACGACGACTGGACGTCGATGGCCGAGGCCGGGGTGAAGGCCGCTGAGGCCGACGACCTCAAGGAAGCGAAGAAGTCGTGCAAGACCTGTCACAAGGCCTACCAGAAGAAGTGGCGCAAGACGCGGCGCGACGAAGCTTGGCCGTGAGGTGCAGTTCCGGTCCGGAGGTTTGCGTGACCGGCTCAAATGCGCGACCTTTGCGGGGCTACGGTGTCGACGCAGCCCATCATCGGTGATCGTTCGACCGAGGCTCCACCGCCCAAGCGGTCGGATCCCGGACGGCTGCCCTTCGGGCTGAAGAAGGGCGAAGTCCCGCTCACGCGACCCGAGCCCACCCCGCCCGACAAGCCCCACCTCGTCTTCTCACGCGGCAAGAAGTTTCCCCGCGCCATCGCTTGGCTCGGGTTCCGCAGCTTCTGGGGGCACATGTGGCATCTGGCTGCGAGCGTCATCGCGACCGAAGACATCGACGCGCGCGATTGGATGCAGGCTACCGATCCCGACGAGATGACCCGCCGGGTAGGGGAGACGCTTGGGGTCGACCTCCCCGCCGGCGACACCCTGACCGAGCACCTCGAGCGCGACCTCTGGCTGGACTACGTGGCCGACACGGGGGACGACGCCTCGGTCAGCACCGTCGTCGCCGATCTGCTCTTCCGCGAGTACGAGGTCGACGTCGACGGTGAGCCTACGGTGCTCCCGCGCGGCGACGTGCTCCTCTTCGGCGGTGACACCGCCTACCCGGTGGCGACGGAGATCGAGATCCTCAACCGGGTGTGCGTTCCGTTCAACCAGGTGCTCAAGGAACGGCAGGACGGCCGCTCACGGGTGCTCTTGGGGATCCCGGGCAATCACGACTGGTACGACGGCCTCGATGGCTTCTCGCGCATGTTTCGGGCGCGGGCCGGTCGTTTGGACCGCGCCTCGACCCTTCCCCCCGATCCGAGCGAGCTCCCTGGGGCGGCGGCCGAGCTCGAGACCGATCGCGGGGGACGCTTCGGCTACCTCGCCGAATGGGTCGAGGCCTTCACCGTTGGCAAGTACGTCAACAAGCGTCCCGCACTCCCGCTGCTCGGATACAGCACGGTGCAGAAGGCGAGCTACTTCTGTCTGCGCCTGGCACCCGATCTCGACCTCTGGGCGGTGGACCGGCAGCTGCGGCGCATCGACTACCAACAGTACAACTTCTTCATGGCCCAGCGGGCAGCGCGGCCCGCTGCCGGCCAGGTGTTGATGCTGCCGGACCCAGCCCACGCATTCCTCGAGCCCTACGTGGGCATGAAGACCCTCGAGGACCTCGACGTCGACCTCGAGCGCGACGGCGTCTTCGTGGTGTCGGGTGACATCCACCACTACTGCCGCCAAGAGATCGGTACCTCGGTGCACATGACGGCCGGCGGCGGGGGCGCTTTCCTGCACCCTGCCCGCATCAACCGCCGTGGGTTCGAGCCGCCGAAGGCGGAGTTTCCCGGGCCGCGCTCGACCATGGCGCTGGCCCTCCAGGTGCCGTGGCAAATCGCGGCGGGCCGCGCCGGGTTCATCGTGCACGTCGCCGTCCTGTTGCTGTACCTGCCGATCCTCATCGGCCAGATCATCGGCAACGCCTCGGTCGAAGTCAGCGTCGGGGTCGGGGTCTTCGCGACCGTCGTGTGCGCTTTGCTCGGCGGTTGGCGTCAGGCCAAGGCGCACATCATCGGAGGCCTCGCCCTGGTGTGTGGGCTGTGGGTCGGGGCGGTCCCGATCATGGCCCAGATGCTCATGTCGTGGCTCGGCGGTGATGCCCTGTCACCCACCGCCCACGTGGGTTTGGGGCTCCTCTTGAGCCTCTACCCGGCAACCCTGGGCTTCGGCGCCTTTCTCATGGTGCTGACGATCGTCGGGCTCGAGCAGAACCAGGCGTTCTCGACGTTGGCGCACCCGGGGTACAAACACGTCGTGCGCATGAGGGTCCGTCGCGACGGCAGCGGCATCGACACGTGGGTCTTCGGCAAGGTCGATACCCTCGACGACAAAGCCGATATCGTGCTCGTCGACCATCATACGTGGGACAATCCGGCCTACGTTTCGCCCGACGGCGAAACCCCGGACGAACCATGAGCAACGAGACCCTCGTCGACCTGATCCGAACCAAGCGCGACGGAGGCGCCCTGAGCGGCCCCCAGATCCAGCGCATCATCCAGGCCCACACCGCGGGCGAGATGGCCGATTACCAGATGACCGCCTTTCTGATGGCGGTCTTCTTTCGCGGCATGACCGACGACGAGACCGTCGCGCTCACCGAGGCGATGCTTCGTTCGGGGGAAGTCATCGACCTCTCCGACGTGGCGCGGCCCAAGGTCGACAAACACAGCACCGGCGGGGTGGGGGACAAGGTCTCCATCTGCCTCGCGCCGCTCGTCGCGGCCTGTGGCGTGGCCGTGCCCATGATCTCGGGTCGTGGGCTCGGGCACACCGGCGGCACCCTCGACAAGCTCGAGGCCATCCCCGGCTTCGACGTGAACCAGGACGTGCCCACCTTCCGCCGTCTCGTCGACGAGGTGGGGACGTGTCTCATCGGTCAAACGGGTGAGCTCGCCCCGGCCGACAAGCGCATCTACGCCCTGCGCGACGTATCGGGCACGGTCGAGGCCATCCCGCTCATCGTGGCCAGCATTCTGTCCAAGAAGCTCGCCGAAGGGATCGATGCCCTCGTGCTCGACGTGAAGGTTGGGCGGGGCGCTTTCATGAAGACCGTCGAGGACGCGCGCGCCCTCGCCGATGCCCTGGTGCGGGTCGGCACGGGGGCAGGCAAGCAAGTGAGCGCCATCCTCACCGACATGTCGGCGCCCCTCGGTCGCACCGTGGGCAATGCCATCGAGACCCGCGAGGCCATCGAGATCCTTCACGGCGACGGCCCCGACGACCTGCGTGCCTGCACCCTCGCCCTCGGGGCCGAGATGCTTCTCCTCGGAGGCGCGGCCTCGACGGAGGCCGAGGCCATCGAGAAGCTGGAGGCAGCCATCGTGTCGGGGGAAGGGGCACGCGTCTTCGAGCGGGTCATCGAGGCACAAGGGGGCGACCCGAGCGTCGTCGAGACGCCCGACAAGCTGCCTTCGACCCAGTACACGGTGGAAGTCCTGGCCGACGAAGCCGGGACCGTGGTGGGCATCGACCCCCTCGAGATCGGCCTCACGGCGGTGAGCATGGGAGCGGGACGAACGCGGGCCGACCAAGCCGTCGACCCTGCAGTGGGGATCGAGCTCTGTTGCCAGCGTGGCGATGCGGTCGAGAAAGGCCAGCCCCTTGCCTTGCTTCACGTGCACGAGCCGGACGGGGTGGACCCGACGGCCGTGCGCGTGCGTCAGGCCTTCTCGTTCGGCGAGGCCGCCGAGACGCCGCTCATCGTGGATCGCCGACGTGGGTGACGGCCATGGACACGCCAGGGCGCCAGCGCTAGCTGTCTAGGCCTATGAATCGGCTCGGTACGACCCTGGCCATGGCGCTCGGTGCAGCGCTTCTCGGCGGTTGCAGTGGCGCGACCACGAGCCCGGCCGCGGCCCTCGACGCCTACTCGACGGCGCTCAACGAGGGACGCGCAGACGACGCCTATCTGCTCCTCAGCGATGAGGCGAAGCGTGAGATTTCACGGGAGGCCTTCCGCCGGATGGTCGAAGAGCGACCGGAAGACGTACGAGAGCTCGCGCGCTCGTTGGCGCGTCCGGGCAACACCCCCGTCGTGACGGCCACCGTCGTCGCCCCCGGAGGGGACCAGCTCGAGCTCGTCTACGAAGAGGGCCGCTGGGTCGTCGACGGAACCGGCATCGACCGCTACGGCCAGGCCACCCCACGCCAGGCCATCGTGGGCTTCATTCGCGCCTTCGAGCGCCAACGCTTCGACGTGCTGATGCGCTACGTGCCCGAGGCGGAGCGGCAAGGAAAGCCCGAGGCCATGTGGGGCGAGTCCGGCGATGCCGAGAAGGCGCCCCTCACGCCCGAGAAGCTGAAGAACTCCTGGGCTGGTGAGCAGAAGCCCTACATCACCGGGCTCATCGACGCGGTGAAGAGCGCCCTGCCCACGGCGAAGATCGAAGAGACCGAGGACCGAGCGGCCATGCCCTACGGCGCCAACGGCACCGTGCTCTTCGTCCGCGAAGACGGCCGCTGGAAAATCGAAGACCTCCAGTGATACGGCCGTTCTCCTTCCCCCTCGATGGGTTGGAGTAGGTGTACTAGGCTGGCTCCATGGCGTCAGAAGGCCCTGACAGCTCGCGCCTCGAGGCGCTCCCGATCCTTCCGCTTCGCAACTCGGTGCTCTTTCCCGCGTCGGTGGTTCCCATCAACGTAGGTCGCCCCCGCAGCGTGCGCCTCGTGCAGGA
>JAUHZF010000406.1 GCA_030426145.1 Polyangia bacterium
GACCGAGACCGAGACCGAGACCGAGACCGAGACCGAGACCGAGACCGAGACCGAGACCGAGACCGAGACCGAGACCGAGACCGAGACCGAGACCGAGACCGAGACCGACGACGAGACCGACGACGAGACCGACGACGAGACCGACGACGAGACCGACGACGAGGACGACCTCGATGACGATCTCGACGAAGACGAAGAAGAAGACGAAGACGACGATCCCGACGACGACCTCGAAGACGAGGACGACGAAGAGGATGACGACGACGACTTCGAAGACGACGGCGCGGATGACGAGGAAGAGTGACGCCCGACGACATCAAGGCGCTCCGCAAGGAACTTCGTTGCACGACACGCGAGCTCGCTGAGGCGTTGGGTCTCGAGCTTGCGGTGGTGATGGCGTGGGAGGACGAAGAGCAGTTCCCCACCAAGCGATCCATCAAGATGATGGAGAAGCTGCGGGCTCAGGGAGCTGGTTCCGTGCCGCGCAAACGACGAGGGCGAAAGAAGGGCCAGAGCCCCATGCAAGTGCTCGCCGACCCTGACCTCTGGACCTTGATGCGCAAGCTCTTGGCCCATGAGGATCTCCGCAAGCAGGCCTTGGAGCTGGCCTCACACTACGACGATCCGAACGAGACGTGATCGACCGCTAGAGGACCGAGGCCCAGACCGATGAAGGGGTGAGATGACCCGCTTCGTCCCCCTCCTCCTCGTGGCCGCCTGCGCCCCCGATCTACCTCCCGCTGCGCACGAGAGCTGCGCCCCCACGGCACAGCCTCCCGACGACGATGCTCCCTTCGTGGTGCGCACGCTCCCCGACGCGGACACCGCGGCGGTGCCACCGATCGTGCGCCTTCGCGTCGTGGGGGCAACGGATCCAGAGGCATTCGTGCTCGTGGCGGGAGACGTTGGCGCGGCCCACCTCGGTCAGCTCGCGCGTGACGACGTGTCGATGGCTCTGTCCGAGCGCATCGTGGAGACGGTGCGCTACCTCGACACCGACGGGGTGGTGCTCGCGCCGGTCGCTCGGCTTTCGCCGGGGTCCTACGCCGTCGCGAGCGGCGACCCCAAAGGCGCCTTCTCCTTCGAGGTGGTCGACGATGGCCGTGGTCTCGACTTCGTCTTTCCCCCCGGTGGCGGCTACGGCGAAAGCCTCTTCGGTGTGTGGTGCGGTCATACTGCACTGGCTGGTGACGTGGTGGCCGCATCGCTCACACCGACCGCCCGTCCGGTGGAGGTCGGCCTCGGCCTGAGTGATGCGGGCGACGGCCCAGGCTGCATCACCCTTCGGGCGCCGCGTCACGACGGCGAAGAGTTGAGTCCGCTGGGCGTCGACGTGGGCGCAGAAACCCTTTGGCTCACGCCTCAGCTCCTGTCCCCGCAGCTCTCTCCCTCCCCCCCGAGCACGGAGTGCCCCGAGGGTCTTCGCAGCGTCGGCCCGGGGTGTCTGTCCGTGGAGGATGACCGGATCCATCTCTTTCCTAGAGACGCCTGGCACCTCTGGGCGATCGCCGCCGACGACCTTCCCCTCGGCGCCCCGCTCGCGCCCCCCGGGTGGGTCACCACGTCGAGCCGTTTCGTGCGGCGCGGCTTGGTGCCAAACACCTCGCACCAACTCCGTGTGGTCTGGATCGACGACGGCGGACGTCGAGACGAGGCCCAGCTCTCGGTCATCACCGCGCCGGCCTCCGAGCACCTGGTGATCACCGAGGTCATGGCCAATCCGGTGGGGCTCGAGCCCGAGCAAGAGTGGGTCGAGCTCTACAACGATGGTCTGGCCCCCGCCGACCTCTCGCGTTACCGCCTCGTCGACCCCGCAGGCGGCGCCGCGCTGCCCGCGGTGACGGTGCCCCCGGGACGCTACGCATTGGTGGTGGCGGAGGGCTACGACCCGGCGAGCTTCTACGACCCACACCCGGCGCCCGACACCATCCTCGTCACGGTGGAAGAGATCGCCACCCACGGCCTCGCCAACGGCGGAGAGCCCCTCGCGCTGGAACGGGACGATGGCCGGGTGGTGTCGCGCTTTCCTCCACTCCCGAAGCCCAAGGCCGGAGAGAGCGTCGAGCGTCGTACCCCGGAGACCGACGTCGCCGACCCGGAGGGCTTCCACCGCAACCCGTCCCCGACGCCCGGCGCCAGCCCACCCTGAGCGGAGCGTCGGGCGTGCTCGGCCTCGACCTTCGAGGTCCTCGAGGTTCGAGGTTCGAGGTCCTCGAGGTTCGAGGTTCGAGGTTCGAGGTTCGAGGTTCGAGGTTCGAGGTTCGAGGTTCGAGGTCCTCGAGGTTCGAGGTTCGAGGTCGAGCCCGAGCCCGAGCCCGAGATCGTGCACGAGCACGAGATCGAGCGCGAGATCGAGCGCGAGATCGAGCGCGAGATCGAGCGCGAGCCCGAGATCGAGCGCGAGCCCGAGATCGAGCGCGAGCCCGAGATCGAGAAGCCGCGACTCCGCGGAGTCGTCGTAAACCCGACCGACTCCGCTCTAGGAGCCAGCGATCGTCATGCGCGAGACGCGGAACGTCGGCGTCGCGGTGGAGGTGCGCAGGTCGAGGTCGTCCCCCACGGCGTCGATCCGCTTGAAGAGCTCGTCGACGTTGAGGGAGATGGTGACCTCGGACACGGGGTGCGTGATCTTCCCGTTCTCGATCCAGAAGCCGGAGGCACCGCGCGAGAAGTCCCCGGTGACGGCGTTGAAGCCAAAGCCCATCATCTGCACCACCAACAAGCCCTTCTCGGTGGTCTTGATGATGTCGTCGGCAGGGCGGTCCGTCGGCTGGAGCACGAAGTTCGTGGTCCCCGGTCCTACCCCGCCCCCGCCACCGCGGCTCGCGCTGGCGGTGGACTCACGGTCGAGCTTTCGAGCGCTGTAACAATCACACAGGTAGGTCTTCAGCACGCCGTTCTCGACCACCACGTTGCGCCGCGACGCGAGGCCTTCGCCGTCGAAAGGACGGGAGCCGGGTGCTTTGGGGAGAAAGGGGTCGTCGACGACGTTGACGAGGGAGCTCGCGACCTCGGTGTCGATGCGGTCACGGAGGTAGCTCTGCTTGCGCCAGATGGAGCTGCCCATGATGCACCCCGCCAACATGCCGAGGATCGAGCGCCCCGCGTCGGGGTCGAAAACCACCGCCGCCTCGCAGCTCGGCACCTTCTTGGCACCGAGGAGCCGAACCGTGCGCCGGGCCGCCTCTTCACCCACCGCTTCCGCAGCGTCGAGCTCGGCGAGGTGACGGCGCGCGGTCCAGTGGAAGCCACGGCGCTTCTTGTGGTCGGCATCGTCGGCGACGGGCGTGACCACCAGCGAGGCGTAGGAGGTCGCATAGCCGCTACGGAAACCGTTGGAGAGGACCATCGCGAAGGCCCCCGAGGCCCGCGTGAAGGTGGAGCCGTCGCTGTTGGTGATGCGCTCGTCGGCGGCGCGGGCCGCCGCCTCGCCTCGCTTGGCCCAGTCGAGGGCCGTCGCGGCGTCGACCTCGTCGACGGCGGGGTCGAAGAGACCGTCGGCGGCGGGCACGGGGTCAGCCAACTGCTCCGGATCGGCCGGACCGGCGAAGGGGTCCTCCTGCGACACCTCGACCAGCTCGATGGCGTCGTCGATGAACCGCTGCAGACCAGCTTCGGTGAGGTCGGAGGTGGAGATGAGGGCCACCCGTTGGTTCTTCATGACCCGGAGCCCGATGCCCCGGTGCCCGGCCTCTTCGACGAGCTCAGGCTCGCCCATGCGCACCTTGGTCGACAGCTCGGAGCCCGCGCGGGCGATGGCCTCGGCCACGTCCACCCCTCGGTCGAGGGCGCGGTCCACGACCTGCGCGGCCAGGGTCTCGAGCTCTTCGACTTTTGCGTCCATCGACGAGGATGCCATGTCGACGAGCCTGAGCGAGCGGCGCCGAGAGGTCAAACCACCGACTCGGTAGGCAGTGCGGTCCGCATGGACTAAGTCTCCGGCGTGAATCCGGAGCGCCTCGAAGAGCTGCTTCGCGCGGTAGAGCGCGGAGACACTGGCGTGGCCGCAGCCCTCGAGGAGCTGCGCAGGCTGCCTTACCGCGACATCGGCGTCGCCACCATCGACCACCACCGAGCCCTTCGCCAGGGTGTGCCCGAGGTCGTCTTCGGTGCGGGCAAGAGCCCCTCGCAGATGGTCGAGATCACGGCCGAGATGGTGCGCGGTGGGCACAACGTGCTCATCACACGCGTCGACGAGGTGGCGGCCGAAGTGCTCGGTCGCGCCTACCCCGAAGGCCGCCACAACCCGGTCGCACGTACCCTCTGGCTCGAGCAGCACCCCGTCCCGCAGCGTCCCTGCGCCCCGGTGGCGCTGGTCTGCGCCGGCACGAGCGACATCCCGGTCGCAGAAGAGACCCTGGAGACCTTGTCCGCCGTCGGGCTCGCGCACCGAAAGATCTACGACGTGGGCGTTTCGGGCCTGCACCGCCTGCTCGGGCGCGCGGAGGAGATGTCCGACGCGAGCGCGGTCGTGGTCTTCGCGGGCATGGAGGCCGCGCTGCCGAGCGTGGTGGGAGGCCTCGTCGCCGGCCCCATCATCGCCGTGCCCACCTCCGTGGGATATGGAACCAACTTCGGCGGACTGACCGCCCTCCTCGGCATGCTCAACTCCTGCGCGTCCGGGATCACGGTGGTGAACGTCGACAACGGTTTCGGCGCTGCCATGGCCCTGCATCGTATGCTGCCGCGCACCTCCGGGAGCGACCCCAAGTGAGCGAGCACGACCATCACCACGGCCATGATCACCAACACGATCATGGTCACCAACACGATCATGGTCACCAACACGATCATGATCACCAACACGATCACGATCACGGCCCTGGTCACGACCACCACCATGGTCATGGCCATGATCACGACCACCACGGGCATGGCCATCACCACGACGGTCACGGTCATGGGCGCGTTCCTGAGACCTTCACGCCCAAGCGTGCGCTCGCGGCCGGCGAGGGGCGCGGCAAGGTGCTCTTCTTCGACGCGTTCAGCGGGCTCGCTGGCGACATGACCATCGCGGCGCTCGCCGACCTCGGCGTGGCCCCGGCCGTGTTCGAGAAGGCGTGGTCGGCCCTGCCTCTCGACGGCTACCGGGTTCACTTCGCTCACGACGCGCGCAGCGGCATCGTGGGCTGCAAGGTCGACGTCGAGCTCGACGGCGAGCAGCCGTCGCGCACCTACCGCGACATCGCCTCGATGCTCACGGCCGCAGAGCTCGCCCCCGACGTGAAGCGTCTGGCTCAGGCCATCTTTCTCCGGCTCGCAGAGTCGGAAGCCGAGATGCACCGCATGCCCATCGAGGAGGTCCACTTCCACGAGGTCGGCGCCGTCGACGCCATCGTCGACGTGGTAGGCGCGGCGGCCGGCATCGCTCACCTCGAAGCCGAGGTGGTGCTCTCACCCCTGCCCATGGGGCACGGCTTCGTGCGGGCCCAACACGGGGTGCTCCCTCTCCCCGCGCCGGCCACGGTGCGCTGTTTGACGGGCGTTCCCACCTACGGGGTGGAGCTCGAGGCCGAGCTCGTCACCCCCACCGGCGCCGCCATCGCTGCCACCGTAGCCCGACGCTTCGCGCGGTGGCCTCGCTTGGTGCCCGAGCACGTGGGCTTCGGCGTGGGCACCAAGCGCTTCGCCGACCGCCCCAACCTGTTGCGGGTCGTGCTGGGCACGCCCGATGCGGTGCACGATGACGACCTCACGCACGTCGTGGTGGAGGCCAACGTCGACGACATGACCGGCGAGCTCGCGGGTCACGCCATCGCCCGGCTGCTCGACGCCGGAGCGCTCGACGCGTGGGCCATTCCGACCACGACCAAGAAGGGGCGCCCCGCGCTCACCATCTGCGCGCTCGGACCGCGCGAACGCGGCGATCACCTCGCTGGGCTTCTGATGCAGGAGACCACGACGATCGGCGTTCGTTTCCAGCCCGTATCCCGTCGCGTGCGCCCCCGCGAGACGGTCGACGTCGACACCGCGTACGGTGTCGTTCCAGTCAAGGTCAGCGGAGGCCCCTACGGTCCGGCTCAGGTGAAACCCGAGTTCGACCGATGCGCGACCCTGGCCGCGAACGCGGGCGTGCCGGTCCGCGAGGTGATCCGCGCCGCGTTGGCCGCCTACGCCGCTCGTTAGGCGTCAATCGCGCTCGATGGGAAGCATCTCGGCTTCCCAACCGAGAAAGCCCCCCTCGAGGAAGGGCACGCCCATCTGGTCGGCCTGGAGCGTCTCGGACAGCTCCTTCGCCTTGTCGCCGCTGCGACAATAGAGAACGGCCGTGCCGAGCATGTGGAGCTCGGCAAGGCGACCCTGAATCTCCTCGAGGGGCATGTGCACCGCGCCCGGGATGTGAGCGCGGCCGTAAGAATGGGCGTCGCGCGTGTCGACGGCGACCGCCCCCTTCTGTTGGAGGAGCGCGGCGAGCTCGGGAGCGCGGATCGCACCAGCCGCCCGGGGAAAGAAGGGCTCGATGAGGGCCCGGAGCCGAGCCCGCGGCACCACACCTTGTTCGGCCGCCGCGGGGCGTCCCTCGGCGAAGACCACGTAGGTCGGGACCGACTGGATGCGCAGCATCTGAGCCAGGCGCGGCGACTGGTCGATGTCGACCTTGACCACCTTGGCCTTGCCCTCCAGCTCCTGCTCGAGGGCGGCCACCTCGGGGTCCATCTTCTTGCACGGCTGACACCAGTCTCCGAAGAAGTCGACGAGCACGGGCAGCTCGCTGCGCAGGACCTCTTGCTCGAACTCGGCTTCGCTGACGACCTTGGGCATAGCCCCTAGATAATGACCCTCGGGGGCCCTGTCGACTGCCCGTCAGAGCTGGTCGATGTCGTGGTACCCGAGCGGGGGCTCATCGAGCTTGGCGAGCTTCGCCACCCCTCGAAAGACGTAGTCTGCGTAGCTGTAAGGCTCGCTCGCCCAGAAGATGGGATCGCCGGGCCAGAGGCCTCGCGGGAGTGGCCGATCGAGCTCGACCTCGGACAGCGTGGGCCCCTCCACGTAGACGGGGCTCGATGGGTCCACCTCGTCCTCGGCCTGCTCCATGGCGCGCAAAGCCCCCTTGTGACGTTCGGTGTCGAGCGTGTCGACCGCGCGCAGCTCCCAATCGAGCTGGATCAGCTCTGGGTGGGGCGGGGTGTCGATCTCGCTCTCGAAGGGCGTGTGCTCGGGAGCCGGGATCTCCGCCTCGCGCAGCACCTCCACGAGGCTACGGCGGGCCGTCCGGCCACGGGGCCCGGCGTCGAGCCAGAAGAGCTCGAGCGCCGAAGCGACCTCATCGGCGGAAGCCCGCCGCCAGAGCCGAGGATCCCGTGACCCGAGCTCGAGCGCATCGGCCTGCACGCGCATGCGCTCCACGTGGGGCGCGGAGGCCTCCACGCCAGCGCGGTAGAGGGCCACGTCGATGGCCCAGTGAAAACGGTGATCGACCTCGCCGAGGTAGCGGTGGCGCTCCAGGCCACGCACCACCGCGAGGAAATCCTCGACGCTGCGCGCCGCGAAGGACCAACCAAACATCGCGCGCTCAGAGATGCTCGCCGAACCAGGCCAAGAGGCGCGACCAGGCTTTCTCGGCTTGCGCCTCGTCGTAGACGGGCGAGTCGATGGCGCACCATCCGTGCTGCGCCGGATACACCTCGATCTCGTGGGGAAGCGATGCCGCCTCAGCCGCCTCTCGCAACCGGGTCTTGTCGTCCGGCGCACGGGCGTCGTCATTCTGGGCCACGCAGACCAGGGCCGCGGCCTTCATGGTCGCGAAGAGCAGGTGGGGGCTCGTCTCCTCTTCGGTGACGAGCCCTCCGCCGTGAAAGGAGCCGATGGCGCCCACCCGCGGAGATGCCGCGGCGGTGCGGAAGGTGAAGGGTCCACCCATGCAGTAGCCCGTGGTTCCGATCTTCCGGTTGGTGTCCACCTCCGGGCGCGCGTCCAGCCACGCGACGTACGCTCCGCCGTCGGCGCTGACGGCCTCTGACGTCAGCGCTTCGCGCATGGGCCGAATCTTCTGCTGCCCGGCCTCGGTGCGCCACTCGGCGAAAGTCTCCAGAACGGGAGCCTTGGCGGCCCGGTAGTACGGGTTGACCACCAGCACCGCGTGACCTGCCTCAGCGAGCCGGGCGCCCATGGTCTCGTAGGCTTCGCGCAGCCCCGCGACGTCGGGCCAGACGACGACCCCGGGATGGCGGCCCTCCTTGGGGGTGAAGAAGACACCATCCGCCTGCCCATCGGGGGTGTCGATGGTCACCGCCTCCCGCTCGACCGAGCTCGCGGCGGGCGCGGGCTCGGTCGGCGCTGGCGCGGGCCCCGCCGCAGGGGGCTTCACGTCACCCCCGCAGCTCGCGAGCACGGCCGCTGCGGCCGCTCCGGCGGCGAGCTCCCGGCGGCTCAGCTGGCTCGTCTTCGCGAGGTAAGCCTCGTTCTCGGCCTCGGTCGTCTCGTTGCACATGG
>JAUHZF010000407.1 GCA_030426145.1 Polyangia bacterium
TCGCGGAGAGGAACTTCATCTCAATGCTCTACGTTCAACGACTCGCACTGCAGGTGCTGCCCGAGGTGGCTCGGGTGGCAGACCAGGTCTCCAAGCGCGATGCCGACCTCGGCGACCAGATGCGCCGCGCTGGCAACAGCGTCGGCTGCAATCTCTGGGAAGGCATCGGACAGCGACAACGCAAAGGCCTCAATCGCCTCGATGACGCGATGGGCTCCGCACGGGAGGTCGTCTTCACGCTCCTCCAGGCCGAAGCACGAGGTCTCGTGAAACCGGGTGCAGGCGCCGAGGTCGCAGACCAGGTCGACCGGCTCGTCGCCATCACCTTCAAGCTCGCCGCTTCGCGGCGACGACGCGCCAGCTGACGCCCACCGCGGCGGCCGGGGCTCACGGGCCCCGGTCGCCCTCTTCGAGGTTCCGGGTTCGAGGTTCCGGGTTCGAGGTTCCAGGTTCGAGGTTCCGGGTTCGAGGTTCCAGGTTCGAGGTTCGAGGTTCGAGGTTCGAGGACGAGACCGAGGCCGAGGCCGAGACCGAGGCCGAGAGCGAGAGCGAGAGCGAGAGCGAGAGCGAGAGCGAGCGGCGCACAAGGACACGATGGCTGTCGTTGCACCCTTCTAAGGGCGCCCGCGGCCCCTCAACGGCTGCCATCGTGTCCTTCGACGGCCTCAGTGTGCGGAGGAGGCCGCGCCGAAGCGCAGCCTCCCCTCCGGAGCTCAACGCGTCATCTTCGAGAGCATCGCCCCGATGCGTCGCAGCTTGCGCTGCGCCTCGAGCCCACCGGGAACCGCGGCGCAATCCAGCACTGCGCAAAGCTCTCCGGCTTCGCCGAGCGCGATGCGCAAGCTGTTGCGCCCCGCCCGACCCCGCGGACCCTTGGCTATCCCTTCCGCGATGTTGCAGACCACCGAATCGGCCGCCCGCATCCCTTGGTCGCGCAGGTGACTGCGTCCGTGAGGCATCTTCACCGACGCGAACCATCGATTCACCTCCACTGCGAGCCGGTAGACGTCATACCGCTCGAACCCAAACGCGTGCTGCTGCTGCTGCTGCTGCTGCAGCTGCTGCTGGCGCACGCCAACGTTGCTCTTCTCCATCGAGAAGCTCCTTCCGCCCGCCGAGCTGCGAACTCACCACGAGCCGCTTCCTCTCGCGGGCCCTCCCCCCGCCGCCTCGCGCGCAGCGTGGGTCAAGACTCGGTCAGAGGGAGCGAAGCGACCGAGGGCCGAAGCGCGAAGCGCGGTGTCTTGACGCGCGCGAGCACGAGGCAAGGCTGGGAGGGCCTGCGAGAGGAAGCCCCCGAAGCAAAAGCCGCCGACGTTCTCGACGTCCTCGGCTTCGAGGTTCGAGGTTCGAGGTTCGAGGTTCGAGGTTCGAGGTTCGAGGTTCGAGGTTCGAGGTTCGAGGTTCGAGGCCGAGCACGAGCACGAGACCGAGCACGAGACCGAGCACGAGACCGAGCACGAGACCGAGCACGAGCACGAGCACGAGCACGAGACCGAGCACGAGTACGAGGACGAGCCCGAGTACGAGCCCGAGTACGAGACCGAGCCCGAGTACGAGCCCCTACTTCGTCTCTTCGGCGCCGTCGCCGTCGCCGGACTCGGCGTCTTCCGCCATGTCGGCGAGGGCTGCCTCTACGTCGCCCTTGTGCTCGATGAGCTTCTTGAGGGTTTCGCAGCGCTTCTGCTGCTCTTCGTCTCCGCCGCCCTTGGCGCAGCCCTTTCGGTGGAGCTCGGATGCCTTGGCGAGGTCCTGTTTGGTCTGGTCACCGCCGATGGCGTAGAGCGTGCCGAGCCTTGCGCAGCCCACCGCGTCGTTGCCTTCTTCGCAGGCCTTGCGGTTGAGGCGAAGCGATTCGGCCTGGCTGCGTTCGAGGCCACCGAGCCCCGAGTAGAACATGTTCGCCAGATTGCTGCAGCCGCGCATGTGACCGCCGTCACAGGCGCGCCCGAACAGGCCCGCCGCGCGCTCCTCGTCCTTGGCGATGCCGTTGGCGCCTGCGAAGGCGTACTCGCCGAGGAGGTTGCAGCCTCGAATGGCCCCGTCGTCGCAGGCGGTCTGAAGCAGCTTGTCGAGCTCGAGTCCGACCAGCTTGCTGTTCGCGGCGTCGGTCTCCGCGAGCCATACACAGCCGAGAGCCGAACCTTCTTTGCACGCGCGGTCGAAGAGCTTACGCGCCTCGTCCTCGTCTTGCTGAAGACCGGCCAGCCCGTCGCGGAACATCGTGCCGTACCAGGCGCACGCTTCGGCAGAGCCCGCTTCGCAGGCGTTGCGACTCAACTCGAAGGCCTTCTTCTCGTCTCGGGTGAGACCACCCTCTTCGGCGAGCATCATGCCGACGAGGTCGGCGCATGCGCGTGGCTCACCGCCATCACAGCTCGACGTCAGCAGCTCGGCTCCGCGAACGGTATCGCGGGCCAGACCACCTTTGCCCTGACGATGGGCCTCGGCGAGCTTCACGCATCCCAGCAACAGGTTGCCGTCGCAGGCACGCTTGTAGAACGAGACCGCCTGGGTCGCGTTGCTCTTCCAGCCGCCTTTGCCGAGCTCGACCATACGCCCGAGGAAGGTACAACCCTCCAGATCGCCCGCATCGCAGGCCTTCTGGTAGAGCTCACGGGCGCGCTTCTCGTCCCGGCCTTCGCCACGGCGGTCGCCGCGCTCGAGCACCTGCGCAAGCGCCACGCAGCCGCTGGTCTGCTCGCCCGCGCAGGCGGCGTTGTAGTAGTTGCGGGCCGCGACGAGCTCGCCCGCCTTCTCGCGCTGACGGCCGAGGCCCACGCAGCCGAGCACGCCGCGGGGGGTCTCGCCGTCCATGCCGTAGCTGCAGATCCGCTTGAAGAGGGAGCCCGCGACGAGGGCGTTCTTGTCGACGCCGGTGCCGGTGGCGTAAGCGTCAGCCAGCGAGAGGCACGCCTCGGCCACGCAGGTTCCCTCGCCGCAGCCGGCCGACTCGGTCCCCTTCATCCACGCGCGACGTTGCTCCGGCGCCGTCTTCTCTCCGAGCTGCTCGACGCCACAGGCCTTCGCGTAGAAGCCCAGGGCCTGCGTCGGATCGGCTTCGATCCCCTTGCCTTTCGCATAGCCGTCGCCGACGCGACGACATCCGGCCAGGTCGCCGCCTTCGCACGCAGTGCGACACTCAGCGATGTCGGAGCTGGGGCCACAGGTCTTGGCCGTCGCGGGTGCGGTCTCGTTCTTCATGCCGAGGCCGACCACGGCGGCGGCCGCGAGTCCGGCCAGGGACACCGCCATGGCCAAGCCCCAGCTCTTCTTCTCGGCGCCGGCCTCGGAGCCGGTGACGGCTACGGGGCTACCCGTGCTGCCTCCCATGGCCTTGCGGGGGCGGGTCGGCTCTTCGTCCTCCTCCTTGGGCATCACCGAGATGGCGGGCGAGCTCGAGGGAGGGAGTGGCGGCGGTGCACTCGCGGCCTTGCGGTCGACGGGGCGGGACGGCCGTTCTGGGGCCTCGTAGACCACGCGCGTCGACGCGGCCTGAACCAGCTCGTCGTCGCGAACCTCGGCCACGTCGTCCCCATCGAGGAGCGCGAAGAGCGCATCGATGGCCTCGCCAGCGGTTTGGTAGCGGTGGCTCGCGTCCTTGCGAAGGCACTGCGCGAACCAAGTGTCGAAGGTGGGCGGGAGGAGCGCCGAGTTGCGCCCAGCTCGGAGGCTGGCCGGCTCGTGCTCCTCGAAAGCGACCTTCATGGGCAGCTCGGATAGGGTCTCGACCCCCCAGTACTGACCGGGGAGATCGCCGGTGAACATCTCGTAGGAGAGAAGCCCGAGGGCCCAGACATCGGTCGCGGGAGACACGCCCGACGCGATGACGATGCCCTGCTTGGCCGCGAGCTTGCGCGTCGTCGAGCCCATCTGCTCTGGCGCGTTGTAGGCGGGGGTGCCGATCTGGGTGGCGGTGCGAATGGCCTCGCCCTCCATGACCTTGGCGATGCCGAAGTCCATCACCTTGAGGTGCGGCTGGCCCTTGCGATCGGTGCTGATGAAGAGGTTGCTCGGCTTGAGGTCGCGGTGAACGACGCCGGCTTGGTGCGCTTGCTCGAGGGCACTGCGAAGCTGCGCGAGCAGCTCGCGCACGAGCTCGATGTCGAGGGGGCCTCGCTCGAGCACGTCCTCGAGGGTCTCGCCCTCGAGCAACTCCATCACGATGAACGGGATCCCGCGCTTCTCGTCGAGGCCGGCGTCGAACACGTTCACGATGTGTTCGTTTTCGCCGATGACGCTGGAGACCTTGGCCTCCTTCGCGAAGAGGTGCACGAACTCGGGTCGGTCACCCAGTTGAGCGCGCAAGATCTTCAGTGCGCACTGCTTGCCCGTCGCGCTGTTGGTGGCGCGGTAGACGACGGCCATGCCGCCGTCTCCGAGCAACTCCTCGATCACGTAGCGACCGCCGATGATGTCGCCGACTTCGAGGCCACTGGCCTTGGGCGCTTGGCTCGGCCGGCCTGGGGGGTTGTAAACGGTTCCCGGTTTGCGCTTCATGTTCCTCCCTCAGGCGTCGTTCGGGGGTCCGTTTCAGTAGCCGCAGCGCCAGATGCGCGGGCGGCTGTTGGTCCACCAGCAGCGATAGCGGGTCTTGCCATCGTCCCCCTTCGCGGGCGGCGGCGTCGCGAAGCTGCGCTTGGCCGGCTTCTCTTTCTCTACGGGAGCTGCCTTTTCGGCCGCGGGCTCGGTGGCCTTGGCCGGCGCCGGAGGCTCGGTGGCCGGTGCGGGCTTCACCGCGGCTGCCAAGCCGCGGACGGCGTCGAGCGTGAGCGGAGCGACCTCCTTGGCCAGGGCCGACAGGCGGCTGCGCGGGATCGCGAAGGCGGGTACGCGGATCTCGCTGAACGTGGGCGTGGCTGGCTTGAAGAAGCCCTTGCGGCCCTCGATTCGGTTGCCCTCGTAGATCTCGGAGTGCTTCTGCACGGCGTGGCCGAGCTTTCGGTCGGTCAACACGTACTTCTCGACGCTCTGTAGGAAGAGGTGCTTGTTGGCCACGAAGTAGAACGGCAGGACCTTGGTCTTGGGTGCGGCCTTCGTCGCTGGCTCCTTGGCGTCACTCTTCTCGTCAGCATCGGCCGTCTTGGCCTTGGCGTCGTCGGCGAGCTCCTTTTTCGCTGCCTTCCCGGCCTCGGCCGCGGGCGCCTTCTTCACGGGTTTGGGCTCCGGGGCCATCGGGGCCCAACCCACGAAGTCGTAGCCCGCGTCACCCACTCGCCAGATGACCCATGCCGGCGCGTAGGTCTCGCCTGGCGACCAAGCCCACTTCTTGTCCTTGGTCCAAAGCCAACGACCGTAGTGGAAGGGCACGTTGCCCCACTTGTAGTCACTCACCCACGACCAGCTGCCATCGTCGGTCGCGGCCCAGCGGCCCCCAGTGCGGTAGGGCGCGAAGTGCTTCCCGACTTCCTTCTCGTTCGGGATCCAGAGCTTGCCGTAGGCTTCGTCCTCGACCCACGTGCCGTGCGGCGCGAGGATCGTCTCGAAGCCCTCGGAGAGCGACTTGATGGCGGGAGCCGCGGCCTTGGCGCCATCGTCGCCCACCGCGGGCTTGGCGGCCGGAGCCTTCTGATCCCCGCCATCGAGAGACTTCTTCGCCGCGGGGGCGACCGGTGCTTTCGCCGCCGGAACCTTGGCCGCGGGTACGGCTGGAGCCTTCGCGGCCGGAGCCTTCTTGGCGGGAGCCTTTGCCGGGGCCTTCTTCGCCGGCTTGGCGGGAGCCTTCTTCGCCGGCTTGGCGGGAGCCTTCTTCGCCGGCTTGGCGGGAGCCTTCTTCGCCGGCTTGCTCTTGCCTGGACCGATGTCCTGCGCGGTGGCTGTGGAAGGTGCCGCCAAGGCGAAGGCCGCAGCCAAGGCAGGTGCGATCAGCAGCCGCCATGTGAAGCGGGCCCGGGTCGGGCTTGGGGCATGGTTCACGTTCGAGCTCAGGTCAGTTCCAGGCACTTGGCCGCTCCTGTCGTTCCAGGGGTTCGTTCGACTTCCGAAGGCTCGGGCTGCCTCGGCGTAGAATCACACGCCTCAGACGCGGAAAAGCGACAAACGATTTTCCGACTACCCCAACTCGCGCACTCAATTCATAGGCTCTCGTCTTATCTCAAGCCACTAAAATGTCTTGCGTTTCCCCCATTGCTCGCCGCGAAGCTGCTGCTATCTTTCGCCGTGCTGGGAAACCACGGGTGGCCTTCGGTCGGACCTTTCGGTCCTCGGAACCTCGGTCGCAAGACCCATGCCTGGATTTCGACGCCCTAAGCTGTCGACCTCACGTCGGAAGCACGCCGAGAGAATGACACCTGTGTCACGCCTCGCACGTGAACGAAGCTTCACGCCGAGGACGAGACCACGCGTCCCACCCGCCGCCCCGTCCGATTCATGCTCCACCTGGACGAGCGACGGGTTAGGAAGGAGTCGAGTCTCGATGCACGTCGACCGCCAACGCTTCATCCTCTTCGCTTCGGCCCTCGCGGCCGGGTGTGGCGCGGGCGAAGTCGTACCCACGGAGGTTCCCGTGGCAACCCCACGCGAGCTCGAAGGCGGGGTCGAGCTCGAGCCAGCCACCGAGATCCCGGCCGAGCCGGACACCCCGTTGCCGTCGAGCGGTTCGAACGATGCGCTGCGGGCCAGGCTGTCTCAGCGCTGCGAGTCGCTCCGAGAACCGAGCGGGCCTTTCTGCGAGGGGTTCGACGAGACGGTCGAGCTGTGCCCCCAGTTCGCCGACATCCTCGAGCCAGCCGCAGCTCGTGAAGCCGTCGCTTGCCTCACCGAATGGAGCGGCTCGGTCGCCATCTGCGGCTCCCACGCCGTCGAGAACTGTTTCATCGTGGGCCTCGGAGCGGGCAGCGCCACCGCCGCTGCGTCCCAGTTGTGTCTCGACGTCATGTCGAACTGTGCCAGCTCGCGCTGGCGGGCCCCCGAGCTGACCGAGACCATCTGCCGGCGTGCGGTCGGCGCCGTTCGGCCCGACAAGGTCGACGATCTGGTGTCGTGCATGTCGGAGGGCTGCGGGATCCAGCGCTGCATCTACGAGCTCGTCGACTGAAGCCGTTGTGTCGGGCCGACGGCTGCACGTAGCATGCACCTCGATGAAGCCCCTGCTCCGCACCAGTCTGGTCGTCAGCTCGATGGTCGTGTTCGTCTACGCCTGCTCGAGCGAGGATCCCGTCGACGATCCAACCACGACGTCCTCTTCGTCGCAGTCCTCCACGGGCACCTTCGGCGCAAGCTCCACCGGCGTCACCAGCACCGTCGGCCCCGCCACGGGCGCTTCCACCAGCACCGGAAGCGGCATGGTCCAGTACGGGTGCAACCCGGTCACCAACGAGCCCTGCGGCGCAGGCGAGGCGTGCGACTTCTCGGAGACCGGATTCCAGTGCTATCCGGCATCGGACGGCAACACCGAGCCGGCATGTGCGGCGTGCAACCCTCAGGGAGGCCCCTACTGCATCGGCGGCTACAGCTGCCCCAGCGACCTTCTCGCCTGTCAGCGGTTCTGCTGCACGGATGACGACTGCGGTCCGTCGCTCACCTGCGAGACCATCCAGGGTCTGCCCCTCGGCCTCTGCACCGGCATGGCCGGAACGGGTGGCGGCGGCCAGGGTGGAGCCGGCCAGGGTGGAGCCGGCGGTGCAGGCGGCAGCGGCGGTGCGGGTGGCAGCGGCGGTGCGGGTGGCAGCGGCGGTGCAGGCGGCAACGGCGGAGCAGGCGGCAACGGCGGAGCAGGCGGCGCAGCGGCCGTTCCCGGTTGCGACGACATCCCGCCGGTCTCGATGCCTCCGAGCATGGGCGCCTGCGTTCCCTTCCCGTGAACGGGTCGCATGAGCTTCTGGCGTGAGCCCGAGCCACCGCCCGTTCAGCGCATGCCGAAGAAGCGCGAACCGTCGCGCGGCAAGAGCTACCTCGGGCGGCTGGTCGCGCTCGTAGCGGGCATCGCGCTGCTCGTCTCCGGCGGGCTCGGCCTTTATCGAAACCTGTCCGGCGGCGGAGGCGCCACCGGCGGGACGGGCGGTGGCAGTCCCTTCATGTCCCTCGCCGTGTTGCTGCCGGCGAGCATCCTGCTGCGCTACGCCGCGACCGGGCAGATCAAAGGCAACAACTGAGTCGACGGCGTTCCGCGTCGCATGGGTGTCCGCCGATCCAATCGTGGATCATGAGTGCATCATTCCAGCCGTAGTGGACGACCTACGCACCCCGGCAAGCTGCCGGAATCCTGCAGTCGCCCAAGGTGCGACATGTAGGCATGAATGCTGCAAACAACCGGGTTCATGCGCCCCGTGACGATCGTGCAAGCCGCTCTCGCCCTCGCCCTCGTGGGATGCGCTGCGCCCCCAGCGCCCGTCACGCAAACCGCGGCCGACATCGAAACCACGCGCTGCGGACGCCATTACGACGTTCACCCCAGCGCGACCACGGTCGAGGGATTCGGCGG